>JBKPLX010000143.1:0-13404 GCA_046731855.1 Verrucomicrobiota bacterium | reverse complement strand
GCCAGCACATATCACGGGAAGCGGTGCTCGGACGCTTGATCGATATGTTGTACGAACGCAACGACGTTAACTTCGCACGCGGCAGATTTCGCGTCCGGGGTGACGTAGTCGAGGTTTATCCCGCTTCCGCTGATGAAGAAGGGATCCGGATCGAGTTCTTCGGCGATGAAATTGAGGCGATTACGCGGTTTGATCCTCTGACCGGGCACTCGCACGAGTCGCTGTCCGTCATTACTTTTTTTCCGGCCAAGCAATTCGTGACACCGGCGGACAAACTCAATCGCGCATTGCGCACGATTCGCGAAGAGCTGGAAGAACGAATCAAAGAATTGGAGTCGCAAAACAAACTTCTGGAAGCGCAACGCCTGCGGATGCGCACCGAATACGACTTGGAAATGTTGCAGGAAATGGGGTTCTGCAACGGCATCGAAAATTACTCGCGACATTTGTCGGGACGACCGCCGGGCTCCAAGCCATACACGATCATGGACTTTTTCCCGAAAGATTTTCTGGTAGTCATCGATGAATCGCACGCCACCATCCCACAGATTGGCGGGATGTATGAAGGCGACCGCTCGCGCAAGACCGTTCTTGTAAATTATGGGTTCCGTCTGCCCAGCGCGCTCGATAATCGGCCGCTCAATTTCGATGAGTTCATGAAGATGACGAACCAGCTTATTTACGTCAGTGCGACACCCGCAGAATTTGAAATTCAAAACAGCGTGGTTGGAAACAAAGGATACGTTCCGCACCGGCGACAACGGATCGGGGAAGATGAACTTGTGCCGTTTGCCGTAGCAGGCGAAAAACGCTCGATGCTCAACTCCGAAAAATCGCGAGCACGCGCGCAACGCTCACGATCCAATTCAGAAGTTCGGGTTTCGCGGACAGATGAGCCTCCGGAAAAATTCGATGTGCACACGCCGGGTGCACAGCTCGTTGTCGAGCAGATCATCCGTCCTACTGGACTTCTCGATCCGAAAATCACGCTGAAGCCACTCAAGAATCAGATCGACGAGACGATTGAGCTCTGTCGTCAGCGCGTGGAAAAAGGGGAGCGAGTTCTGGTGACAACGCTGACCAAGCGAACAGCGGAAGATCTGGCTGACTACCTGCGCGATGTCGGATTGAAAGTTCGATACCTGCATAGTGACATCGACGCAATCGAGAGAGTAGAAATTTTGCGCGGATTGCGCGCGGCGGATTTCGACATTCTCGTGGGTATCAATTTGCTTCGTGAAGGTCTCGATCTTCCTGAAGTTTCGCTGGTGTGCATTCTGGACGCGGACAAGGAAGGTTTTTTGCGCAGCGAGACTTCTCTCATTCAAACCGCAGGGCGCGCCGCACGACATGTGAACGGTGAAGTAGTGCTCTTTGCGGATCAGGTGACCCAAAGCATGGAAGCGCTCATATCAATTTCGGAATACCGACGCGCCAAACAGCTGGAATACAACGAGAAACACGGCATCACGCCGCAAACGGTTCGGCGGGCCGTGCAGGAGAGCTTGCACACCATTCTTCGCGGGCGAGAAATCGCTGCCTCCGTTATTCAAGAGGCCGGCGGCGATTTCAATGTGACCGAATTGCTCCGCGAATTGGAGGAGGAGATGCAAGAAGCCTCGGCAAATCTCGAATTCGAGCGTGCGGCGCTTTTGCGCGACCAGATCATGGAAGTAAAAGGCGGTACTGGCATTTCGAAAATCGAACCCAAACGAAGGCCGGTAAAATATTCGCGCAACTCTGGCCGCCGCCGCTCGCGGGTCTGACTTAGAGCGTGTTGCACACGCACGTCCACAGTTCCGGATCGAGCGTTGCCTTGGCGTGTTTCGCCAGAGAATGCGCATCTGCTCGCGTCACGGCAAATATTGTGGAGCCTGAGCCCGACATGAGCACGGCATCGACTTCCGATTGACTGAGCAACCACATTTTTAATCGCGCGAGAAAGACAAATTTTTCGAGCACGGGTCGTTCGAGGTCATTCACGAAAGTCTGATCAGCGAATTTCTGCGCTTCGTAACGAATCCCCGGAATCTCTCGAGAATTTTGCCAGCGCGAGTATGCCCATGCTGTTGAGACGGCAAACGCTGGTTTCAGCAACAAGACCGAAAAATGCCTTTTCAATTTCACAGGCGAGACCATTTCGCCATGTCCCTTGCACAACGCCGCGGATTGAACGAGAAAAAATGGAACGTCCGATCCAATCGGCTTCGCCATTTCAGCGAGCGCTTTCTGGGATAATTTCGCTTCGAAGAGTTCATTGAGCGCCAGCAATACGGAAGCGGCGTCGCTGCTTCCGCCGCCTAGTCCGGCGCTATGCGGGATTTTCTTCTTGAGCTTGATCGAAATCGCAGGCTCGATTTTAGTTGTCTCAAAGAACGCCTTCGCCGCGCGTACAGCCAGATTGTCGTCGTCTTGCGGGACTGATGGATCGTCGCAGCGAAACTGGATTCCGTGCCGTCCTTTGTCGATTCGGAGCTCATCGTAGAGAGAAATGGGCGCGATGAGTGTCTCGAGTTCGTGGAAACCATTGTTCCGCCGGCCAAGGATTTTCAGCGACAGATTGATCTTCGCAGGAGCGAAAACTTGCATATGGTCATGTCGAGCGTAGTCGAGACGTTCCGGCATGCCAGCCAAAGCTGATGTCACGGGATTCCTCGACTTCGCTCGGAATGACAAAAGCCAAAATCATCGTCGCGCTGGATGTGCCGACAAAAAAAGAAGCGCTTGAGCTCGTTGAAACGCTGCGCAGTCAAATCTCGGTTTTCAAAATCGGGCTGCAACTTTATACCGCGGAAGGCCCAGAAATTGTGCGCGGGATTTCGTCCGAAGGCTCCACGGTTTTTCTCGATCTAAAGCTGCACGACATTCCAAACACGGTCGCCAAAGCGGTCGAATCCGTAAACCGCCTGGGCGTGCGGATGCTCACTGTTCACTTGAGCGGCGGCAGCGAAATGATTCGTGCGGCGATTGCGGCCCGCAGAAATAATATGTTGCTCCTGGGTGTAACTGTTCTGACGAGTTCGACGGAAGACACGCTGCGCGAAATTGGAGTTCAGGACAAAGTCGACAATCAGGTGCTGCGCCTGGCGAAAGTAGGTGTTGAAGCAGGGATCGATGGAGTTGTAGCCAGTCCGCACGAAATCAAGACGCTCCGGCGTGAATTTGGTGACAAGATCAAAATCGTTGTTCCGGGAATTCGCCCGAGCTGGTCAGAGCCCGGCGATCAAAAACGAACAATGACACCGCGCGAGGCGCTTGAATCCGGCGCGGATTATCTTGTCATTGGCCGACCGATCACTGCTCACCGAAATCCACGAGAAGCGGTCGACAAGATTTTAGAAGAACTTCGCAGCTAACTGTCATGTCGAGCGAAGTCGAGACATCCCGTGTTGCACCCTTCAAGGCAATTCCACGGGATTCCTCGACCTCGCTCGGAATGACGATTTTTGCTGCGCTCGATGTGTATTACGACCACACGCCTCACTCGGCCGCGATGAACATGGCGATCGACGAAGCCCTGCTCGAATACGCCACGATTCCGCTAATTCGTTTTTATCGCTGGCAGTCCCCTGCCCTCTCATTTGGATACTTTGGCCGATTTGCTGATGTCGCCAGCTACCAGCGCAAGCGCGATTTGGTTCGGCGTTGGACTGGCGGTGGAATTGTGTTTCATGGAGAAGATCTGACCTATTCCCTTGTGATTCCCACCACCGGTTCAGCCTTTGCTGAATCATCGATATCGGTTTATGAAAGGATTCACCGGGCTCTGTGCCATGCGTTGCGTGAAACAGGACAACCTGCAGTTGTAGCCGAGGGAGCTGAACGCGGCCCAGGAAGCGTGACGGTAGCCGCTCGGACCGGCCTCAGCGATGCCGGCTATAGTTGTTTTGCGAACCCAGTACGCGCGGATGTGCTAATCGATGGACGCAAAATTGCTGGCGCAGCGCAACGCCGCACACGCCGCGGATTGCTGCAACAGGGAAGCATCCAGGGAATCAAGCTTGGGAACAGCCTGACCGAACAATTCGCGCAGGCTTTGTCCATCAACCGCCGCAATCAAAACGTCGATGAAGACATTTTGAACCGGGCGCGCGAACTCGCTGGACAAAAGTACGGCACCGAACATTGGCTGCGAAAACGCTGAGTGCCTTAGGCAAGGTGCCAGCAAGTTGGCGCGTGTTCCCGGAAAATTTACTCTCGTGTTCCTTTGACAACACACAACCCACCCCGCTATTCTCGCCTCGTGGAACTCTTCGCGCGTTCACGGCCGAGGCTGACTGGGACTGCAGCAGCCGGTTCTCCCGCCGGCTCGCTGGCCAAAGTGGCGAAGTTAGTTCAGCCGCATCTGGAAAAAGTAGAGGCACGCATTGCGCAGCAAACGGCGGCTTTCGATCCGGCAATCGAAGGCTATGTTGTGTACGCAGTCGGCAGCCGGGGCAAACGTTTGCGGCCGCTGTTAACACTTCTGGCCGGTGGCGCAACCGGAGAGATCAACTCGGGACACGTCGATCTTGCCGTCATTGTTGAGCTGATTCATATCGCCACACTTGTGCACGACGACGTGATGGACGAAGCGGAGCGCCGTCGCGCACAGCCAACTGCGAACGCGCGCTGGGGAAATTCGCTCAGCGTTTTGCTGGGCGATTGCCTCTTCGCGCACGCGCTCACGTTATCGACAAATTTTGAAAACGCAGGCATTGGACGTGCGATTGCGCGGACGGCTACAACGGTTTGCTCCGGTGAAATGATCCAGACACAGCGCAAATTCGATCTCAACCTGGGCGTTCAGGACTACCTGCGAATTGTAGAAATGAAGACAGGATCGCTGTTCTCTGCAGCGGCAGAACTGGCTGCCGTGATCAGCGACGCGAACCCAAGCGTTGTCGAAAGATTCAAGAAGTTTGGGTTTCAAATTGGAACGGCGTATCAGATTTATGACGATTGTGTGGATCTTGCTGGGAGTGAAAGAGCCACTGGCAAGACCCTTGGGACCGATCTTCGAAAAGGCAAGTTCACTCTGCCAGTCTTGACCTTTCTGCGCTCAGCATCGGAGTTTGAACGGGAACGTTGTTGCCAGCTCGTGCTCGAAGAGAGAGTCGAGGAAATGATTGAGCTTTTGAAGAATGGCGCGACTAACGGAGCCCTAAATGAATCTATTGCAGCCGGCAGCGATTTGATTCGGGAGGCGCAAGGCGGGCTGGATGGAATCAAATCCAATCCTTACGCCGAGGCACTGTTCTTTCTCGGTGATGTGCTGTGCGAGATGTTTGATCAACTTCGCGTCTGATATCGAGGAACTAAGGCGGCTCCCACATTAAATGGCGCAGTTGAAAATCCGCGAGATGCCGCAGGATGAGCGGCCGCGTGAGAAATTACTCGCACGAGGTCCCGATGCGCTGACCAATCCGGAATTGATCGCAATCTTGCTGCGCACTGGCCGGCGTGGAATGAACGTGATTGAGGTCGCTCGCGAACTTCTGAACAAATACAAGTCCTTCGCGGAATTGAGCCGCTGTTCTGTTAACGAGCTTAGGGCAATCAAGGGAATTGGTCCGGCCAAGGCATTGGAATTGGTAGCGGCGTTTAATTTGGGAAAACGTTTCGCGCAGGAACCTTTGTTCCAGCAAAAACTTGATTCGCCGGAATTGATTCATGAATTGCTGGGACGTGAAATGCGCATGCTGCGAACTGAGTCGCTCCGAGTTGTTTTGCTCGACACGCGTTACCGTTTGATGCGCGTCGAGTCGGTGTCGGTGGGAAGCATGAATGAGAGCATTGCTCATCCGCGCGAAATCTTTCGACCAGCCATTACTTATTCAGCTTATGCGGTCATCGTCGTCCACAATCATCCCTCCGGCGATGCTTCGCCCAGCCAAACCGATCACAGCCTGACAAGACGCCTGGCCGAAGCTGCGGAACTGTTGCAAATCAAATTGCTCGATCACATTATCATCGGCGCACCATCCGAAGGAAATCCCGGTTACTTTAGCTTCAAGGAAGCAGGCGTGTTGTAGGACGGAAAATCCAAAATCCGAATATCGAAATCCCGAAACCAGATGCGCAGTACGAAGATTCATCCTACCGCTCTTGTCGATCCGGCGGCGCAAATCGGTGCGAACGTGGAGGTCGGCCCGTTTTCGATTATTGGGCCGCAGGCGGTGATTGGGGAAAAAACGATCGTGCAATCGCACGTCGTCATTGAAGGAGAAGTCACGATTGGCTCTGGCAATCTTATCGGACACGGCGCGATCATCGGTACGCCGCCGCAAGATGTCTCATTTTCGGCCCAACGAAAAACGAAGCTCGAGATTGGGAACGACAACATCATCCGCGAATATTGCACGATTCATCGCGGCACAGCCGAAGGCAGCGCCACAAAAATCGGCGACAAGAATTTTCTGATGGCGGGCGCGCATATCGGGCACAATTGCGAGATCGGAAACAATGTCATTATCGCGAACAATTGTTTGCTGGCTGGATTCGTCCGTGTGGATGACGGCGCATTTCTTGGCGGCGGTTCGACGTTTCACCAGTTCATGCACATCGGACGGTTGGTGATGGTGCAAGGCAGCTCCGCATTTGGGAAGGATCTGCCGCCGTTTGTCATCGCAGCGGAACGCAATTCGGTGTTCGGAGTAAACGTCGTTGGCCTGCGCCGCGCCGGCTTCAGCAACAAGGATCGAGAGGAAATCAAAGCAGCATTCAAACTTGTTTACTTAAGCGGATTAAACATCTCGCAGGCGCTTGAAAAAGCGATGACGGTGAAATTAGGGACAGCAGCGCGTGAATTCCTGGATTTCGTTGCGAACGCAAAGAAACGTGGAATTTGTCCGCTGAGTCGCGAGTCCATCGAAGAGGCGTCGTTGTAGTCGCCCCGCTGTATCGGGGCGTTTTAGTAAACACGGCGACACAGCGCGGTGGCTATATAGATGTTGGCGTTCTTATTCCAGTCCGAGCAGTGCCAGCATGCGGCCGGTTTTTCCTTTTTCGGCCCGATACGAGTAATAACGTTTTAAATCGCAGGCAGTGCATACGCCGGAGTCATGAATGGTTTTCACGCCAGACGCGCGGCATTGCCGGACAATTTCCGCCGCGAAATCGACCTCGTAATGTGGCGGGCGAATGCAGGGGCTGAGTTGCACGATCATGTCCGCAGGATCTGATCCGAAGCGATCCATCATTTGCCTGATCGCGTTCGGAACGACACCGAGCTCAGTCCCTTTGCGGCCGGAATGAACCAGACCGATGGCCGGGGTTTTAGGATCGATAATGTAAACCGCGCAGCAGTCGGCTACGTAAACGCCTAGCACGACACCGCGTTGATTTGTGATGATGCCATCACGGTGGGGAAATTCACGGCTTGCAGAGCCGTGGTTACCGCTATCGACAACTGCAATCTTGTTTCCGTGAATCTGTTGGGCGCTGAACAGAGGCCAATCGCCCATGCCAATCGCGCTGCGAATTTCGCGATGCGCGGTGTCGAGCCGCTTTAGTACTTCGCCTTTATCGTGCGAAACGTCGATGCCCGGAATTCTTTCCGTAAAAGCGTGACGGCAGATCCCGATCGCGGTCAACGCGGGAAATTGCTCGAAGGGAAGCTGCATCGCTATCGAAGCGCCAAATCGCAAAACACAAGTCCCAAATAAGCTCCAAACTCAAAAATCACCCAGTCGCCTCTCTCCTGTCATGTTGAGCGGAGCGAAACATCTCTGTTTCTCATTGGTGGAAAGCCAGGAAATAATCAGAGACCCTTCGCCCGCTCAGGATGACAATCGCGTGTTGGACCTTCGAATTGGAATCCTTATTTCGAACGTGAGGTTCGTGATCTTCCAGACGAAACTCGCGGCGGGTCATCGTCAGCGTCTTTCCGTTTGCCTTCCGCATCCACGCCGCTGCCGGTGTAATAGGTTTTCGTTTTCGTCGCGCGTGGGGCGAGGTCAGCGAACATCTCCTGGTAAGTGCTCTGCGCCCCGGTGGCCCGGTCAAATTCTGCCAACGAAGAATTGTATCCGAAAAGGGCCTGCAAACGGGTCGATTGCGCAGTCAGAAGTTGGACCTGGGCGTTGAGCACATCCAACTGAACTCCCGCACCAGCGTCCAGACGCGCTTTGGCGAGACGAAGCGCCTCCTCGGCTTGCTCCACGTTTTTTTCCTGGCTTACAATCAATTCGCGGTTCTGCTGCAAATTCGAGTAGGCCTGTTGGATCTCCAGCTCCACCTGCCGAACGTCGTCATCGTAGGTGATTTTAGTTTCCGAAAGGAGAGCGCGCTGCTGTATAACCTGGCCAGCGATCGAGCCGCTATCCCAGACTGGCAGGCTGCCCTGAACCCCCGCGACCCAGCCTTTTGAAATATCGTGCCAGCTCGAATTAACTGGTGAGCTAACCCATTCGCCGCCACCGGAGGCGGTGATCGTAGGCAGATATTGACCTGCGGTCGCTCGTACTTGCTGAAGCTGGTTCAGGACGTTGGCTCGTGCTTGTTTGAGAAACGGCCTCCGCTCTTTTCCCATCTCGATCGCATTAGCGAGCGCGATGGTGCGCGGGATATATGGCATTTCACCGACTACATCTAATGGCGGTTCTTCACCGCGCATTGGTTGAAAGTACAGACCGAGAGTCTTCGCCAGCGTCAACTTCGATATTCGCAAGTTATTCTGAGCGGTAATGAGCTGCGGAAGTTGGTTGTAGTACGCTACCTCTGCTTGTAGCACGTTGAATCGCGGAACCGTTCCCGCCTCGAAACGGTTCTGCTGATCCTTCAACTGAGCGTTCAGAAGCTCCACTGATTGTTCGTTTACCTTAACGAGCTCTCGATTGACCACGATCTGGTAAAACTGCGTCTTAACAGTCGCGATGAGTTGATCCAAAACATTCCGGAAAGCGAAGTAGGCGCTGTCCCTTTGGAAAAACGTAGCGCGAATCTGATTGGGGGTTGTGCCGCTAAAAATCAGCTGCGATCCGATAACAGAGATGGTGTACGATACGTCGCTCAGTTCCGTATTTCTAACACCTGGTGTCGCCGTTGGCGCGGCAGCAGCGGCAGCTGCAGGTGCTTCACCCTGTCTCACCTGCGACTGGGGCGACTCGAGAAGGGAGCCAGCTGTGCCTGTGCCTGTGCCCGTGCCCGTGGGTGGAGTCCCCGTCGTCACAGCCGACGTGCTCGCCGTTCGGGCGTTAACAAGGTTGGGATCAGTCCAGTCATATGTCGCCTGGGCCGTGACTTGCGGCAGGGCCTGCGCGCGAACCTGGATGATCACGCCTTTGGTGCGTTTGATCTCCTGCTCAGCGTTCAGAAGAGCAGGATTCTGTTGCAGCGCCATGAGGATCGCTTGATCCAGCGTAAAGGTAGGAACCTTGCCGGCGGACCCCGTTCCGCTGCCGGACCTTCTTGTTTCAGTACCCCCAAAACTTCGCAGGCTAAGGATGCCACAGACTGCAAACATCCCAAGGAAAATAAAAATTCTTCTCATACAGGTTTGGCGATTAGATGAGCGAAAACCAGCCTACGGATTCACCGCTCGCTATCTTATCGCAGTCAAATAGCATGCGGCCTGATAAATGGAAATCATTTCGATTGGCAATACTCGTAAATTTTAGCGTAAATCTGCAGCCAAGCCTTTTGTTCGTTCGGCGTAAGGTGATCTAGAATTTTCATCAGATTACCAACCATCTCCTCTCGAATCCGCCTGACCAGTGCCGAACCTTTCGCCGTAATGCAAACCATTACCTTGCGCCGGTCATCTCGCGCAACCGAGCGCACCACGTAGCCAAGATTTTCCAAGCGCGCGACTAAACCGCTTGCCGCAGCGGTCGTGTGGCCCATTTTCTGCGCGATGGCAGACATGGTGAGAACTTCCTTTTGGTCGAGGTACGCGAGAAGAAAAAATTGCGGGAACGAAACGTTGCCGGGCGCAAGCTCCTTGCACAGGCGCAGCACAAAGCAGCGCTGCAATTCCATTATGATGTGGGAAAGCCGTTCCGCATCCGCACGAATTTGATCGGCCGGACTTCGTGCAAACGCGGTGAGCACTCCTGTATTCAAGCGGAGTAAGCTAGAAATGCGCGCATTGCCTGTCAATCCCACGCAGCCAAGCATTTGGCATTCGCAAAGTTGCTTTCGGCCGAAATCGATCAAAGCGCTGTTCCTATTTTGCAGAGAGAATGCCCCTCGCTAATCCCACATTCGAACATCGACAATCGCACCGGCCTTCAACGACTCACCCACCGCGAGTCGCAATAGCGCGTTTGATTGGCTCAACCCAAAAAGCGCATGCGATTCCTGGCGCCCGATGGGCGCGAACGTTCCGTTCTCGATTCTGCCGCGCACGTAATGAGGGCGATCGCCTTCGTTCGCGAGATCGACGGTCAATCTTGCCGATGTTTTCGGCAGATCGAAGTTGTTTGCGCCTGTCATTTTCAAAATCGCTGGGCGCACAAACTGCAGAAAAGTGACAAACGCTGACACGGGATTTCCTGGCAAACCGAATACAGCACATCCAGCGCATTCACCGAAGAGAAATGGTTTCCCCGGTTTGATCGCCACGCGCCAAATATCGATCCTTGCGCCGAGCGAGCGCAACGCCGCCTGAACCAGATCATGCTCGCCGACTGAAACGCCACCGGTAATAACTAGAATATGACTTTCAATTCCGCGCTGGAGCGCTTGGATCAATCGTTCGCGTTGGTCGGGGCAATGTTCGGCGGACTTCACAGATGCGCCGCACTGTTGCACCAGAGCCTGAAGCAACATCGAATTGCTGTCGTAGATTTGCCCCTGATTCAGTTTCGTTCCCAGCGTGACGACCTCGTCGCCAGTAGAAACGATTGCTGCGTTTACCTGACCGCCGACTGTCACATCAGCAAAACCCTGGGAAGCCAGAAGAGCAATCGTCGTTGGACGAATCCATTCGCCGCGCCCGAGAATTTTCTGGCCTTCTGCTAAATCGCAACCGTGCCACCGAATGAACTCGCCGGGATCAACATCCACATTCACCACGACTTCGTCCTCTTCGCGCGTGGTGTCTTCCTGCATGACAACCGCGTCCGCGCCAGCAGGTATCGGCGCCCCCGTAAAAATCCGGACCGCCTCACCAGCAGAAATCCGGAGTTGTCGATCAACGCCAGCCGGTTGCTCGCCCGTCACGCGCAATCGCACGCCTTTCAAGCCGGAGCTTGCTACAACGGCGTATCCATCCATCGCAGAATTGTTAAAAGCCGGCAGCGGTATTTCTGCGGCAACGTTACGAGCGCTAAAACAGCCCAGCGCATCCGAAAGCAGGATCGTTCGTTCCGGCCTGGGATTGACCGCTTCCAGAATTCGAGTGCGCGCTGCTTCCTCGCTGATCATAGTCCATCACTTCAATCAGCAATCAGCAATTGGCAATCAACAATTCTTCGCGATATTCTCACTCTGCTTTTGGTGAGGTGGCTGAGTGGTTGAAAGCAGCGCTTTGCTAAAGCGCCGTAGCCCAAAAGGCTACCGAGGGTTCGAATCCCTCCCTCACCGGTTCCCTCGTAAATACGGCGCGAGAGGTGTTTCGCATAACGCTTCGGCATAACAAGTGCAGGGAAATTCGCCTATTTCCGCCAATGTCCATTTTGCACGGTAACTGACGCAAAAAAAAGGGGTCCGACCAGTTCATTTTGTGCTGGCTTGTCGCGCCACTCCCTGTTGGAATGCGCCGCCGTGAATAAACACCAATGTCGCCGTTCTCAATCTTAAACCACGCGAACGCGAAGCCCCTTGGGCCGAAACGGGCTGGAGTCTAGGACTAAACTCTCACATCCTCGGTCGCACCGATCGTGGTCTTCATGCTTTGTGTTGTCGCACCATGGCTTCTAAATGCTGCGCACCTTCGCGAGTAAAACGCACTTAGTGGGTGGTTGGAATGGCTGAAGAGCGTCGGACTATCTTACGATTTCGAGGAATAGGGAGAACAATTTTTTCCAATACGTCGGAATACCTTACGTCGGAGCACTTTACGTTAACTTCGAACATGCGGTCCAATTCGCCTTCCGACCTATTACCGAGTGGTTGTAATAATTCGCGTCGGAATGCCTTACACTTCCCCCGGCTTACCTGCCATTCGTTTATTCAACTAACTCATTATGGAAGAAATGCTTACGACTGTTTCTAAAAACAGCTTAGAGTGGTATTAAAGTTGCTGTTTACAAGAGTTCGAATGAAACTAAACACACCTCCTACACAGAAGCTCGCATTGATCGCTGCGGCCTTTTGTGCCGCAACGTTTGCGTTCAGTCAAAATGCCAGCGCCTATAAGGTGCCGATGCCACCCAGCTTCAACCTTACAATCGGTGACAAACACGAGCTGGGCCAAGCCCAGCCTCCCGTGCCAGAGGGCGATGGCGATATTACACAATATGTGAACTTCATGATCGGTTTGTCGCTCGGTGACTCAGGTCATGTAATCATCGGCCCTCATGACATTTTGGTAACTCGCTCAATGAACGACTTTGGTCCATTGCGCGGGCCAGCTATCCTTGCGCTGAGAGGTACGGATACGACGGTAAACCTTGGCACCCAAGGTACGTATAGTTACCTGTTTGCGCATTACGGTGGGCCTGGCGGCGGTACCGCTGAAGTTTGGTATGTCGGCGATCTGAGTGGCATGATTACGATTCCTGGCATTGGCTTCGGTCACGGGCTCTCTGGCTGGGCGCTGTTTACCGCTCCGGGTGGCGCTGTACCTGATGGCGGGTCAACGGCAATGTTGCTTGGCGCGGCTCTGGGCGCGATTGGTATTGTACGCCGGTTTTTGATGGGCTAAGAGACTTGGGATAGCTGAAAAACGCCATCGTGAAAGGGTGGCCGTTTCAAAATGCGAACGGCCGCTGCCTCGTACGAGTGAAATGCTCAATCTACGCCAAGACACACATCCGAAAAATCGCCTTCAAAAGGGATTTCAGTTTGATCTACGATGGCGATCTTAAGCATTTGACAGGGATACATTCGGCGGTCGGTATCTTTGAATTGAGCGCCGACTGTATCAAGACAGCCAGTGAACTATCGACGTAATCCACGGCCACCCGACCGGCTTTTTGGAAGCCGTGCTAATTCATAAGAACACCGGCTGGGTTAGTCTCCGTTTAATTCCTAGCTCCCGGCAGTCGTTGAGCGAACTTCGTTCCGCCATTTCCGTAGAACGAAGTGACGAATAAAAGCGCCGGAGCGGCAATGCAGCACGAATCCAACTACGGGAGAACGTTGTTGGGCCAGGCATTGTGTTTTTACACTTTGATGGTATAAAAGAATTTGAGCGGGCGACGATGACGCGCATCGGGCGTTACCAGATTTAGTTCCCGACAACTTTACTGGTAATGCTTCCTACCGGCGAGACAATCTCGCCCCGCTCAAAATTTCCCGACCAACCTTAGTCGATCA
>JBKPLX010000142.1:0-17913 GCA_046731855.1 Verrucomicrobiota bacterium | reverse complement strand
ACATTCACGAGCTCCCGGAGGGAACCACTCCGGAGGATATCGCCAAGGCTCACGCGAAGGATATGGAGACGCAGCGGAAATATGGCGTCGAGTACAGCAAATACTGGGTTAACGAGAGCGGAAACAAACTCTATTGTCTCTGCCATGCACCCAATGCTGAAGCGGCAGAATGCGTGCATCGCGAAGCTCATGGAATGATGGCCGAAAAGATCATTGAAATACAGCCCGAAGTAGCAGAGGGATTTCTCGGTAGCGCGGAAACGAACGATGCTGGTGCAGTCGTGCTACCAGGCGGAGCCGATTCACGGGATCCCGGAATCCGCACTGTTCTGTTCACGGACGTTGTCAATTCGACGACGTTGACTCAATCGCTCGGCGACCAAGCGGCGCTTGCAATTCTCGGCGTGCACGACACGATCGTACGCGACGCCTTGTCCGCCCTGGGCGGTCGCGAGATCAAGCATACTGGTGACGGCATCATGGCATGCTTCATCTCGCCGGCCAGCGCAGTTCGATGCGCAATTCAGGTGCAGCGCGAATTAGAGAAGCATGCGAGGGCGAATCCCGACCACTCGCTCAAGGTTCGAGTCGGTGCCGCTGCGGGAGAACCTGTCGAACAACATAACGATCTGTTTGGTTCGACAGTTCAGCTGGCCTCCCGCCTATGCGCTCACGCGCAGCCGGAACAAATCCTTGTATCAAACGCAATCGCCGAGTTGTGCCTCGGCAAAGGCCTCTTATTCGAAGACCTCGGCGAGGTTACGCTCAAGGGCTTCGGTTACCCGGTCCGCGCGCATGCCGCGGCATGGAAATCGGTGACCATATAGCCACCGAATCAGATAGATTGTATCTGCAATTAATTGCGGATTTGTGAGGTCGAATTCTCGTTAGATGGTAGCGCCATCACATACCAATGCTCAGCAGCAGAGTGGCTTGTTTCCCGCATGGCGAGCCTTTGTGGTCGCTGTGCTGGCGGCTTTCTGTTCTGCTCATGTTTTTCATGGGCGTATGCGCGAGCATCTTGCTTGACCACTGGTGGGCTGCAGTAGCGTGTTTTGTCGCGTTCGTAGTTGCTGCATTCATCATCCGGCAAGGGTCCTCTGTCGAGCCCGAGAAACCATCTCGCGATAGCATCGTTTTCCTGTGAGTCCTTGTCGTTCCTCATCCGGAGATTCTGCGGTTAACGCATCTAACCACTCGATGAAGCCAACGCCCCATTACGAAATAAGTTCAGCGTGTTTGCCATGACACCCTGCCGTGGCTTATCGCTTTCTCGTTAGATTTACAGCCGCGTGACAGAAAAAGGCATACCCACGACGTTTCGTATTAGCGACAAAATTTACGATCGCATCCGCTATGGAGAGGAAGAGGAAGACTGGGGTGCGGAGCGGGAGGAGCCCTGTCACGACTGCGGCGTCACGAAAGGACAAATCCACATCTTCGGCTGTGACGTCGAGCGGTGTCCTGTTTGCGGCGGTCAGGCCCGCGAGTGCGAGTGACCGTTTGATGATCGTTTCATTGACGAACCACGTGCGAAAATCTAATCCCTCGATGAAGCCAACTCCGAAAGCATTCGCGAGCTAGCCGGCCTCACCGCACTACGTGTTATGCGTGTCGCTGCGCTTTACGATATTCACGGGAATCTGCCGGCGCTGGAGGCAGTCCTTCAAGAAGCTCATAAAGCGGGCGTTGATCAGATTGTAGTAGGAGGTGATGTCATTCCCGGCCCCATGCCTCGCGAAACGCTCGGACGTTTGTTGGACTTGGACGTACCTACACACTTCATCTACGGCAATGGCGAACTGGCCATCCTGGCTCAAATGGCCGGAGCCCGCAGCGGATCGGTCACTTACTGGGGCACGATGACAGGTGCGCGTCCTCCAGAAAGTATCATCGAAATCTACCGCTGGACTGCCTCACAACTGCAGCCGGAATTCGCGCCGGTGCTCGCGCGTTGGCCTAAAACGCTCCAGCTGGAGATCGATGGCCTCGGCCAGGTACTTTTCTGCCACAGTACGCCGCGCAGCGAAACAGAGGGCTTCACCCGTCTTACGTCTGAAGATCGTCTCTTACCAATTTTCGGAGAGCTCAACGCACGTGTGGTCGTCTGCGGTCATACCCATATGCAGTTCGACCGAATGGTCGGAAGAACTCGAGTCGTGAATGCTGGGAGTGTGGGAATGCCGTTTGGAGAACCTGGTGCGTACTGGCTCTTACTTGGGCCTGATGTTCAACTTCGCCATACACCCTACGACCTGGCGAAAGCTGCCGAACGCATTCGCTCTAGCAGTTATCCGCAAGCCCAAGATTTTGCAGCACATAACGTCTTACAACCGCCATCGGAAGAAGAAATGCTAGGAGCATTCAGCAAGGCGGAACTGAAGTGAAAGCGGATCGAGCGAGGTCGCTCACTGATTAAAGCTTGCGCACCACACAGCCCGCTGCTGAATTGCGACTCGTTGGACGGACGATGCGCATGAAAGATCTTAGCCTTTGCTTACTTCTCACTGTGGCAATTCAGAGCGTGTGCTACGCAGATGTTACGAAACTTCCCGCGGAAGATCGGAAAGCGTTGCTGGATTCCTCGCGCTTTCACGAGGTCCATTCAACCAGGGATTTGCCACCCGCCATTGTTGCCCTTTGCGCCGACGACAAAGGCAAAATCGCGGACCCGGGCCAAAATTGGAATGTGACTGATGCCGTCACGGACGCAACGCTCCCATGGAAGCGCCTGATTTGGGCGGCGGTTGGCGGCGATTATTATGTTGTCCATTACGAGCGCGGCGGAATCGATCACAGCTTTCACGTCTTGATCGCCAAACTCGCGAACAATAACGCGAAGCCAAAGGTGGTCTGGCACGCCGTTGGACACGAACTCAAAGATTACACGGCATTTCTCGAAGCATTACGAACGGGGAAGCTGAACGATCGAGTGGATTATCCCCATTGAGCGGCGCGCCCGGCGGTCGCGCCTACCAATCGCATTTCCTATTTGTGAGGTACGCTCTAAATTCTAATTCGGCCTTCCCATGCAACTCGATGGAATCGATCATGTAGCTCTCGGTGTGCGCGACATCGGGCGATCAGTGAAATGGTATATTGAAGTTCTCGGATTCGAGCGGCTTCATGAAGGCATGTGGGACGGTGTGCCGACTTTTATCGGAAAAGGAAACACCGGGATTGCCTTGTTCCCCGCGAAGCCGAACGCAAAATCGACATCGTTAAGTCACCGCGAACTTCGGATGCTTCACCTCGCCTTTCGCGCAAACCGGGGAAATTTTCTCGCAGCGCAACGCGAATTAGAAAAGCGCGGAATCGAATTCGAATTCCAGGATCACGAAATTTCGCATTCGATCTATTTCCGCGATCCCGATGGCCACGCGCTGGAAATAACGACATATGAACTCGAGAAACGAGGGTAGAAAACACCCCGCTTTCGACGCACTTCAGGCTAACTCTCGTTAGGCCCCGGACCGCTTTCGAAAATGAGCGCTTCGTCCCTCCCACCGAAGCTTCAGATCGCTCTTGCCGCGCAAGCGCTTTTTGCCCTGGGGCTTATTTTTTACGTCTCCCAAACGTTGCTCCGTCACCTGCAGTTCGGAGTGCCACAGCCCATCGTGGATTACTTGGTTCAGCTAATCGCAATCATTGTTCCTCCTGCGATGTTGCTTCTTTCACTTCTCGCGTTGCGCAGTCCGCGGCGCGCCATTCAGGCGGCCGTCGTTGCTCAGTTGCTCGTGTGTTTAGCGGCCGCGCGATTCCTGGTGCCGGAGCTGCTAGACGTGGCTCGCGGCGAGGACCCCGGTTGGGCCGGACGCCTCTTTCTCGCAGGTTCTACTCCCGTTGTGCTCGTCTCCCTCGCTCTTGCGGCCGTCTTTTGCCAGTATCTTGCCGCCACCCGTCATAGCCACCACGTGTAGCCGGGTGATGCGGCAAAACGCTGGTCACCATCCTGACTTGTCACGTCGAGCGGAGTCGAGACATCTCTCGACATTTCAGAAGCAATTAAAGATTGAACTCGTTCGTCTCCCGACTCTCTCGCCGCTACCTCGCGGCATTTCCGTCCGTGTCGCCCGTCCCACTCGCTCCATTCCTCGACTTCGCTCGGAATGATAGGCTGAGACGACGCGCGGCTATAATTTACGCGACGCGGCCGCAGCAGTTCTTATATTTCTTCCCGCTACCGCAGGGGCACGGCTCGTTGCGGCCAACTTTTGGTATCGAGCGACGGACCGGAAGATCGATCGATACTTCCCCTGCTCCGTCGCCATCTCCCGCTGCGACCCCTGCCATGGCGCCAACGGGCTGACGCATGCGCGCGTCAGCGCTCGCCGTGGGCGCGGTTGGCGCATGTTCACGCATCAAGAATTGCGGCAGTGTCGCCAGAAAATTCTCGAATGCCTGCAGGTTCGAAGTGCTGCGGAAAAGATTGTTTAGCACTTCGTTTTTGATGTTCGCCATTAGCTCCACAAACATGTCGTAAGCCTCGGTCTTGTATTCGATGAGCGGATCTTTTTGCGCATAACCGCGGAGATAAACGCCTTCGCGCAACGCGTCCATGGCGTAGAGATGCTCCTGCCAGAGGCGATCGATGGCGTTAAGAATGATGTAGCGCTCGAGGCTTTTTACCGCAGTCGGCTCTTCGTGGCTCGATTTCCGCTCGTACGCGTCTTTGATCTTCCCGACCAAAAACTGTGCGTTTTCATCAACTGTGCGCGTGTCGAACTGTGCTTTTTCCTTGGTTAATCCGAGCGGGAACGTTGTGTTCACCCAATGGATGAGGCCGGTGTAATTAGGTTCATCGACATCGAGATATTCTTTCACTTTCGCAGGCACGGCTTCGTCGATTACTTCGAAGATGAGTTTGCGCGGCTCCTCGGAATCGATGACTTCATTGCGATAGGTGTAAACGACCTCGCGCTGCATGTTCATCACGTCATCGAAATCGAGCGTGCGTTTTCGAATTAGATAATTGCGTTGCTCCACGCGTTTCTGCGCGGTCTCGACTGATTTATTGAGCCATCGATGTTCGAGCTCCTGACCTTCTTCGAGCCCGAAGCGCTCCATGATTTTCGTCATCCGGTCTGCGGCGCCGAAATTGCGCATCAGGTCGTCTTCAAAGCTGACATAAAACCGCGATGCGCCAGGGTCGCCCTGTCGCGCGCAACGTCCGCGTAGCTGTCGATCGATTCGGCGCGCCTCGTGGCGCTCGGTCCCAATTACCTTCAAACCGCCGAGCTCTGTTACGCCCGGGCCGAGCTTAATATCTGTTCCGCGGCCGGCCATGTTGGTCGAAATCGTGACTGTGCCCGGTTGACCCGCGCGCGCCACGATCTCGGCTTCCTGCATGTGAAATTTCGCGTTCAACACGTTGTGCGGGATCTTCTCGCGCTTTAGCATCCGACTTAGTAACTCGGAAGCTTCCACGCTCACGCTTCCAACCAGCACGGGTTGGGTTTTCGCATGCGCTTCTTTGATCTCCTTGATGACCGCATTGTATTTTTCGCGGCGCGTCTTGTATATGCGATCGTTGAAATCGGTGCGGCGCACCGGCTGATTCGTCGGAATCATGTTGACGTCGAGTTTGTAAATGTCGTGAAACTCTGCGGCTTCAGTCTCGGCCGTACCAGTCATGCCCGCCAGCTTCTGGTAAAGCCGGAAATAATTTTGAATTGTGATGGTCGCCAAGGTTTGGGTCTCGCGATCGATCTGGACGCCCTCCTTCGCTTCGACAGCCTGATGCAATCCATCACTCCAACGTCTCCCCGGCATCTTGCGGCCCGTGAACTCATCGACAATCACCACCTTGTTATCTTCGATCACGTACTGGACATCCTTCTCGAACAAGCAATAGGCGCGCAGTAGCTGTGAGATGTTATGGATGCGCTCCGCTTGCGCGTCGCAATGTTGCTGGCGCTCCACTTTTCTCTTGTCCTTCTCCTCATCAGAGAGCGTAGAATCGAGATCGATCTCCGTGAATTCGCTAATCAAATCCGGCAGAACGAAGGCATTCGGGTCATCCGGATTGAGAAAGGCGCGCCCTTGCTCGGAGAGATCGGCTTCATTCGATTTCTCGTCGATGGTAAAGAAAAGCTCTTCTTTGAGCGCAAACAATTCTTCCTTGCGCGTGTCCTGGTAAAATGAGAGCTCAGCTTTATCGACAGCGCGGCGCTTGTCGGGGTCTTCCATCATGCGCAAAAGCTGCTTATTGCGCGGCTGACCAAGTTTCACTTTAAACATGAGACGGCCGCCGGTCTCCACATCGCCCTGCTCAAACTTCTCGATCGCTTCGCTGGCGATTCGGTTGCAGAGCATGTTTTGCTTGCGAACCAACTGTTCGATAAGCGGTTTCCATTTATCGTACTGATGCGTCGAGATGGTCGCCGGACCGCTAATGATGAGCGGCGTCCGCGCCTCATCGATTAAAATGGAATCGACTTCATCGACGATGGCATAGTGATAACCGCGCTGGACCTGCTGTTCGCGCGTGGTGGCCATGCCGTTGTCGCGCAGATAATCGAACCCGAACTCGCTGTTTGTCCCGTAGGTGATGTCCATCGCGTATTGTTCGCGACGCTCATCGGGCTCCTGATCGTGCTGAATGCAGCCGACTGTTAACCCGAGAAAATTATAAAGCTGCCCCATCCATTCTGCGTCGCGTCGTGCCAGGTAATCATTCACAGTCACCAGGTGCGCTCCGCGACCAGCCAGTGCGTTCAGGTAAAGCGGCAAAGTCGCGACCAGCGTTTTGCCTTCGCCGGTCGCCATTTCCGCGATCCGACCGCGGTGCAAAACGATTCCGCCGAGCAACTGCACATCGAAGTGCACCATGTCCCAGACCATGGGCTGATCACACACGGAGAACGTTTGTTGCCGCTCTTTCAGCCGGCGCGCCGCGTTCTTAACCACGGCGAACGCTTCCGGCAAAATTTCATCCAGCTTTTTCCATTGGTCTTGCAGGTCGGGGATCTTGGAAAGCTCTTCCTTCCAAGCAGCGGTCTTGGCGCGCAAGGCATCGTCGGACAAGCTCTTGAACTGCTCATCGAATTCGTTGATCCGGCGCACGTTCGGCGCGAGCCGCTTTAGCTCACGCTGATTCTTCGACCCCAGAATTTTCTTTAAAATCCAACTAACCATTTGAATCGGTAATATCGGTCAGATTCCCGCAGTATCAATCTGGTAGGGCCGGCTCGCCGAGCCGGACGCGGCGCGCCCGGCGGTCGCGCCCTACCAGTTCATTGTGCCAGTTGAATTTGCAGCTAGAATCGCCGGCATGAAGAAAATCATTTCCACAAGCGAAGCTCCAGGGGCGATCGGTCCCTACTCGCAGGCCGTGCGTAGCGGACGCTTCTTGTTTTGCAGCGGCCAAATTCCGCTTGATCCAAAATCCGGCCAAGTCGTCCCCGGCGATATTGCCATCCAGACCCGACGCGTACTCGACAACGTCACAGCCATCTTGAAGGCTGAGGGCTTAACTTTCGACCATGTGGTTAAGACAACGATTTTCCTTACGAACCTCGGTGATTTCCAGACCGTTAACGAAATTTATGGTTCGTATTTCAAGCAGGATCCTCCGGCCCGTTCTACCGTCCAGGTGGCGGCGTTGCCCAAGGGCGTGAATGTGGAAATCGAAGTTATTGCTGTGGCGGATGAGGATGGAGGACAAACGGCATATGACACGTCTGGCTAAAATCGGCGCGCTTACCGGGTTCCTCAAATGAGCGACGATATTCTCGCCCTTTTTCGCAAGACCGGCGCGCTACTCGACGGCCACTTTGTTCTGAGGTCCGGCTTGCACAGCCGCGAGTATTTCCAATGCGCGTTGCTTCTTCAGGACACCGAGATTGCAGCAAAAGTTTGCGGATGGCTCGCGGATAAGCTGCGCAAATTCGATTGTGACGCGGTGATCTCCCCTGCGCTCGGTGGGATCATCGTCGGCCACGAGGTCGGCCGCTGGTTAGGCAAACGCCACATCTTTGTTGAGAAGGACGCGGGCAAGCTGGTCTTGCGGCGCGGTTTTCAAATTTCGCCAGGTGAAAAGTTCGTCGTTGTCGAAGATGTGGTAACGCGGGGTGGCCGGGTGCAGGAAACAATCGATATCGTCCGCGCACATGGCGGTATCGTCTCCGCAGTGGGAGTGATTGTCGATCGCAGCGGCAAAGCCAAACCAAATTTCGGTTGCCCGTTCGTGAGCCTGGTCGAAATGACTGTTGAAAACTTTCCCGCAGACAATCTCCCGCCTGACCTTGCGAAAATCCCTGCCGTTAAGCCCGGGAGCAAGTAAGCGGATGGTAGGGCGCGACCGCCGGGCGCGCCGGTCACGTTTTGACGCGATTCGGATTACTGTAGCCGCGGTTGCTGACCGCGGCAGCTATCAACGACACGCGGCTACATGACACGAAATTTACCGATCGCTCACCACCGTTTGCGGCACACCCCTATTCATTTCCACCTTGTCGTTAACCTTTCGGATCTGCTCGGCCTGCTCCTTCAATTGCGCAGTGAGCTTTTCAATCTGCTTCCGCTGTTCCTGAACTTGCCGGTGTTCTTTGAGGAACTCGTTAAGCAACATCGCGTTCACCGCGTCATAGCGGACAGTGTAAATCTTCCCTTCCGCGTCGCGCACTACAAGGTCGGGATTTACCTTTGCTACATCTTCCGCCACCAATCCAAATTGCGGGGTGCCATCCGGATCAATCTCTTGCTTATAATGGAAGGTGACTGGTTTGAGCGCTAGGATCGCTTCACTCGCCTTGTCCATTGGCTTAATTTGATCCTTGAAGCGTCGCGACGAGCCTCTCGTGCCAAGGTGGCCGCTGGCATCTACTTCAACTACTTGACCCCTTCCAATGTTTACTCCACTGATGCCTGCGATGTAGGCGGCGGAGTGGGTTCCGGCAGTGCCGATGTGGATGGTGTTGGCTTCGCCAGCAACACCCTCGTTTCCTACATGAATATTGTTGTCACCTGTTGTGAGATTGCTACCGGCGAAGTTGCCCAAGGCGATGTTGTTGTTGCCGGTTGTGTTATTCACGAGCGCGCTATAACCGATGGCCGTGTTGTCGTTGCCGGTTGTGTTGTTATAAAGGGCCCAATAGCCAACTGCGGCATTGCGATTGCCGATTGTGTTGAAAAGCATCGCGGCATAACCATCAGCCGTGTTGTCATTGGCCGTTGTGCTGAAAAGCAGCGCGAAACTACCGGTAGCCGTGTTGTGGATTCCGGTTGTGTTGGAAAAGAGCGCGTCGTGTCCATCGCCCGTATTGTCATTGCCGGTTGTGTTGTTAGCGAGGGCAGCACGACCAGTCGCCGTGTTTCTGACGCCGATTGTGTTGCTCTCAAGCGCGGCAAAACCACTGGCCACGTTTCTAATGCCGGTTGTATTGCTTAGAAGCGCATCAGAACCGGTGGCCGTGTTCTCGCTGCCCGTTGTGTTGCTAAAGAGCGCATCAAAGCCTATTGCCGTATTGTCCGTGCCGGTTGTGAGGCTGAAGAGCGCGTCAGTGCCCTCAGCGGTGTTCTCAGCGGCGTAGCCTCCGTCAGGTGGCGGGACCACTGCTTGCGCCATTGGAGGCAGCGCAAGACCGGCCAGAATCACCGGAATGAGGAAGAAGGATAATTTTGTGCCTACAGATTTCGCTGCATTATTTTTAGAATGCTTTTTCATTTTTCTTGTCCTGACTTGTCGTTTTTGATTTACTGTTTTTGTGGGTTTTGTTTGTATGCGCAGGAGGGGTCTGAACCGAACTTGCGCGTAATGGAATATCCTGGGCGTCCTTATGAAAGTCTTTAAGCCACCGCTGAATTTTTTCTGAATTGTCTGAAAACTGCGATGCAAACTGCTCCCGGTCACATCTACAAATTCGGCGCGTTTCACCTCGACACTGCTGAACGGCTCTTGCGGCGGCTAGATGGAACGCCGGTCCCTCTTACCCCGCGAGTGTTCAAGACGCTTCTCTACATGCTCGAGCACCACGACGCTGTCTTAGATAAGGAGCACGTCATGGAGGCGGTCTGGCCTGACTCGATTGTCGAGGAGAACAACCTCGCGCAAGCGATCTCGAAGCTGCGGCACGTCTTCGGCGAAACGCCCGGTTCGGAAAACTACATCGTAACTGTCCCGGGCCGCGGTTATCGTTTCGTCGCCGAAGTTAGGGAGCAACCCGACAATGGCGGTGTCGCAGTGCAGGCCGAGCAAGCAACAACGCTAACATCGGCGGAGAATCGGATGGGAATGGCCACCGCGAAGGGTCGACAGCTGTTGCGTGGCAAAACTGGCGGGCCGTTGGCGTTCGCCGTTCTCGGCGTAATTCTACTCGCGGCTGCAGTCATTTCACGTGGGCCGATCATTCGGTGGCTTGAGAAACATACTGTCGGAAGCGCACCTCCTGCGACTTCGCCCGGCGCAGTGGCGGAACGCGTCCATTCGATCGCGGTATTGCCGTTCGAGCCGTTCGGCCAAAAGATGGATGACGAGCTATTGGGACTAGGCATGGCGGACGCGGTAATCGGCAGAATGAGCAATTTAAAGCACCTTGTTGTTTTGCCGACCAGCGCAGTGTCGAAATACAAGGGATCCGCAAGTGACCCGCTTGCTGCGGGCCGCACGTTAGGAGTGGATGCGGTTTTAAGTGGAACTATCCAACGATCTGGTGACCGGGTTCGCGCCACCGTCCAGCTTGTCCGTGTTGCAAGCGGTCGCACTATTTGGTCGGAAAAATTCGATCAAACGTTTACCGACATCTTCAACGTTCAGGACTCGATCTCTGACAAGGTCGCTCGATCTCTGATTCGGGATCTTTCCAAGGGAGAACAAAAGCAGTTGTCGAAGCATTACACGAGCGACATCGCCGCCTACGACTCATATCTCATGGGAATCTACTTCTGGAACAAGCGATCGAAAGATGGGCTTGGGAAAGCGATCGATTATTTTCAGCGCGCCGTCGAGCGGGATCCCGGTTATGCGCTCGCGTATGCCGTAATGGCGGACTGCTACTTCCTGCAGAAGTATTACGGTTACGACTCTGCCCCAGATCGGATCGGCAATGCCAAGGCGGCGGCAGAACGCGCGCTGGTACTCGACGATTCTATCGCAGAGAGTCATTTGGCGGCAGGAGCTGTTCAGCTTTGTCAAAAGGATTATCAGGCAGGCATGGAGTCGTTTCAGCGCGCCCTCGCATTGAATCCGAATCTGGCTGTTGCCCACCAGCGCTACGCGTGGGCACTATCTTCGTTCGGACACTTGGATGACGCCGTGCGAGAGATGAAGCGCGCCCGAGAGCTCGACCCCCTCTCGCCTACTAATAACACAGCTCTGGGCATGATCTTCGTTTTTGCCCGCCAATTTCGCGACGCTCTGGAGTATTGTTACAAGGCAGCCGAGTTAGATCCCAACCAGGCTCCAATACAGGAGAACCTGGCTACCGCCTATGCTTTAAATGGCATGTACCAACAGGCGATTGAACATTATCAACGGGTAGGTGAACTCAATCCCGAGAACAAGGGCGATGCTCTTGCCTGGGTTGCGACCGTGCTAGTCTCAGCCGGCCGCAAGCCAGAGGCTGATCGGATGATGCCGGAAATTCTGCAATTCGCGACCAGGGGCAACGCTGACCCTTACCAGATGACGCAGTTATATGCCGCCCGCGGCGAGAAGGAGCGAGCTTTCGAGTGGCTGGACAAGACGCTCCAAAAAGGATCTGGAGGGGTGCGTAGCTATAATCAGATGATCAGATATGATCCGATGCTGGATCCTCTGCGCTCAGATAGCAGGTTTGCGGCACTGCTAAAGCAGCACAACCGAAGTTCGCTTCTCGAGACTGCCGACAACCGTTAGGCGGACAAACCCGCCAGCAAATAGCAGATATGGTAGGGCGCGACCGCCGGGCGCGTTTCTCGCGCTACCGATTATTGCTGTAGCCGCGGTCTCTGACCGCGATGGCTGGCGTCAACGACACACGGCTACGTGACACGAAATTCACCGATCGCTCACAACCAACATCGGCAACCAAGGAGTCGACGGGGAATCGAACACAATCCGCATCGGCACGCGGGGAACGCAGACAACGACCTATATTGCAGGCATTAGCCGTGTCACACTCAGCGGCGCTCCTGTGGTGGTCGATGCGAGTGGGCACTTCGGCACAGCCGATATTAGCACGTTGCAAGGGATTTGTTAGTATTTTCATCTGTTTCTTCCTTTCACCAGCCTTCTCCAGTAATTTCGGGGTAAAGTTTGAAAAAAATCTTTCCAGAATTGGAAAAATCGTGAGCTCTGGTCCGGCATTAAAAACCAGAATAACCTGCCTAGGGCGACCGCGGTATTGGACCTTAGTATATTAAACTTTGGTATAACATGGCAGCTTGTAGCTGGAGCTATCGTTGAGAGTTGATAGTTGAGAGGCTTATGAGAGCGGAATGTTTGACGGGATGGTTATTCTAAGTTGTTTCGCAAACCGCGATCGCGCGTCGGCGAAAGATGATCACGCGGAACGATTACAATTGGATCTACGCGACAGCTGAAAAGCAGAGAAAGATGCTTAGCGAATTGCACAGATCATTATCTAAGCGGTAGCCCTCAGCTCTCAACCAAAGACCCTGAACCGTCTGCCGTGAATTACCAATGCTTGGTCACTGAAGGCTGCCGGTGATTTGACAGCGTTCCATTAATCGAACTAATTCGGCCACGGATTTCGCTCCCATCTTCTCCATCACGTGGGCACGATGGATCTTGACTGTCTGCTCGACGGTGCCAAGCTCGCCGGCAATTTGTTTCTTCAATTTGCGAGCGACGACATATTCGAGCACTTCTCCCTCACGCCGCGTGAGCGTGGCCAGGCGTGCGTGGATTTCCAAAAGCGACCGACCGATCGAATGTGTTTGTGGAGTTTTCATGGTTTTTTCTGAGGTTTTGGGTCGAATCACACCGAGAATAGGCAGTTAAAGGCAGGCCGCGCTATTGGACCTTAGTATATTAAACTTTGGTATAATACGCAGCGTTGCGAGCTGACAGTTGATAGTTGAGAGTTGAGGGGCTTATAAGAGCGGTAACCCTCAGCTCTCAACCAAAGACCGTGAACGGCCTGCTAGCTGAGTTACCAGCGCTCTATTAGTGGACGCTTCCGTTGATTCGGCAACGTTCCGTCAATCGAACCAATTCTGCCACGGACTGTACTCTCAGTTTCTGCATCAAGTGGGCACGATGGACTTTGACCGTCTGCTCGACTGTGCCCAGATCGCCGGCAATTTGTTTGTTCAATTTGCCAGCAACGACATATTCGAGCACTTCGCGCTCACGCGGTGTGAGCGTGGCCAGGCGCGCGCGGATTTCGGCAAGTTCGGCCTGCTCCCGTCGGCGGGCGCGGTCTTTCGCGATCGCCGCACGAACGGCTGCAAGCAGGTCCTCATCGTCCACGGGCTTGGTGAGGAAGTCACTCGCGCCGTGCTTCATTGCCTGGACGCTCTTCGGAATATCGCCCTCGCCGGTCAGAAAAATGATGGGAAGGAGACTGCCTGCTTTGGCGAGGATCTGTTGGAGTTCAAGCCCATCAAGGGCCGGCATGGCAACATCGAGCACGAGACACCCGCACATGCCGGGATCAAATTGCGCGAGAAATTCCTGTGCCGACGCAAACGCTGCCACAGCAAAGCCAGCCGTATGCAACAGGCGCGAGATGGATCTCCGTACCGGCGCGTAGTCGTCCACAACAAAGACGGTGGGGGTTGGGGCAGCGGTCATAGCTATAAGTTATCAGCTACCGGTGATAACTCCGTTCTTACTTGTTATTACCTCCTCGTTTGAGGCAGCAATAGGCACACTGAAATGGAATGTCGCGCCGCACTCGGTATTGTTTGTGGCCCAGATTTTTCCTCGATGCGCGGTAATGATGGTCCGACAGACCGAGAGGCCGAGCCCCATTCCCTTGGCTTTTGTAGTAAAGAAAGGCTCGAAGATTTGTTCCATTTTTTCTTCGGGAATGCTGCTACCACGGTCGGTGACGGATACGACTATGGCGCTGCTCCCGTTCTCGATTCCGGTACGAATGAGCAGCCCGCGCTCTGAACAATCGCAATCCGCCATCGCGTCACAAGCATTGACTACCAGGTTGACTAAGACCTGCTGAAGCTGCACTGGGTCGCCGGTAACAACGGGCAAATGTCGCGCAAGTTCAGTATCCACGGTGACCTTCTGATTCACGAGATCGCTGCGCATTAGCCTTAAGACATCCACCACGACTTTGTTAATCCGCAGGGAATGCTGCTGCAGCTCGTCTTTTTTCAGCCATTGGCGCAGGCGCTGAATGACTTCGCCGGCGCGCTTGTCTTCGCTTACGATTTCGTTAAGAATCTCGCGCACTTGGGTGAGGTCGATATCGCCGTTCGCGAGGACCCGCTTCGCAGCCTGCGCATTACTAAGGATGGCACTGAGTGGCAAGTTAAGCTCGTGGGCAATCGAGCCAGAGAGTTCGCCCAGTGTGGAAACGCGCGCGAGATGCGCCATCTCATTGCGGTGATGTGCCGCCTGCTCCTCGGCCTGCTTGCGCTGAGTGATATCAAGTGAAACGCCACGCATCCGAACCGGCTGACCGTCGCCGTTAAACTCAACGTGCCCGCGTCCGGCAATCCAGCGCAGCTGTCCATCCGGTAACAGCAATCGGTACTCGGACCTATATTCTGCACCAGTGCGCAGAGAGTTTTCTACCGCCTTGAGCACCGATTCACGATCCTCAGGATGTAGCCTGCTTCGAAAGCGATCGAAATCGAGATTTTCTGAGCGTTCGAGGCCAAAGAGGGCGCGCCCTTTGTCCGTAATCCAAACCTCGTTACGCACAATGTCCCACATCCACATGCCGAGTTCGGCAGCACTTGCGGCGAGCTCCATCCGCTCCTGTGTTTCGCGCAAGTCAGCCTCGCTCGCCTGCAACCGCCGAGCGAGTTGCGCTGCATGGAGCAGATCGTAGCTCAGTTCGTAAGCCATCGCCGCGACTATTCCCGAATATGCGAAACAGAGAAAGAACGGAACATTGACCACTCCCCAAATCACGAGCGGCACGTGCCAGGCCAGAATCGCGCCGAAAATCATGCTGCCGCCAATAAGTAAAGCGCGTCGTCGATCGCCCCGTCGCCATACGGCAATCGTGGCATCGACGAAAAAGATAAGCAGCAACAGTAGACTCACTGAACTAAGCAGACCCCACGGATTCGCAACGCCGATCGGTACCGAGATGGTTTCACCGCCCCACCACGAGAACTGGCGCAGGCCTGTAATTTCCCGGAAGTTAAGATTCGGCGTAAAAGCGAAATTGAGAATCAGCACGAGTGTCCGCAGTCCGCAGATACTCCAGGCGAGCCATGGCCGTCCGGCGCGGAGATAAAGTCGCACGAACGCTACAAATGACAGAGTGAGCACCCACACGGGCACATGTATCCAGCGCATGAGTGCTTCGTATTGGCCAACCGTCTCGGCATGCATCATGGCTAACTCGAACCCGGCTATGGCTGCCGCCGCCACGGCGCTGAACGAAAACACCAGGTGCGCCAAGTCTCCACGCTGCTTCCACCAAACCAGCAGGTATATTCCTGCCAGCGTCAAACACGCGGCGGCATTCATTGACCAGACAACGGTGATCCAACTCATCGGATGCCCTTGTCCGAGTGCGGCAATTTCTCGGTTATTTTTAGTGCGATCGGTTCTTCTGCGTCATTGAAACCACGTACACCACAGCAAACATGACATCGTTTGTCGCGCCAGATAATCGCGGCAATCTCGTGTTCGCTGACGCAGGTATCACCAACGACCACGACCCGCCATGGTTCAGCGCCTGCACAAGCTGGCGCGCTTCTATTCACTGTTATGCACGTTTAACAAATCGGGCCGGGCCGCCGCAATTACTAATTTTTCGGTTTTTACGAAATTACTTGTAGGCCATCGCCTAGCAAACTGGCACATCTTCTTCTACGGAAATCGTGGAACAACGTTCGCGAAAATCTTCCGATCTTCCGTTGCCGCGGAGTTGTAATTGGAGGGCTGACTTTAGCGACTACAGAGTTTGTCACGCACAGGACCGCCGCGGTCAGCGACCGCGGCTACAGGGGTGTTCATACCGCTCCCAGTAATCGATTACGGCTCACAGAGCCGTGGCTACAGCAGCGCTCCTCTACAACTTCAGCAATTCGCTGAGTTGTTTAGGATCTGTCACCGGTGCTTTGCAGGTGAAATTTTCGCAAACGTAAGCGGCTGGTTTTCCATCAATCGGCGACATGGCGCGAATCGCCTCATTTTTCTCGCCCAGATATTTCTGACCTTCGGCGCCATCTGCGAGAAGGACGACCGTCTTCGGCAAAAAATGCCGACGCACCTCTCCAAGCAACGCCTTGGCTTCCGGAGCATCTTTCTTCCCAGCAATCACGATCTGGCGCGGCTTGCTTAGGAAGTAGTCGAGCGCCACTAGCATTTGCGGCATGGCGCTAGGGAAGTGCGAGAGCGTGGTCGCAAATGCGTCGATCGTTTTTTGCACGCGGTCTGCCATCTTTAAATCATCGCAGAATTGCGATAATCGCAAGAGATTCAGCGCTGCCACCGAACTCGCAGCAGGCTCTGCGCCGTCGTTATCATCTTTCATTCGAAGAAAGACGTTTTCATCCTTACCGCTGGTGCTAAAATAACCGCCGTTTTTCTCGTCAAAAAACAGGCGGTCCTGCGTTTCCTGCAATTGGACCGCGAATTTCAACCAGTCGACGTCGAACGAGGCTTCGTAAAGATCGAGAAGACCTTGAATAACAAATGCATAGTCGTCGGCGAAACCTTCGATACCGCTGCGGCTGCCGCGATAGTTGCGATAGAGCAATTTGCTTTTTTCTTCATAAAGATTTGTTCGGAGGAATTTGGCAGCGCGTGTTGCGATTTCTAAGTAGCGCGGGTCATCGAGCACTTGCGTGGCACGCGCGTAAGCCGAAATCATCAGGCCGTTCCAAGCAGCGATGATCTTGTCGTCGAGATGAGGTCGCGGTCGCTTCGCGCGAATGGAAAACAATTTTTCGCGGCTCTGCGCCAGGAACTTTCGAGTTTCTTCCTCGGTTTTCTGAAAGTGCTTCGCGGTCTCCGCCATCGTATGACGCTCAATCAGAATATTTTTGCCGCGGAATTCATTCTGGGGATCGCTGCCTTCCGGCGCATTTCCGTGCGATTGCACTCCGTAATGGAAATCAAAAATCTCGGCGATATCTCCCAGCACATCGTCGATTTCTTTTTTTGTCCAGATATAGAACGCACCTTCCTTCGTCTCAGCATGGCCGCGGTCGACGCCCGCGGCTACAGGGCTGTCGGCATCTTCGGCTGAGAAGAAACCGCCCTCCTTCGAGGTCATGTCACGAGCGACGTAATCGAGAATGTCGCGCGCCACTGCGTCGTATTGCCGATCCCTCGTAATCTGGAATGCGTCGAGATATGCGACGGCAAGTTGCGCCTGATCGTATAGCATCTTTTCGAAATGCGGCACGTGCCAGTAGCGATCGACCGAGTAACGATGAAACCCACCGCCGATATGATCGTGCATTCCGCCCGCAGCCATCTTGCGCAACGTAAATAGCGTCATCTCGAGGGCATGCTTGCCGGATTCACTTTTGGGATCGCGCGCGTAAAATCCGGTTAGGAAATTAAGCGTCACCGGTCGCGGAAACTTAGGGGCATTTCCAAAACCGCCTTCCTTCGGATCGTAACTACGGTCAATTTGTAGGTACGCAGCGTCTAAGTTCGACGCATCGATCTTGCCTTCGACCTTTCCGCCTGATTGAGATTCACGCAGCGCGTCAACGATCTTGCCGCCTTGCTCAACGATCTTGCCGTGGTTTTCCTTCCACGCCGTCGCAATTCGTTCCAGCACCGTTTTGAAAGCCGGCTGACCGTATCGCTCC
>JBKPLX010000141.1:0-7927 GCA_046731855.1 Verrucomicrobiota bacterium | reverse complement strand
CCGCGCATTTCATCCGGCACAATGGTTTGTAGCACTGTGTTCGACGTGGAGAAAAACAGGAGCATTCCAAATCCGGCAACAAGAAGAAAGGCGAGGGAACTGTAGAAATTTCGGCTCAACGAAAGGGCGAATAGTGCGATCGAAAATATCCAGACGCCGCCGAGCGCCAGTCTTCGCGGCGTAAACAAGTGCCCATAAGTCGCAACGACCAGGGCACCGATGAACGCCCCGGTTCCACTCGCCGACATCAGGATGCCGTAACCGTTCGCACCGCGACCGAGCACGTCGCGTGCGAAAGCTGGCATTAGCACACCATATGACCATCCGAACACACCCACCGCGAGGAAGAGCAGCAGGATCGTCCGTACTCGCTGATGTCTCAGTGAATATACGATGCCGTTCCAGGCGTGTTCAGTGGCAGAGACGACATGCGCCAGCCGTTGAAACGGGGGAAGGCGCATCATCAGCAAACCGGCAATCACCGCAACAAACGTCAGACCGTTTAGGAAAAAACACATTGCGACGCCAACCCACCCAATCAGTAAACCAGCGACCGATGGACCGACAACACGCGCGCCATTCACGATCGAGCTGTTGAGTGAAATCGCGTTTAGTAAGTCTTCACGGCTTGTCATTTCGACTGTGAACGCCTGGCGCGCTGGCATATCGAAGCCCATGGCGACGCCGTTCAATGCAGCGATAACAATAATGAACGATGGCGTGGCGAAACCCGCCCAAACACCGGCTGCAAGGAAGAATGCGCAAACCATCTGCGCTGTTTGGGTCGCGACGAGGATCGAGCGCTTCGGATGACGATCGGCGAGCGAGCCGCCCCAGATCGAGGACAACATCATCGGGGCGGATCCCATGGCGGCGACGACGCCCAGCAAGAGCTTTGAATTCGTAATTTGGTAAACGAACCAACTCATCGCGGTTTGCTGCATCCACGTGCCAATAAGTGATACGAGTTGCCCCCAAAAAAACAGCCGATAATTCCGATGCCGCAGCGCGCGGAACGTATGCCGCCAGGTCACCCTACCAACGGGGAGGCGTCGTGGCCGCCCGCTGACGTCTTCGGGCACACGCGCGGTTTCCGTAGTTGTTGTCGGCATCAGTCATGATGGCTGGCAAGGCTGGCAATTGCAAAATCAAGCGCGTTTGTGTCAAATGCCGATTCAAGGCAGGTGCTTGACACAAGCACCTCTACAACTGTCTCAATGTGCTAATTTCGCAGTGTGGAAAGCACAGAGGCAATCCTTCTTCGCAAACGAAAGTTCAGCGACACAAGCCTGATCATTTCATGGTGCACAGAGTCGTTCGGTTGCATTCAAACAATCGCCAAAGGAGCGCGCCGCCCTAAAAGTCCATTTGCGGGAAAGCTGGATTTATTTTTTGAAGCTGAAATTTCCATCGTGCGAAGCAGAAAGTCGGATTTGCATACGCTCACCGAAGTTGTGCTGAAAAATCCGTTTGCAGGGATTCGCACTAGTTACCGGCGCATGCAGACGGCGGCGTATTTTGTCGAGCTAATTGAGATTTGCACGGAACGAGACCATCGAGAGCCAGAACTGTTCGCACTATTGCGCAGGGCTTTCGGTTACCTTGATGCTAACGGTCCAACGCCCCGCGCGATCTCGCATTTTGAGACAGAGCTCGCGCGGATCGCCGGCGTGCATGATGAGAAAAAATTGAAAGCCGACCCGGCGTTTGCCTTGGGAAACTTGTTCGGACGACTGCCGCTTTCTCGGACGCCGCTGTTGAAAACACTGGCGACGGAAGCGAAAAGCCGGGACAGTTCCAAATGAAACAACGCGATCTTATCGCTGCACTCTTAATCACTGGGCTGAGCTCTGCAGCATCGGCGAACGAAACGTACAGGTTCGATCCGTCGGGCTCGACGATCGGTTTCAGTGTGCACCAATTTCTGGGAACCACGCACGGAAAGTTCACGAAGTTCAATGGCAAGATCGATGTCGACCGTGAGCGTCCGGAGAATTCCTCGGTGACGGCGCAGATCGACATGCGCAGCATCGATACACGGATCAAAAAGCGAGACGATCATCTGCGCAGCGCGGAATTTTTTAACGTCGAAAAATTCCCCCAAATGACGTTCAAGAGTCGGAGCGTAAAGCAGACGGGTGCGCAAAGCGGCGACATTCTGGGCGATCTCACCATTCACGGCGTGACCAAGCCGATCACGCTTCATGTGAAACTAGTTACGCCGATCAACGAAACGAGCCGGACGCGCTGGGCTGTAACGGTCGATCCGATCACGCGGCGCGACTTCAATTTGATGTTTGCTCCAGCCACCGAGACGGTCTCCGGCATTAGTCAAACGGTTGCCATCAACATCGAGATCGAGGCGAAGCACGCGGAGTGAACGTGAGCGCGTTTCAACCCATGGTCATCCTGAGCGCAGCGCAGCGAAGTCGAAGGATCCCGCGGAAACACTCGCTTGTACCACGGGATTCCTCGACTTCGCTCGGAATGACGAAATGATGGAAATCGTCCCCCTCGGAGATTCCGCGCTGATTGTTCGTATGCGAGAGCGATTCGATGATGCGCCTGAGCAGACGTTGGACACAGTCCTTCGCGCATTTCAGCAGCTTCAAAAGGCTGCCATGCCCGGCGTGATTGAACTCGCGCCCGCTTATACAAGCGTCACAGTTTTCTTCGATCCGATCGTCGTCGCCAGAGCGGCTGAAACACCAGACAAGGTGTTCGATTGGTTGGCAACGCGCGTCCGCGCCGCTGTAGCCGGGGTCGCTAACCCCGGCAGACCCGCGCGATCACAATCGCGAACCGTAGAAATTCCGGTATGCTATGATTCGGAATTCGCGCTCGACATCGATGATGTTGCGCGACGCGCGGCTATCTCGCCAGGCGAAGTCGTCCATCTTCACAGCGCCGCTGAGTATCGCGTAGCCTGCATCGGATTTGTTCCCGGATTTCCATTTCTGGCTGGTCTTCCGAACAAGCTGGTGACAGCGCGACGGGATGTACCGCGAAAACAAATTCCGCCCGGTTCTGTCGGGATTGGTGGCGCCCAAACGGGAATTTATCCGCTACGTTCGCCCGGTGGCTGGAATCTCATTGGACGCACGCCATTGCGCTTGTTCGATCCCCAGAAAAATCCGCCCACACTTTTGCGCGCCGGCGACCGTGTGCGCTTCCGCAAAATCTCGCGTGATGAATTTGAATCCTTCAAGCGTTGAGCAGCAGTCATGAGGGTGTTTGTTGAACGCGCGGGATTTCTTACCAGCGTGCAGGATCTTGGCCGCATGGGGTTTCGCGAGCTGGGGGTTTCGTTAGGCGGCGGATTGGATTCCTTCGGGTTGCGTGTGGCGAATCTGCTGGCCGGCAACGATGAAGGGGCCGCAGGACTCGAGATTAGTCTAGGTGGTTTGCAATTGCGCTTTGAGGATGAACGTGTTCTCGCGTGGTGCGGCGGTGACTTCGATGTGCGCGTTGGATCGAGTGCATTGCCCGCGGGCCACGCTGGTTCCGTTCGTGCAGGCGAAAAGTTGAAAATCGGCGCGCCCAAAGTCGGTTGTCGATCATGGGTAGCAATTTCCGGCGGGATTGATATTGAGCCCGTTCTCAAAAGCCGCTCCACCGACTTACGCGCTGGTTTCGGCGGTTACCAGGGACGCGCTTTACGCGATCGGGATGTTCTTCCGCTCGGTATGTGGCCGGGGTCGCCGACGCCGGCTACAGGTATTTCTGCGTGGACCGCGTCTCACGATTGGGTGAGTCCGGCAAAACCCAAACCAATTTTGCGTTTCATTCGCGGCGTGGATTGGTCTCGATTCAGCGAAGCAACGATTCAACGATTCAAGGAACACGAATTCGCCATTTCCGCCGATTCCGATCGCATGGGCGTGCGTCTTGAAGGTCCAGAACTGAAACGGGTCGACCAGAGCGATCTGGTCTCCGAAGCAGTGGCTCCCGGTACAATCCAGGTTCCGCCGAGCGGCAAGCCGATTTTACTTTTGGGAGATTGCCAAACTATCGGTGGTTACCCGAAAATGGCGCACGTGATCACTATTGATCTCGGTGTTGCAGCGCAACTTCGCGCCGGCGATCACGTCCGTTTTTCCGAAGTCTCGCTGGCTGATGCGAACCGGCTTTTACTCGAGCGCGAGCGCCAACTGGAACTCTTTCGCGTTGGGCTCAGTTTACATACCTCATGAATCTAATCGTCGACCTCAATGCCGATCTCGGTGAAGGCTCAGGCCACGATGACGAATTATTTGAGCTCATCAGCTCGGCAAATATCGCGACTGGATTTCACGCTGGCGATTCGGACACGATCCACGCTGCTGTTTCTGAGGCGAAAAAGCATGGAGTCGCGATCGGAGCACATCCAAGTTTTTTCGATCGTGAAAATTTCGGACGCAAGGAACTAAAGGTAAGTAATCAAGAAGTGTTCGACGCCGTGGCTTATCAGCTCGGAGTTTTTCAAGCGATTGCCTCTGCCGTGGGTGTGCGCCCAAATCACGTCAAACCGCACGGCGCCCTCTATAACATGGCCGTCCGGGATGACGAATTGGCTGATGCGATCGCGCGGGCCATCGAGTCGGTCGATCCAAAGTTAATCCTTTTCGCGCCGGACAAAAGCAAGCTCGCCCGTGGCGGCGAGGCGCATGGCTTGCAAATCGCGCGTGAAATTTTCGCCGATCGTAATTACCTGAATGACGGGTGGCTGGTTCCGCGTACGCGACCGGATGCGTTGCTTCATGATCCAAAAGAAGCTGCCGAGCGTGTGCTGCGGATGTTGCGCGAAGGCAAAGTGCGCTCGGTCGAAGGCCGCGATGTCGACGTGCGCGGAGAAACAATCTGCGTACATGGCGATACACCCGGAGCTGTTGAGTTCGCACGTGAACTGCGGTCACAGCTTGAGCGCGAAGGCGTGAGAATCGGTGCGCCGCAGAGTTCGTTGTGACGAAAAACAGCAACCATGAAGCCGGCGCGCACCCGCGCCGAAAGGCAGACCCCGTACTGCCCGAGGGCGGGCCGTCTCCACCACGCGCCCGCGGTCTCGTCCGTGCACTCGGACCGGTCGACGCCACCATGATTGTAATTGGCTCGATGATCGGCTCGGGAATCTTTATCACTTCGGCAGAATCGTCGCGACTGAGCGGCGCGCCAGGCTGGCTGCTGCTCGCATGGGCAGTTGCCGGTTTGTTAACGATCACTGGCGCGCTTTGTTGCTCGGAACTTGCGACCATGATGCCGCGCGCTGGCGGCGTTTACGTCTTTTTGCGCGAAGCATACGGAAAATCCATCGGGTTCTTGTATGGCTGGACTCTGTTTCTGGTGATTCAAACCGGGACCATCGCCGCTGTGGCGATCGCATTTGCAAAATTTCTTGGTGTTTTTGTCGTGGCAGTTTCCCCGGACAATTATCTGGTTGCGCCAATTTCATTCGGCAGCTATGCGATCAGTCTTTCCACCGAACAATTGGTCGCGATTGGCTTGATCGCGTTGCTGACTTGGACGAACACGCGCGGGCTTGAAGCAGGAAAGATTGTCCAAAACACGTTCACGTTTGCAAAAACGGCTGCGCTCGCCGCGGTAGTTGTGATTGGCCTGTCGTTAGGCTGGAATGCCAACTCTGCTGCGTTGAACTCGGCATGGTGGGACTCATGGGCGAATGGGTGGAGCCCGCAAATCGCGCAGCCCGGCTTTACATTTGTCGGCGGGCTGGCCCTCGTACTGCTGTTTGGAAAATCAATGGTCGGTCCGCTCTTCGCGCAGACCGCCTGGACAAACGTCACATTCATTGGCAGCGAAATACGCGATCCGGGAAAAAATCTGGTGCGTGCGCTCGTAGTAGGCTGCGGCATCGTCGTGATTCTGTATTTGCTGGCCAACCTTGCTTACATCGCCGCGTTGCCGTTTTCGGAAATCGAGCACGCGCCTCACAATCGCGTCGCCGTAGCCATGATGAATACTATTTTTGGTCGTCCCGGTGCGATGTGCATGGCAGCAGCAATCATGATTTCTACCTTTGGTTGCAATAATGGTCTGATTCTTTCCGGAGCCCGCGTTTATTATGCGATGGCGCGCGACCGCTTGTTCTTCAAGAGGGTTGGAACCACCAATCGCTTTCATGTTCCGGCCGCGGCGTTAGTAGTCCAAGGAATCTGGACCGTGCTCCTCACTCTGCCACGCACGGTAACACGCCACCCCACAACACATCAGATGGTTCATGGAAATGTTTACAACCAACTTCTCGAATACATTGTCTCGGCGGATTTGCTTTTTTACATCCTAATGGTTGTCGCCGTAATGATTTTGCGGCGAACAAAACCCGATGCCGATCGCCCATATCGCACGTGGGGCTATCCGGTCGTACCCATCATCTCGGTGCTGCTAGCTGGATTGTTGATTGTCGATCTTGGCTTTCTCGCGCCTGCAACATCGGGAATCGGGATTCTCATCGTCTTGACCGGTGTGCCCGCGTACTTTTTCTGGCGGAAGTTCGGTGCAGTCGAAATGAATCCATCTCGCATTTGAGATGCGAAACCTATTTGTATGCCTGCAAAATCAAAGAAACAGCAAATGGCCGCCGGCGCTGCGCTCGCTGCAAAGCGCGGCAAACGCTCCAAGTCGTCCCTCAAAGGCGCTTCACGAGGGATGTACAAATCGATGAGCAAAACGGAGCTGCGCAGGATGGCCAAGACCAAGCGCAAAGGGAAACCGACAAGGAAGAAACGGCATTAAGAATTTAGCCGAAGCTTTCGAGACGGCCACACTGCTCAGCCCTTTTGCATAATCTCGATCACGTCTTTGAGCGGCTCCGCGCTTACCTTGCTTGTCCCTGTAAACGGGTGATCCAGGACATAGATCAAAAACAAAATCATCGTGATCGTTACCGTAAGCGACGCAGCAATCAGGTATTGCGCCCTGATGTTCTTCATTCCGAAGAAGTAGGTGTACGAAATACTGATCACGCTGCCAACAAGCAGGACCAACCAGACAACGGGTGGCACGGTGTCGTTCCCCGCAAATATTCTGAGTCGACGATACTCAGCGAGGTTATTTAAGCGCTTTAATCCTTCGGCGTAGATCTCACTGTTGGGAACCGACTTCTCGTCCACCTGATAGAATACCGTCAGGAGCTTTTCCATTTCTGGAGTGGAATGGAGGCTTACCTCGCCCTGTGACATTCTCTTCAGTTCATCGTTATATACCGAAGTGACATAATCCTTTAGTGTTTGCCGTATCGTTTCGCCCGCTGGGTCGGGGAATACGCTTGTTATGTGAAAAATGTCAGCCACCTCATTGGCTTCCAGTTGGAGGTTCTTTGTGGCTTCGTCGTATCCATTCCATGTAACAAAGACCACAAACGCGAGCAGCACACCGTAAAACAGTCCGAACGCATTGAAAATGATCGCAGCTACTTCGTGGTTCTCCTTTAGGACTTCCGCCGAATACTTACTGCGCACCAAGTAAAGGCCTGCCAGGGCGAGCGAGGTCGTAATCGCCGAGACGACGAAAAATGAAATTGGCGGCGGTAAGTTAAGTAGGAATTGCACAAATCCTTCTAACTTCTCGCCAAAATATTGAAGAATTGTCGAGAGAAAAGAATCGATTTCACGCAAGGAGCCGCCCAAACTGCGCGCAAATCATGAAAACGACTTTTCTTTTCGGGCTCGGATTCCTTATAGCTTGCGGAGGCGTTTTCGCCCAGCAGACATTTCGGGGTGGAATCGTTTACGGTCCCAAGGCTGCGTTTAAAATCGATGCGCCGGCAGGCTGGGTTCTCGACAACAGCGCGGGAGCCGAGCAGGGATTGCCATGCGTTCTTTATCCGAAAGGATCTACCTGGTCCGATGCGAAGGCGATCATGTACGCCAAGATCGCAGGCACAGATTACGAAGACGTTGGAAAGTTTGTCGCCATGGCAATCCAGCAGATG
>JBKPLX010000140.1:0-9635 GCA_046731855.1 Verrucomicrobiota bacterium | reverse complement strand
TGCAAAAACCGCTATGACGGAACCAAATCGGATTGTGTCACCTTCCTTCAACTCAGCCTCAGTGACAAAATCGCCATTGACTGTGTCCCGTTCGCTGAATTTAATCCTTCAGCGAATAGGAATCGCCGGTTCTCAGAAGCGCGGCGTGCTGCGCTGATACCGTCGGATGACTACCTCGTTTCTATTGCTGTGGGTTACTGTCTCCCATAGCCTTTGCTGGTTGAATTGTGTCCGGCTCGAGCGAGTGCGCAGGGCGGGCACTTCTTCTGCCGTGGCTCCAACACTGCTGCTCCATACCGGTGCGGTTTGATTTCGATGACTGTCACGACAACTGACGCTTTGCGTGCTCCTCCAGAAGCGTAAATGTTCGGTTGAACATGAGCGAGTGCCAAAACGGACCAACAACCACTGCCGAAGCGACGGTTTCGCTTTTCTCGGAACTTCGTCGCGTGGGCTCCGTAGAACGAAGTAAGAAATGCACAACGAAAGGGAGGAAAATTCGGTAACTAGGCCAAGAGAGACTGAAAGGCTTAATGGTGAACTGGAAATCGACTACCAGCGTAATAGGGTGATGTTTCACCCGAACGCGCTGCGGGAGTTTACGTTTAGCTTACCGCTCACGCCGTCGGATGTCGATGTCGTCCGGAGTCTAGCGCAGATTACTCGAAAACTGGAAACGCACAGTTTCGACAACTATCGCGGCGGAAATCAAGCTACCTCTTGTGACGATTAAGCGAACGACCCCATTCGGAAATAAGTTCAGTGTGTTTTGTGGTGCACGCGAATGAAAAGCTAGCAGCGTTTCTTGAACTTGAGAGGATCACACACGAATTAGCGCTTTCAGCGCTTGTTGGTGATGACAGTCCTTCGATTCGAACATCTGCTATCTTTCATCGGGGCGGATGAGACGGATGCGGCCTAGGGGTAGGTGTAACGGTCGCTGTCGGCCCCGGAGTGGCTGTTGGTGTAGCCGTCGGCGTTGACGACGGTGAAGGTGTAGATGTCGGAGCAGGCGTCGGGGTCGCATTGCTCACGAGCGGGTGCGGATAAGTGTAAGGCACATATCCTGGCATCGGCGTATTATTGAAATAATCGCGCCCCGCTTGAATCGCATCTGTGGGCCCGGCCACGGTGAATCCGAAATGAGAACCGTCATCCTGATTCGTGTTGTTCCAAGCGTACATCGGCTCTGGCGATGGGTTCGGCCACGCCGGGCTGTTCCTGTTAATGTGCACCCCCGCGCCGAGGCCGGGCTGATCGAGCACGCGCAAGACTCGGCGGATCTCGTAGCTGTTACCCGTTGCCCATCCTTGGTTATGCCACTCGTAAAGCGTCAGGGTGGTCGCCGTGTTCGACTGGACTAGCGCCGTTATTCCATCAGACGGTCGGCGCACTTCGTATCCGACCCATTGGTTAGTCGTCCAGTGTTTCGCGTTGTCCGTTTTGTTCGCTCCGCTGACGCTGCTAAGTGTTCCGCTCGCGTAAAGTTGAGGATCATTGGAATCCCACGGATTTCCGCCATCCGCGCCGAAGAATGGCGATCCAAAGCTGTAAAACTGCCGAAAAACCTGGCTAGCAATGCCGCGTGTGTGTGGCGTGACCGTATTATCATGGTAAACAGACGATCCGCTGTCAGGTCCGTCAAGGCTGGAGTAGTTGTTGTTGTAACGGAACTCGTTGTTGTAAATCTCGTATGCGCGCCCGCCGCGACCATTCGGGAACGTTCGACCCGTGCCGTGTGAGCCGAAGCTGTTGTTCCCGACAATGATGTTGTGTCTGGCACAGATTTTTCCTCCAGCAGTAATGTCAGTCCCGCCGTTCATGTAGTTGTCTTCCAGGAACAGGAAGTTCGGGCCTCCGAATCCAGCCGGAGCTTCAAATAAACTGTCGCCGAGGTCGGTGTGCGCGCCGGGCCAAAAGTGAACAAACCCTTCGTTCCCGACAACCGAGTCGTCCTTGACGTTATGATCTAACACGCCCCAATTTTGCGCGAATACTCCAATGGACGGGTAACAGTGCAGCCCGTGAAAATGGCAATGGTCGATCCGATCAGGCGTCGAACCGCCTTCTATACGAATCCCCCCATTGAACATGGTGTTCGTGTTCTGTCCAAAGAAGGAAATGCCTGTAATACGCTGACCGCCGTTGCCATTCAATTCGATGATCGGCTTGTTTCTGTCGGTGAGATTGTCAATGATCTTGGTCGTATCGACGGCCGTGCCGTTAACTGGGTTGGTTGTCGTCTGACCTTGTAACGTGATCGCCTTCGTGAAACGGATGCCGCTCGTCCACGTGAACGTCCCGGCGGGAATCGTGATGGTGTCGCCGTTTAACACTTGGTCGTGCAAACCCTGCACGCTGGCCGCCGACCCGTCGGACTGATAGACCGTACCGAGCGCGGAAAAGCCGTTCCAGATCCAAATGACGATGGCGCTTCTGCAGAGCGTCTGAAAACTATCCATGTTTCGCCCTTTCATTGTTTCTCCTCCTTGGTTGAGCGCGAATTGCGCTGGTTGACGCCCACGTCAGCATAGGCCGACATTGCTGTCAACGGTAGTTCGTAAGATTTTTTGCACGCAATGCATAATCGAGACGGCTCTGCTACCGGGGACCCCTCGGGCAATTTTGGCATTTTATGCAAAAATGACGCAACTTTGGCCTGTCATTTCCGTAGATGTTAGTATGAGAACTACGGGATCCCTCCGGAAGCTAACCAACAGCAAGAAGGATGCTCGCCTGACAATCCGAATTCCGAGAGAATTGAAGGATAAGATCGAGGGGATCGATCGACTCTATGGCGTCGCGTTGCCCAAGATCGCAAACGAATGCCTCAAGGCATTTTGCGATTACGTTGAGCAAAAAAAACAGACGCCGACTTTTCCACTCAGTATTGGCCCGCTTTTACTCGAAGGAAAGACGCGGCATGATGCCTCAATTCGGAGGCGGCGAGCAATTCACCGCGGCGATCGGCAACGAGCGTAACAAACAGTATAGCGACCCTGCCGGCTCACGCAGTGAGCGCGTATTTTCCGCCGTACACTCGACTCGCTGTACCTTCACGCGAAGGCTGGTTGGCTTGCGCTAGATGGTCGTGGTGCTCTGATTCGTGTACCTGCTCCCCGTTATTGGGCGCGCGAGACATGCGCGGCCTGGGCGTATGCCTCGGTGTGGCAGTCGCGGTGGGTGTCGCAATAGCTGCTGGTGTAGCCGTCGGCGTTGGTAGTGACTAGTCGGTTACGAGCGGATGCGGGTAGGTGTACGGCACATATCCCGGCATCGGCGTGTTGTTGAAGTAATCGCGCCCTGCCCGAATGACATTCGTTGGACCTGCAATCGTGAATCCAAACTTCGAGCCATCGTCAGCGTTCGTGTTATTCCACGAATACATTGGCTCATTGGCTTGCTGTGGCCATGCCGGGCTTGCTCTGTTGATGTGATCGCCTGCGCCGAGTCCCGGCTGATCCATTACCCGCAGGACTCTGCGAACTTCGTAATTGTTTCCCGTTGCCCAGCCTTGATTGTGCCATTCGTAAAGCGTCAGAGTTTTTGCGGTGTTCGACTGAATCAGCGCCGTTATTCCGTCGGATGTGCTGCGAACTTCGTAACCAACCCATTGATTCGTTGTCCAGTTTTTCGTGTTGTCCGCTACGCCCTGTCCGCTGACGGCTCTGAGTGTGCCGCTGGCGTAGAGCCGCGGGTCATTCAAGTCCCATGGGTTTCGCCCGTCAGCTCCGAAGAACGGACGCCCAAAGTTGTAGAACTGCCGGTATACCTGGCTCGCGATGCCTCGCGTATGCGGGACAACGACGTTATCATGGTAAACGGATGAGCCGCTATCTGGCCCGTCTATGCTTGAGTAGTTATTGGTGTATCGAAACTCGTTGTTGTAAACTTCGTATGCTCTCCCTCCCCGTGCATTGGGCAAGGTTCTCCCAGTCCCATGTGAACCGAAGCTGTTGTTGTTAGTAATTATGTTATGTCGGGCGCAAATTTTTCCACCTGCATGAATGTCTGTGCCGCCGTTCATGTAGTTGTCCTCAATGAACAGCCACTTCGGGCCTCCGTATCCTGCTGATACTTCAAACAGGCTGTCACCAAGGTCCGTGTGCGCGCCAGGCCAGAAATGGCAGAACCCTCCGTTTCCGAAAACATTGTCATCTTTAACGTTGTGATCTAGGACTGCCCAGTTCTGAACAAAGATGCCGATTGTCGGGTCGCAATGCAGCCCGTGAAAGTAACAATGGTCAATCCGAATGGGCTTAGTGCCGCCGTCAACCGTGATTGCCCCGTTATACATCGTGCCGGTAGCTTGCCCGACGAATGCGATGCCTGTGATTCGCTGTCCGCCGTGACCGCCGTTCGCCGCGTCAATGTAAATGATGTGATTGTTACGGTTAGAGATGTTGTCCTTAACGATTGTGTTCTGGACAGCCGTGCCATTCACGGGGTCAGTTCTCGTTTTGCCCTGGAGCGTGACCGCCTTCGTCAGGTGAACCTGCGTTGTCCACGTGAACGTCCCGGCGGGAATCGTGATGGTGTCGCCGTTTAACGCTTGGTCGTGCAAACCCTGCACGCTGGCCGCCGACCCGTCGGACTGATAGACCGTACCGAGCGCGGAAAAGCCGTTCCAGATCCAAATGACGATGGCGCTTCTAAAGAGCGTCTGAAATTTACCGATGTTTCTCCCTTTCATTGTTTCTCCCTCCCTTGGTTTGAGCGCGAATTGCGCTGGTTGACGCCTACGTCAGCATAGGCCGACATTGCTGTCAACGGTAGTTCGTAAGATTTTTTGCACGCAATGCATAATCGAGACGGCTCTGCTACCGGGGACCCTCGGGCAATTTTGGCATTTTATGCAAAAATGACGTAACTTTGGCCTGTCATTTCCATAGATGTTAGTATGAGAACTACGGAATCCCTCCGGAAGCTAAGCAACAGCAAGAAGGATGCTCGCCTGACAATCCGAATTCCGAGAGAATTGAAGGATAAGATCGAGGGGATCGATCGGCTCTACGGCGTCGCGTTGCCCAAGATCGCAAACGAATGCCTCAAGGCATTTTGCGATTACGTTGAGCAAAAAAAACAGACGCCGACTTTTCCACTCAGTATTGGCCCGGTTTTACTCGAAGGAAAGGCGCGGCATGATGCCTCAATTCGCAGGCAGCGAGCAATTCACCGGGGCGATCGGCAACGAGCGTAACAAACAGTATAGCGACCTTGCCGGCTCACGCAGTGAGCGCGTATTTTCCGCCGTACACTCGACTCGCTGTACCCTTCCGCGAAGGCTGGTTGGCGAAAACGGGTTGAGCGTTTAAACTCTCGCGTGCGCACCGAATCACCGCAGATCCAAAACTTCATCGACGGTCAATTCGTAGAGCCAATCGGCGGAAAGTACCTGGACAATATCGAACCGGCGACCGGCAAACCGTATTCGCAGGTCGCCGACAGTGATGCGCGCGACATCGAAGCCGCTGTCGCGGCGGCAGACAAGGCGTTTGTTGATTGGTCTAAAAAATCCGCAGCGGAGCGATCGGGATTTCTGCTCCGAATCGCCGACCTGATTGAGCGCGATCTCGAAAAACTCGCGCGGGCTGAAACGATCGACACGGGTAAACCGCTGTCACTCGCGCGCACCCTGGATATTCCGCGAGCCGCAAGCAATTTCCGCTTCTTTGCGACGGCGATCCTGCACACGGAATCCGAAGCGCATATCACGGACAGCGTTGCGTTCAACTACACCTTGCGACAGCCGCGCGGTATCGCCGGATTAATATCGCCGTGGAATCTTCCTTTGTATTTATTGAGCTGGAAGATCGCGCCAGCCATCGCGGTCGGAAATACAGCTATTGCTAAGCCGAGCGAACTCACGCCGATGACGGCTTACATGCTTTGCGAGATCGTGCGCGAAGCCGGCCTGCCAAATGGCGTCCTCAATATTGTGCATGGCACGGGACCAAATGTCGGTGCTGCGATCACAGCGCATCCGAAGGTCAATACCATCTCGTTTACCGGTGGCACCGTCACCGGGCGCAAGGTCGCGGAGGCATGTGCACCGTTGTTCAAAAAAGTTTCGCTCGAGCTCGGCGGGAAAAATCCAAACATCATCTTTGCCGATGCTGATCTCGACGCTGCAATTTCGGGAAGCGTACGTTCTTCGTTCGCTAATCAGGGGCAGATTTGCTTGTGCGGGTCGCGTGTGTTTGTCGAGCGTTCCGCATACAACGATTTCGTTCAGCGTTTCATCGAAAAGGCGTCGCAACTGAAAATGGGTGATCCGCTCGATGAGAAAACGGACCAGGGTGCGATCGCAAGCAAGAGCCAGCTCGACAAGATCAAGTTCTATGTCGATCTGGCTCAGAAAGAAGGCGGGAAGGTCACCCTCGGGGGTAAAGCGCCGGAGTCAATCAATGAGCGTTGCAGTGATGGTTATTTCTTCCAGCCCACAGTCATCACTGGCTTGCCGGTCTCATGCCGCACGAATCGCGAAGAGATCTTCGGCCCGGTCGTCACGATCACACCGTTCGACAACGAAGAAGAAGTGATCAATTATGCCAACGATTGCGACTACGGCCTGGCCTCAAGTGTTTGGACACAAAACCTGGCTCGCGCCCACCGTGTCGCAGAGCGAATCAACACCGGCACGGTTTGGGTGAATTGCTGGCTTCTGCGCGACCTGCGAGTTCCCTTTGGCGGAATGAAACAAAGCGGCGTCGGCCGCGAAGGCGGCGAAGAAGCGTTGCACTTCTTCACCGAGCCCAAAAACGTCTGCATCGCGAAATAGTCCGCGGTTGCTTCCCAGAGTCGATGGTTGAGCTCCATCGCCCAAGGTTACGGCGCTCCGAAAAGTTGGTTGTTGAGAGAACGAAAGCCGGTTTAATCCGCATGATCAGCGAAACACGAAGTAGTTGATCGTTAGTCGAAAATTGTGGATTATTCTGATATGTGCCGAGCCATCAAGACACTTCATAACTTCAGTCCACCCGCTTCGGACGACGAAATTCGCGCTTCGTCGCTTCAGTTCGTCCGCAAACTGAGCGGTTTCACGAAACCTTCGAAGGCAAACGAGGCAGCTTTCAATCGTGCCGTCGATGATGTCGCTCACGCCGCACACCATTTGCTCGATTCTCTTGTGACCAACGCGCCGCCGCGCGATCGCGCAGTCGAAGCGATGAAAGCACGCGCGCGATCCACGAAACGCTTCGGTTCTGCGCAGGCCATCGCAACGGGTCACAATCATAATTGAGAAAATTCCTGCCTCATTTACCGGGTGGCGCGCGCGTCGCGATTCGCTACGAGGTCACAGCCGCGCCGATGACGACGTCCAGAGATAACTATTGAGAGTTAGAACACTGGCATTCCTGCTTGTATCGACGTCGACGGTGCTCGCTGTTGACCAACAGGTATCCATCGCTCCCGAAACCGTCCTTGTTCCGAGTGGAAAATTGCATCTCAAGGCTTTCCTCTGGAAGCCTGCCGGTTCGGGGCCCTTTCCAGCGATTCTTTTTTGCCACGGGTCAGGTGGCGCAGATGCGGATCACACGGCTGGTCTGCCGATTACTGAAGCTGCTAAAAAACCCGCACCGCTGTTCCTCAAACACGGCTATGCATTTCTCTATCTTTTTCGCCGCGGACAAGGTCTTTCAGCTGATCAAGGGCCATTCATGCAAGACATCCTGCAGCGCGAGGAAGCGGTGAAAGGCAAAGAAGCTCGTCAGCATTTACAGTTCGTGTTGGCCACTACGGATCACCTTGACGACGTCATGGGTGGGCTGTCGTTCCTGAAAACAGCACCTGCAATCGACGCCAGGCGTCTTGCAATCGTAGGCCACTCGTTCGGCGGGCAGCTAGCATTGTTCGCTGCCGAGCGCGATAACACCGTTCGTGCCGCAGTGACCGTCTCCGCTGCTGCTGGTTCTTGGGAGCGTTCGCCCGAATTGCGCGAACGGCTGCTCACTGCGGTGGACAAGTCAACCGCTCCGATCATGCTGATTCAGGCCGTAAACGATTACAACACTGCGCCAAGTTACGCATTGGCCGATGAGCTAGCGCATCTCCACAAGCCTTACCTCCTAAAAATTTATCCGCCAGTCGGTAAGACCTCAGAGGAAGGGCACAACTTTCTGTACCTTGCGATGCCAAAGTGGGAGGACGATGTGTTCGGATTCCTTGATGAACATGTCAAACGCTAACAGCGCGAGTTCATGCCCCACATTTAGGCGACGACGTTCGTCGAAACAGACCGTGATCGGAGCCGACCATGGCATCGCAAAACATTAGCGGCGCAAATTTGCGCACGGCTTTTGTCCTGCTGCTGGTGGTAGCAGTCAGTGTGTTGTTCCTAGCCGTCGCATGGCCGTTTCTCGAACCGCTCCTTCTCGGCGCCTTGCTGGCTGGACTATTTCACCCGCTGTATCGCTGGATTACTCGGCTGGTGGGCGGTCGCCAATCGCTCGGCGCAGTCCTGACCTTGCTGGCGTTGTTCATTCTCGTCCTTGGCCCGGTTACAGCATTTCTGGGAATCGTTGTGCAACAGGCCCTGAGCATAAGTGACCAAGCAATTCCGTGGCTTCGCCAACACCTGGGCGCGGCGAGCACGTTTAACCTGCACGATTGGCTGGTACAAAGATTCCCAGCGCTGGCCGATTACGTCCCAAGCCAGGAACAGCTGCTGCAACATGTCGGCACGGCCGCCAAATCCGCAGGCGCCTTTCTGGTCACGGTTCTCTCGCGCATGACCGCCACGACAGCCGCGTTCATTCTCAATTTGTTTGTCATGCTTTACGCCATGTTTTTCTTCTTCAAAGACGGCAAAAAAATTCTCGAACGGATCTTTTATTATCTCCCGTTGAGCGACGAAGATGAAACACGAATGCTCGCCCGGTTCACGTCGATCACGCGAGCGACCATCAAAGGCACTGTCGTAATCGGGATAATCCAGGGCACGCTGGCAGGAGTAGCATTTTGGATGGCGGGGATTCAAGGCGCGGCGTTCTGGGGAACAATCATGACGATACTTTCGATCGTGCCCGGCATCGGCGCAGCCCTGGTGTGGGTGCCGACGGTCATCATTCTATTTATTAATGGTCAGTATGTGGCGGCAACTTTGCTGCTGGCTTGGTGCGCCGCAGTGGTCGGCACCATCGACAACTTTCTGCGCCCGGCACTTGTCGGCAGAGATGCGAAGATGCCGGATCTTCTCATTCTGATTGGCACTCTTGGCGGATTGTTCCTCTTCGGTCCAATCGGTTTCATTGTCGGACCGATCGTCTGTGGGCTCTTTCTGACGGTGTGGGACATCTACGGCGCCACCTTCAAGGAAGTCCTGCCGCCGGTAAAGAGCTTCCAGACATCGGACCAAAATGCCTTTGCAACCACATCTCGAAAATCTTCGCATCGCTAATCGTCCGAAAGTATGATTGCTCAGCCTTGTCTGTTAATCGACAATCGGCGCTGGGTTTGATCCGTATTCCGATAACGAGAAAATGAGTAAAACGTTCGAAAGCTCTCGCGCACCTGAACCGGTTGGCGCTTTCCCGCATGCCAAACGCGTTGGAAATCTATTGTTTCTGTCCGGCATCGGTCCGCGAAAACGTGGCAGCAGGGAAATTCCCGGCGTGACGTTCGATTCGGCTGGC
>JBKPLX010000139.1:0-8130 GCA_046731855.1 Verrucomicrobiota bacterium | reverse complement strand
AACTTTTTTGGTGTTGGATCAGGTCGCGGCGGAGACTCGCGAGGTTCTCGCCGTTCACGCGTTATGTTCCCAATGCCATTTAAGGACGTGGCAACGGCGTAGAATGAGGCCTTGGTGTCGGACGAAATCTCGGGGTCGCCGTCGGCGTGGGCGGAGGCCCAATTGTCCCTATGAGCCGGAACATCTGATCGGGGGCCGTCGGCTCGCCAAGACAAGTCGTCCTAAGGTCCCATGTGGGGCAGACACCGAACCCGCCGGTTGGGTTTTGCCAGGCTGCTGGAGAATTGGCCTGCACGGTCCGGTCGGTCCAGCCCCACTGGCCATTTGGATCGACGGGCTGGTGGGCCTGCACCGAGACCCAATGGGTGCCGGAAGTGAGAGTAACCGGTGCGGTCAGGGTTACTTCGAGACGCCGTCGCTCTCGACATACGGTTGGGCGGTCCTGCTGGAGACGAGCGTCCCGGGCAGACCACCATCATCCTCGTAGAAGAAGACGTTGAAGTTATTGGCTGGGCCAGATCCATTGAAATATACGCCCTGCGCATAAACTTCGGTGACCCGCCAGTTCTGGCCCCCGGGCACAAAGAAGTCGTCAGCCAGAAAGGCGGTAAATTCGGGCGAATCCGGAAACTCCTGTGACACAAAGCTGAACGTGCCCGGGTTGTCCAACTGATCGTAGAGGATCACCTCCGGAAATTTCGGCATTGGTTTGACAAAAATTGCAGGAATACCTGGGCCACTCGAAACTATCGGCAACTTTGAGGAGGGAAGGGTTGACGGACCGTCAGCCATACCAGTGATGACCCCGCTCGCCGCCACGAACGGCGTGGTCGTGTTTCGCTGCGCCAGCGCGAACGGAATCACACAGACTGCCAGCAACAGAAGAACACAAAAGACGCTCCGAATAAGATGGGCTTTAATGGTAGGGTGAACTTGTTGTTTCATTCTTTGGTCCTTCAAGGAGGAGGGCTTTCGGGGGTTGTAGATGCGGACCGCCCTCTTCTAGTGAAAAGCGTGCGAAAGTGGCAAGAGATTTTTTAGAATTCCTAACCCACGAATGAACACCAATCGAGATCGATAATTACGATGCGGTTCCTACGTGAATCTTGCGGCTGCGAACAGCCGCCATTACACTCGCAACATGTGTGGGATTGTCGGATACGTTGGGCGCGCTCAAGCGGCGCCCATTTTGCTGGATGGCCTGCGGCGTCTTGAATATCGAGGCTACGACTCAGCCGGTATCGCTGTTGTAGATGGGGGTCGTCTGGAAACGCACAAATGTGCGGGTCGCATCGCGGCGCTAGCACAGCTCATGAGGAAGGAACCGGTCTCCGGTTCGCTCGGCGTTAGTCACACACGCTGGGCCACGCACGGCAAAGTCACCGACCAAAACGCGCATCCACACTTCGACGCCAGCGGCAAGCTGGCACTGGTCCACAACGGCGTAATTGAAAATTATCAGACGCTCAAAGATGAGCTGATTCGCAGCGGCGATACGAACTTTCGCTCCGAAACCGATACCGAAGTGCTCGCGCATCTGATTGGGAAACTCTACGACGAATCATGCGCCAGCACCGTGGATATGCCGGAAAAAAAAGCGCGCTTGCTCGCAGCCGTTCGCGCAGCTCTGCGCCAGGTGATCGGCACGTATGGCATTACTTTGGTCCATGCCGATATCCCGGATTTCATGATCGGCGCGCGGCGGGGAAGCCCGCTTGTGCTCGGCGTGGGTAACGGCGAAAATTTCCTGGCCAGCGACGTTAGCGCAATCGTCGCCTACACCCGCGACGCAGTTTACTTGAACGATTTCGATGTAGTCGCGGCGGGACGGGACAAATTCGAGATCACGTCGCTTGCGGGGGACAGCACCGAGCATCCGGTCAGTAAGGTTGAGTTTACCGCTGAAGACATTGGAAAAGGTGATTATCCCCATTACATGCTCAAAGAAATCTTTGAGCAACCAAACACGGTGCGCGACGCGATGCGCGGCCGTCTCAATCCAGATGAATGCACTGCAAAGCTGGGTGGCTTGAACATGACACCTCCCGAGCTGCGCGATGTCGGCCGCATCGTTCTTACCGGCTGTGGCACCGCTCTTCATGCCGGAAGGGTCGGCGAATATTTGATTGAGCGACTTGCCAGCATCCCAACAGAAGTCGAATACGCGAGTGAGTTTCGCCATCGCAACACGCCGATGACTCCTCAGACGCTGGTTTTCGCCATCAGCCAGAGCGGCGAAACCGCGGATACACTCGGCGCGTTGCGTGAAAGCAGGCGCAAAGGTTTTCGCACCCTGGGAATTTGTAACAACGTCGCGAGCACGATCGCGCGCGAGAGTGACGGGGGAGTATACATGCACGCCGGGCCGGAAATCGGCGTCGCAGCTACCAAATCGTTTACCTCGCAACTTGCCATTCTGACGCTCCTCGGGCTGCTGTTTGGACGAATGCGAAATCTTTCCGCAGCTGACGGGAGCCGCGTGATTGAAGCACTAGAAGCATTGCCCGGCCAGATCGAAGCGGTTTTGGGACTGAGCGACCAGATTAAAGAAATTGCGAAAAAATATGTCGATGCGAACGGCATGCTTTTCTTCGGTCGGCAATTCAACTTCCCTGTCGCGCTCGAAGGGGCTCTTAAAATGAAAGAGATCACCTACCTCTTTGCCGAAGGACATCCTAGCGCTGAGCTCAAGCACGGCATTATCGCGCTGGTCCGTCCCGATCTGCCTTCAGCGTTTATCGCTCCAGATGATTCGGTTTTCTCAAAAAACCTGAACAATATTGAGCAGGTGAAAGCTCGCAAAGGCCCAATCATCGCCGTGACCAGTGGAAACGGTCCGAAGCACCTAAAAGAGATCGCAAACGACATTATCGTGCTACCGGAAGCGCCCGAGTACGTAATGCCGATTCTGGCTGTCGTCCCACTTCAACTACTCGCCTATCACCTCGCGGTCGAGCTCGGCCGAGATGTGGACAAACCCCGGAACCTCGCCAAAAGCGTAACCGTGGAATGACATTGTGCTGGTAGGCTCACCGCGCCGTCCATATCGATTTCCTGCCGCTGGAAATCTAATGGTTTTGCAGTAAACTGGGCGCCCAGCATCCCTTCCTCCGGTGCAACACAACGAAGAGTACGTAATCAAAGTCCTCCAAGAAGGTGGACTCATCACAGGGCGGCAGATCGACAGTGCGCGATCACTTCTAAATGGCGAGCCCGGCATAGTGGATGTGCTGATCAACGACGGAGTTGTATCCGACGTGGACATCTCGCGCACACTCGCAGCGCAGGCGCACATGGATTGGATCGATATTTCGTCCATGGTGATTCCGCCGCAAATCATCCATCAAATCCGCGGCGAAGACGCGCGCCGGTTCAAAGTGGTCCCGGTCGCTTTCGGCGAAACCGGCCTGGTGGTGGCGGTTGGCAATCCGCTCGACATCGATACGATCGATAGCCTCAGTTTTCTTCTGCAACGCGAGCTGGAACTGGTGTGCACCAGTCCCCAGAAAATTCGTGAAGCATTGATCAAATACTACGGGACTGCCGACGAAGCAGCCGATGTCTTGCAGAAAAAAATCGGCGAAGAGATCGATCTTGGATTGGAAATTGGAGATGGCGGGGAAGAGACCGCAATCGATGAAGCCGATGCACCAATCATACGGCTGGTCTCCATGCTGCTGATCGAGGCGCACCGCACGGGCGCAAGCGATATTCACCTAGAACCGCTGGACAAAAAATTTCGGGTCCGATTTCGGATCGACGGCGTTCTGCAGGAGATGCAAGCGCCCCCAAAACGTTTGCAATCCGCAATCATCAGCCGGCTCAAGATCATGACCGGTTCGATGAGCATCGCAGAAAAACGCCTGCCACAGGACGGTCGCATCCAGGTAAAAATCAAAAAGAAACCAATCGATCTTCGGGTCTCGACGATTCCCACCAATCACGGTGAGAGCGTGGTGATGCGTCTGCTGGACAAATCCAGTCTAAAGCTCGGCTTGCCGGAGCTTGGATTTTTTTCCGACGATCAAGAAACGTTCGAACGCCTGATCAAACTGCCGGACGGCATTTTACTCGTTACCGGCCCTACTGGCTCCGGAAAAACGACCAGCCTCTACGCCTGTCTCAATTACATCAACAAACCAGACCGCAAAATCATCACGGTGGAAGAGCCGGTGGAGTATCAAATGACGGGTATCAATCAGGTCCAGGTGAATACCGAGATTGGGATGACTTTTCCGGCAGCCTTGCGTTCCATTCTGCGCCAGGCGCCGAACATTATCATGATTGGTGAAATTCGAGACCTCGAAACAGCGAGCATAGCTACGAACGCGAGTCTCACTGGTCACCTCGTCTTTAGTACGCTCCATACGAACGACGCGCCTTCTGCGGTAGCGCGCTTGATCGATCTCGGTGTTCAGCCGTTCCTGGTGGCCTCCTCCGTGCGAGCGATCATGGCACAAAGGCTTCTCCGCCGATTATGCGCCCACTGCAAACAACCAGGAGAACTTAGCGAGACCGAATTACGGGCATTGCGAATCGAGCCCGGGCAGTTGTCCGAGGCGCAAGTCATGAAGCCGGTAGGCTGCGACCGATGTCGTCAAATCGGCTACAAAGGTCGAATGGGCATCTTCGAGATTTTTGAAATCGACGACGAGGTGCGCCACATGATCAACAAACGCAGCCCGACTTTGTTGTTGCGCCAACGGGCGCGCGAGCTGGGCATGCGCACCCTTCGCGAGGACGGCGTCCGCAAGGTTATGGCCGGCCTCACTTCTGCCGAAGAGGTGATCTCCATCACAGTAGGAGACGTGAGCTGATGAGCGGGAATTCTGAACCGGGTAGCGCACGCGTCTCGCGTGTTGGCGACTGCGTCGCGCCGTCGCGACCTTTCCTTGAAACGCAGCATCAGCTTGGAACTCACTATTCTCGCCGCAGACTTCCACACTTCGAGAAACCGTGGGCGATCTATGCTGTGACAATCAGCACAAAGAAGAACCGGTGCCTATCGCCAAAAGCGCGCACGATTGTTTTGAATTCGTTGCGTCATTTCCACAACGAACGTTACGAACTGTTCGCCGCCTCAGTGATGCCTGACCATGTGCATCTCCTCCTCCAACCCTGGCCAAAAGGAAACGATGAGAAGAGAAATGTCCTTTTCTGGCCGCTGAGCGAACTAATGCATTCAATCAAATCATTTTCGGCGCACAGAATTAATCAGCTCGAGAAGCAGAGCGGCCCGGTCTGGGAGAAAGAGCAGTTCGATCGCTACGTGCGATCAGATCGCGACCTCAAAGAGAAATTCCATTACATTCTTCGAAATCCATGGGACGCGGCCGTAGCCAAGCGAAATGAGGATTATCCGTGGATCTGGACGCAGGATGACGAACGTCGAAGGAAAAGTTCGTTTCGGCGCGACGCCGAAACTAGCACGCGTGACGCGTGCGCTACCCAGTGGCAGGAATCATGAAGGATAAGCAACTTGCCGAATTTTTTGTCGAGCAACGCGTGCTTGAGCCTTCACAAGCGGAAGACGTCCTGAGCGAGGTAGAACTGAACGGAAAGACAGTCGCGCAGGCGATGATCGATGGCGGGTTCATCGATGAGCACAGCTTTTATCAGACAATTGCAAATGGACTAGGTACTGACCTGATGGACCTAGCCGAGCGTGACATCGCGCCCGAGATTTTGCGTCTGATTCCCAGCGGTCTGGCTCGTTTGCACGGTGCTCTTCCGGTTGAGCTGAGCGGAACTACGTTGCGAGTCGCGCTTGTTGATCCGTTCGATCTTCACGCCGCGGAGGACCTTCGCTTCGCTCTCGGTAAAGACATTCACGTCGTCGTTTCGCCGCCGGATCAAATCGAAGACCTGATCAAACAGCACTACGGCAGCGATACGACGAGCATGGAAGACGTCCTCAAGCAGCTTGGCCAGGCTGGCGAGCTTTTGTCCGCCTCAGGCGAACGCGAGGGAAACGGTGACGCGTCGGTCGAAGCCGAAGCAAACGCCACTCCGATCATTCGCTTTGTCGATCTGATTCTCTACCAGGCAATCCAGGACCGGGCGAGCGACATACATTTCGAGCCATTCGAAAACGAGTTCAAAATCCGTTATCGCGTCGATGGAGCGCTCTACGAAATGTCACCGCCGCCCCGTCATCTTGCTCTTCCCGTGATCTCGCGCGTGAAAGTGATGGCCAACATGAACATCGCAGAAAGACGGTTGCCCCAGGACGGCCGCATTCAGAAACAGATCGCCGGACGCAACGTCGATCTTCGAGTTTCAACTTTGCCAACTCAATTCGGTGAGAGCCTGGTGCTGCGGGTTCTCGACCGCAGCATTGTAAATCTCGACCTCGAAGCACTCGGGATGCCCGATTACATCTACAATTTTCTGCTGGAGATGATCGAGCATCCGAATGGCATCTTCATTGCCACCGGACCGACCGGCTCTGGAAAGACGACAACGCTTTACTCCTGCCTGCGCAAAATCAATACGATCGATTCGAAGCTCCTCACGGCAGAAGAGCCCGTCGAATACGATCTGGAAGGGATTGTACAAGTGCCGGTGAACGAAGCCATCGGCCTGAGCTTTGCGCGCATTTTGCGCTCGTTTCTGCGCCAGGACCCGGACCGCATTATGGTCGGCGAGACACGCGACCTTGAGACCGCGCAGATTGCCATTCAAGCGTCGCTGACAGGGCACCTTGTTTTCACAACTCTTCATACAAACGACGCGCCGGGGGCCATCACGCGCTTGATCGATATGGGTGTGGAGCCCTTTCTGATTTCGTCCACACTGGAGGCGGTGCTCGGACAGCGTTTACTGCGCAGCATCTGTCGGCAGTGCCGCACCACCTACAAGCCGAACGACTCGTTACTGGCTGAGTTACGGATCTCGCGGCAGGACCTTGGCGAAAAACAATTCTTTTGCGGTAAAGGTTGTGACGCATGTAACAACACAGGCTACAAAGGAAGAAAAGGAATCTACGAGCTTTTGAGAATCACTGATCCGGTTCGTGAACTAATCAATGAACGCGCGCCAACGGTTACCTTGAAGCAAAAGGCTGTGGAGCTTGGAATGGTAACACTGCGCCAGGACGGCTTGCGCAGTATCTTCGCTGGCGACACCACCGTCGAGGAAGTGCTGAGATATACGTAAGGAATGACGAAGCACTAATGACAAACGACGAAGGAAACAAAATGATCGAATCACAAAAAGAGCGACCGGTGACTTCGCGCCCCCTTAGGTTTTGGTCATTCGTCATTAATTCGTCATTCGGTTTCGTCATTTCAGCGACGCTCGACATAGCATTCCGAGCTAACTAAAATCGCTCGTCATGCCCCGCTTTAACTACGTAGCTCTGGACTCCCGCGGACAGGAAGCGACCGGGCTAGTTGAAGCCACGTCCACCAATGACGCAATCGGCCGGCTGCGCCAGGCTGGGTACTTCCCTACTAGCGTCTATGAGGAAGCTATAGCCCGTTCTGACACCAAAGCCGCTCGGCGTCGGACCGCGAAGATCGCACGCGCATCCAAACCGCGGGCAAAAACCGGCATCGTTCTTTTCCAGCGCACCAAAGTTAAGCCAAAGGTCCTTATGATTTTCACGCGCCAATTGGCGACGCTGATTGACTCCGGATTGCCCTTGTTACGAAGCCTGACCGTTCTGGCGAAACAGGAACGCGACAAGGTATTGAAAAAGACCATTAACAAACTTGCTGACTCCGTTCAGGGCGGTAACACGTTTTCGGACGCGCTGGCGCTGCATCCGCGGATCTTTAACGACTTGTACGTCAACATGGTCAAAGCGGGCGAGGTTGGCGGCGTGCTGGAGCTGGTGCTCAACCGGCTTTCGGAATTTCAAGAGAAAGCCAACAAGATTAAGAACAAGGTCGTGTCGGCGATGGTTTACCCGATCATTGTGATGACGATGGCAGTGGGCATCATGGCGTTTCTCCTTGTCTTCATCGTGCCGAAATTCGAAGCGATCTTCCACGACATGCTTGGTGACAAACCGCTACCACCCGTCACCACGTTTGTTATCGGGACGAGTAACCTCGTAAAGGATCATGGTCTTGTTCTGGTTGGGGCGATTATCGTCGCAGTAATGGCTTACAAATTTATTGGCCG
>JBKPLX010000138.1:0-3979 GCA_046731855.1 Verrucomicrobiota bacterium | reverse complement strand
ATCGAGAAATGAAAAAGGCAACCTAAGTTACCTGGCGATCATCCAGTATTGCGCGAGGCTGCACAGATGCAAACAAAACTACCATTGAACGGGACAATCCAACATCCCGACCTGGCAGAGGCGTTACGCGGGGAGAACGGCACATTCTTTTGCCAGCAAAGTGGCCAAGGCTACATTGTAACGGCAGCGGAAGGCTTCTCTATTAAATCATTGCGCCCAGTAGGTCGCAAGATCGTGGAAGCCAACGTGCCCATGCAGAGTTTTACTCCGGAACCTTGGGCGATTACTAAAATCTCCGAGGATGTTCTTGAGTTTAGCTCTGTACCACAACAATCCCCTCGGCAACAGCGAGCCGCCTAAGGCTGCAATAGTGCCCCGCATGTTTAGCGTATGCGGGGCGCCCTGCCAGCCAAGAGATCCGCTAAACAAGAAAGCAAAGCCTCGGTGGGAAAACCCCGCCGAGGCTTCTGTTTTTCTCCTCAGCGCGCGAGCGCGTTCCACAAAACGTTAAGTCACGCCTGTTTCCAACCGTTGCCGTCCCCATCCGACGCGAGCGCCGGTGCCATTTCCGGCGCAAGATCTGCCTCTTCGGGTGCGCCTTCCCAGCCTATGTCCATGAGAGATTTTTCGTGATGCTCCTTGGCGATTAGCATGTAAAGCGACGGCACAATGAACAGAGTGAAAAGCGTTCCGATAGTCATGCCGCCAACCAGCACAAGACCGATCGAATTTCGCGCCGCAGCGCCGGCGCCAGTCACCAGCGTGAGTGGAAAGTGACCAGCGACAGTGGCCACGCTCGTCATCATGATCGGACGCAATCGAATGCGCGCGGCTTGTGCGATCGCCGCCAGTTTTGTCATACCCTGCCGTTGCAATTCGTTCGCGAACTGGACGATCAGTATTCCGTTTTTCGAAACGAGACCGACCAGCGTTACCAGACCGACTTGCGAGTAAATGTTGAACGATGTAGTCCAACGATCGGTGAAGAATTGCCCGAACGGCATTTTCAAAAACATGAAGAGACCCGCGCCGAACATCGCGAGCGGGACCGATCCCAAGAGGATAATGAACGGATCGCGGAAGCTGTTGAACTGCGCCGCAAGGACAAGAAAGATCAGCACCAGCGAAAGCAAAAACACGCCCAAAAACTTGCTACCTTCGGTCTGCAACTGGCGCGACTCGCCCGTGTAATCGAGCACGTAACCCTTTGGCAGAATCTTGTTTGCCTCATCCTGCAAAAACTTCAGGGCAGCATCGAGCGAAACAGCCGGAACTCCGCTGATGGTGACCGCGTTTAGCTGTTGCATCCGATTGAGCGACCGCGCGACGGTTTTGTGTTTGATGGAAGCGACCGTGCTCAGCGGGATGAGCTGGTTATTCGGTCCGCTAACGTAAATATTTTTCAGCTGCTCAGGATTCAATCGATCGACGCGTTTGACTTGCGGAATCACTTTGTAACTGCGCCCTTCGATGTTGAACCGGTTGACATAATTGCCGCCAATACTAGCCGAGATATCGGCGCCTACTTGCTGCATGTCGAGACCGAGCGCGGCGACTTTATCGTGATCGAAAACGATTGCCGATTGGGGCTGATCGATCTTCGTATCGATGTCGCCGAATTGGAAAATGTGGGCTTTCATCGCTTTCTGGAAGATTTGCTGCGCAAATTCGAGAATGCGTTCCTGGTCGGCGGTCGAGGTGATTACGAAGCTGACTGGAAAATTATCAGCCCCAGGGAGCGCCGAAGGCATGATCGGAAACATTTGGATGCCGGGAATCGCGCCCAGTTTTGCCTGGATTTGCGGCAGGTAGGCCTTGGTCGGCGTTTTGCGAACGCCCCAGGGCTTTAAAACCATTCCGCCGAATCCGTTGTCCGGGAACGTAAGTTGAAAAGTGAACCGAGTGTCCGGGATGTTCTGAAAGACTTTTCCAGCAGCATCCGCGTAACGGATCGTGTCGTCGATGGTCGCGTTCGCCGGCGCGGTGATGATTCCAAAGATTACGCCTTGATCCTCTTTCGGCGCCAATTCCTTCGTCCCAAGTTTCGGAATCGTAGTAAACATCAAGAGCGCGAGGAGTGAAACGCCGGCCCAAAAAATGTAGACCGCCGGCCGAGCATTCAGCGTGCGATCGAGATGACTTCCGTACCAATCCCGGAAGCGGTCGAACGTTCGATTAACGATCCCACTGAATCCCTTATCGGTGTGGCCTGGGCGCAAAAGATGTGCCGACATCATCGGCGAAAGTGTCAGTGCGACGACCCCGGAAATGAAAACCGCGCCGGCAAGCGTGAGCGCAAATTCGCGAAAAAGCGCACCAGTCAAACCGCCTTGAAGAGCAATCGGCGCGTAAACGGCCGCCAGCGTGATCGTCATGGCGATGATTGGCGCGATCAGTTCGCGCGCCCCGACCAGGGCGGCATTCATGCGCGACATGCCATCGCGCAAATGGCGCTCGACGTTTTCGACAACGACGATCGCGTCATCGACGACCAATCCGACGGAAAGCACAATCGCCAGCAGCGTCAGCAGGTTGAGACTGAACCCGAATAGCTGCATGAGAAATAGCGCGCCGATCAGCGAAATTGGAATCGCGACGATCGGCACAACGACCGAGCGGACCGAGCCGAGGAACAAAAAGATTACGACCATCACGATGAGCAATGTGTCAATCAACGTCTTTACGACTTCGTGGATGGCGTCGTTGATGTAAGCCGTAGCGTCGTAGGCGATTTCGCCTGTCATTCCGGCCGGCAATTCCCTTTGGATTTGCTCCATCTCCGCGCGAACGCGTTTGATCACGTCAACCGAGTTCGCGTTTGGCAGAACCCAAATCCCCATGAACACGGCTTTCTGTCCCGAGAACCGCACCTCGGTGTTATAATCTTCCGCGCCGAGCTCGACGTCCGCGATGTCGCTCAACCTGACGAGATTTCCTTTCTCCTGGCGAATGACCAGTTTTTTGAAATCATCCACCGTGTGCAGGTCGGTGTTCGCGGTGAGATTGACCTGAAGCAGCGAACCTTTCGTGTTGCCGACGGCCGAGAGAAAATTATTTCGCGCAAGCATGTTGCGCACCTGGGCCGGGCTGATATTTAGCGCAGCCATCCGGTCCGGTTTCATCCAGATGCGCATCGCGAACGTTCGGCCGCCGAGAATGTCCGCTTTCTGCACGCCACCAACTGCGGTGAGGCGCGGCTGCACAAGTCGCACGAGATAATCGGTCACTTCGTTAGGCTGCAGAATGTCCGAAGTGAAACTTAAATACGCCGAAGCGAATTGGGAATCGGCCGCCTCAATGCTGATGACCGGAATCTCCGCGTCAGGCGGCAGATCGCGACGGATCGCATCCACTTTTGAGCTGATATCCGACAGCGCTTTATTCGCGTCGTAATTCAATTTCAACCGCGCAGTGATCAGTGATTCGCCCTGTTTGCTTTGGGATTGGATGTAATCGATCCCGTCGGCGGCGGCGATGGCGCGTTCGAGCGGAGTCGTGATAAATCCCCTGACTAGCTCCGCATCGGCGCCAACGTAAACCGTGCTGACCGTGATCGCAGCGATATCGCTGCGCGGATATTGGCGCACGTTGATCGTCCGCATCGCCTGCAAACCGGCGATCAAGATCACAAAGCTAACCACCAGCGCCAGTACCGGGCGCTTGATGAAAAGGTCAGTGAAGGATTTCATGTCGCTCTTCGGTCGTTACGAATCGACTGGATTCGGATTTACCTGCAGGTTCGGCGCTAGATCGTTGTTGATCGTTACCGGCATTCCGTTTCGCAGTTTGAAAACTCCTGTGCCTACAACAGTTTCGCCGGCTTTCAATCCTTGCGTAATCGCGACGAGATCGCCGCGCGCTTCACCGACACGCACAAATTGCTGTCGAATCACTTGCGATTCTTTGCCGGTCTTTTCGTCTTTCTTTTTCTCAATCACAAAAACCGAGTCGCCGAACGGCGCGTAGGAAATTGCGGATC
>JBKPLX010000137.1:0-14375 GCA_046731855.1 Verrucomicrobiota bacterium | reverse complement strand
GCGTGGATGGTCGATTTACCGATCGCGCCTCGCGGTTCTTTCAATGAAAGCTTGGGCAAGAGCGCGGTTCGCTGATAAAGGAAGTTAGTCATCGCTTCCAGCCCCGGAGCGATCACACCGCCGATATAGGCGCGGCGTTCTGAGACGATATCAAACGTCACTGCCGTACCAAAATCCACCACGATCGCGGGACAGCCGTAGAGCGCCGTGACGGCCGCAGCGTTCGCTAGCCGGTCCGCGCCAATCGATCGCGGCTTGGGATAATCAATCTCGACACCCAGCTTCAGCTTCCAGTCCAGCCAGAGTATCTTCGTTTTTCCCGTGGCTTTTAGGATTGCTGAGTCTTTCGCGGGCACTACCGAGGAGACTACCACTTTCCTCACATTTCGTTTTTCAAGAAATCCGAAGACCACGGCACTTGAAAGCCTGCGGGTAGTGATCCGCGTCGGCGCGAACACGCGCGTCGCGGATGCAAACGCCAATTTTGCGTACGAATTGCTGATATCGACTAACAAATAATCGGAGTCCCGCGGCACGATTAACACGCAGACACCTAATGCGATGGACCGTCAAGCGCCTGTCCCGTTCATCCATGGAACACCCGGGTACGACCGTACGTGCTTGCTTGCGACCCACTTTTGCACCGCGTAGCATCGCTGTGTGAGAAAACTTGTGCATCGCCCGCGTCGGTTGCGGCGTTCGCCTGCTCTGCGAAATCTCGTGCGCGAGACACATTTAAATACCCACAATTTCGTTTTGCCTCTTTTTGTAAGTGAAAAAGTCCAGAAACGCCGGCCGGTTGCCAGCATGCCGGGGGTTTTTCAAATATCCGTAAAGGAGGTCGCCGATGAAGCGTGTGCCGCTCAGGATCTGGGTCTTCAGGCCGTCTTGCTTTTTGGAATCCCAAAACAAAAGGACGAACAAGCCAGTGGAGCCTATGCTGAAGAAGGAATTGTCCAAAAAACGCTGAGAGCCATCAAATCAAAATGTCCGGACCTTGTTACGATCACTGATGTGTGCCTGTGCGAGTACATGAGCCATGGTCATTGTGGCATAACGCAGATCGATGGAAACCATTTCCATGTTCTCAATGACGAGACTCTTGAGTTGTTAGCGAAGACAGCTCTCTCTCACGCGGCAGCTGGCGCGGACATTGTGGCACCAAGTGACATGATGGATGGGCGTGTTGGCGCGATTCGCGAGGTGCTCGATTCCCGGGGTTTCGATCAAACTGCGATTATGAGTTACGCCGCCAAATTCGCGTCGGCTTTCTATGGCCCGTTCCGTGAGGCAGCCGAGAGTCCCCCGCAGTTTGGCGATCGCCGCTCGTATCAAATGGATTTTGCCAACGCCGATGAAGCCCTGCGCGAGGTAGCATTGGATATCGACGAAGGAGCGGACATTGTAATGGTCAAACCGGCCTTGCCTTATATGGACATCTTGTGGCGAGTCCGCCAACGTTTCGGCGCGCCGACTGCTGTGTATCACGTAAGCGGCGAGTATGCGATGGTCAAGGGCGCCGTCGAGAAAGGGCTCCTGAACGAACGCGATGCCGTCCTCGAGACCATGACTGCCCTAAAGCGAGCGGGGGCCAGTATGATTGTCACGTATTGGGCACGCGAACTCGCGAGATGGCTGCGCGAATAAGACACGCCAGCGGCGAAACTGAGAGACACTCGCGGCTGAAGCGACTCGCATTTCTGTGGGCGCAGGCCCAACGGTATTCAGCGTGCGCCTTGGAAGTAAGTCTACCAAAATGCCGGTATCGTGCCGACGTCGCCGCATGCCGACTGTCGCCTAAGAAAACTGGATCTACAGCGATCTTCGAATGCAAACAGGCGCTCTGCGATTTGCGACGAGATAATTGCCAGAGCGATGCTGTCCGCCAGCGGCTTGAAACGATTTGCGAACGTCGCGAGCTTCTCGAAATGCGCCTCCGCGCGCATTATCCGAGCCTGCGAAACGGTGATTCGCTCTTTCCTGAATTCGATTCGCCAGATTTCAGCGTCATTGGTCATCGTGGTTACGCGCGGCTTTTGCGTGAGCTGCGCGCTTTGCAAAATCGTCTTTACGATTGCACCAAGTTCGACAAATTGGTTCGTTACCGTTGCGCGAATTTGTACCTGCTCGTTCTACCCGAGGATTTATTCCGGGATTCGGAGATTCCTATCGGATGGGGCGCTCTTGTGGAAGCCGACGGCGCTCTCAGACTCATCCGCAAACCAATCTGGCACGAAACAGCAGCCGATTACCACATTCGGCTTTTGCACCGAATCGCCGTGGCCGGGACGCGAGTAATGAATCGAAAATTGGAAATCACATTCGACGAGATAGTCGCCGGGACCCGAAATTTTTGACTCCTTCGACCCTGTTCAGGCCACGTTAGGCTGGCACAATCAAATTGTGCCCGGTCATCGCCTTCGGTTGCGGCAGTCCCAGCAAGAATAAAAGAGTCGGCGCGACATCGGCCAGAATTCCGTCTTCGCACCGAAATCGTGCAGCGTCATTGGCCACGTAAATCAAATGTACAAGGTTGCTCGTGTGCGCAGTGTTGGGCGAACCATCAGCGTTGCGCATCTGTTCGCAATTGCCGTGGTCGGCGGTCACAATGGCTTTACCGTCAAGTTCGAGAAGTTTCGGGACGATTCGCGCCATGCATTTATCCGCTGTCTCTACTGCCTTAATTCCCGCTTCGACCACGCCCGTGTGGCCGACCATGTCGGGATTCGCGAAGTTGAGAATTATCAGATCGTAATTCGCCATCCGTCTCAGCAGCTCATCGGTGACTTCGAACGCACTCATCTCCGGTTTCAAATCGTAGGTGGCGACTTTTGGTGAAGGGATCAATTTGCGGTCTTCGCCACGAAACGGTTTCTCGATGCCGCCGTTAAAAAAGTAGGTCACATGCGCGTACTTTTCGGTCTCGGCGATGCGCAATTGCCGTTTGCCAGCTGCGCTGACGATTTCGCCCAGGATGTCCGCAAGTTTCTCCGGCGCAAAAATAAACGGCGAAGAATAAGTCACATCGTATTGCGTTAGCGTGACGAAATCCACTTGCGGCCAGACCTCGCGGTCGAAGCCATCAAAATCCTTCAGCAAAAATGCCTGCGACAATTGGCGAGCACGATCGGCACGGAAGTTGAAAAATAAAACCACGTCGCCATCATGAATCCGCTGCTCATTCGCGTGAGAAAAAATCAACGGGGGCATGAATTCATCAGTTTTGCCGTTTTTGTATTGCTCCTTCACAGCGGTGGACGGCGAGGATTTGCAGACTTCGCCGCGACCGAGAACAACCGCGTCCCAAGCTTTTTTGGTACGGTCCCAACGCCGATCACGATCCATTGCAAAATACCGGCCTACGACCGTGACAATTTGCCCGCCGCTTTTCTCGAGCTCCTTCTCGCAAGTTTTTAGATAATCGGCACCACCCGTCGGCGACGTGTCTCGTCCGTCCGTGAATGCGTGGGCGAAAATCTGCGTGATGCCTGCATCATGCGCCGCGTTCGCAAGCGCGATCATGTGCGAATAATGGCTGTGCACACCGCCGTCTGAAACCAAGCCGAGCAAATGAAGCCGGTGCCCGCGCGCTTTGGCAAAGGTTTCCTGCAAAACTCGATTACGCGTTAATTCGCCCTCTTTAATTGCCTTGTTAATTCGCGTCAGGTCCTGGTAAACGATCCTGCCAGCTCCCAGATTAAGGTGCCCGACCTCCGAGTTGCCCATTTGTCCTTCCGGCAAACCGACATCGCTTCCGCTCGCGCTCAATTTGGAGCCCGGATAATCCCGGTAGAGTTTGTCATGAAATGGAGTTGAAGCGAGAAGGGTTGCATCGCCATTTTCCTTGCCTTTGTCCGCGCCGCCTGGGTTAATGCCCCAGCCGTCGCGAATGATAAGCATTACCGGACCAGCCATACGTCGCGCACTTTGCCGATGAATGACCAGATCGACAAGGGTTCTTTCGATTGCAGCAGGACATTTGCGACGGTCATAGACCGCCGCTACAGGGAAGGCAATGAAGTGGCGTAACCAGTTGCTGGCACTTTTTTGTCTCCTCGCCTTTGCCGGAATTGGCGTTCTCTATTTTCAGCACTGGGTCATTCGAAAGCCTTTCGGAATTATTCTGTTTGTTGCGGAAGGCCTTTCCCCTGCCCGGCTTGCCCCTACGCGCGTCTATGCTGCCGGCGCCGGCACACGTCTGAACGTAGATTCAATGGCTCATGCAGCTTTGGTTATGAATTATTCAAAGGATTTCGCCGCACCGGACCAGGCAGCTGCCGCAACCGCGATTGCGACAGGCCAGAGAGTGGCGAATCGCGCCGTTGCGATGAATGCCGACGGGAAGGCGATCAAGAGCATCATTGAATTGGCGCGGGAATATGGACGGGCCACAGGACTCATAACGGACACAAAGCTTACCGATCCGACGAGCGCGGCCTTTTACGCACATCCCGTCGAGTCGAGTGATGCCGAGAAGATTGCAGCTGAGTTTGTGGATCGCGGAAACATCGACATCGCAATGGGCGGCGGAGCGGCGCAATTTCTTCCAATCACAAAAAGCGGAGAGAGACAGGACAGCCGCGATCTCTTGCTCGAGCTCCGGGGCAACGGGTTTGATATTGTTCGAACCCGAGCCGAACTGGACGCAGTTCCCGCCTGGCGCCGTCCGAAACTGGTCGGCGTTTTCAGCAAAGAAGATCTCGCATTCGTGAACCAGGTAGAAGAAAAAGGTCAGCAGCCGAGCCTCGCGGATATGGTGCGGCGAGCAATCCAATTGCTCCAGTATAACGTTGGTGGGTATTTGCTCGTGGTTGATGCAGGGTTAATGCGAAGGGCAGCGCAGGAAAACAACGGAGAACGGACCCTCGGTCAAACCGTGGAACTGGACCGTGCAGTTGGAATCGCACGAAGTTATGGCGGAGAGAAATCGACTATTATAGTGTGTGGTGATGTGGCACTCGGCGGATTAAACCTGAATGGATTTCCTTTTCGCAAAGACAGCGGCATTGCTCTCTTAGGCTTTAATTCTGCCGGCCAGCCCTGGATCACCTGGGCCACTGGACCGAATGGCGATAAATCGTACGGAGCAGCGAAAATACCAGGTAAAGAGGACGAAATTCAGAGCAAACAATCGCAGACGGAACAGCCGGAGCCGGCCGCGTTTTACACCAAATCTGCCTTGGTCACCGTTGAAGACGTAGTCGCGTTTGGCAATGGCCCCGGAACAGATGCTCTGGCAGGAGTGGTGGAAAGCACAAAGGTGTTCGAAATTCTGCGCGATGAGCTCTAACGGAAATGACGAAACCGTGATGACAGCGTTGACCGAGTCAATCGCGGTTGGCTGTCGAGTGTTTATTTTGCCATTTCACGATAAGGCAACTCCAACTCATAGAGCGCGATTTCTTGTTGAAGCTGGGTGACTAAGGAATCGTCACCCTGGCTCCGCCCCAGCTGTATCGCAGTCTGAGCGCTTTCAATCGCTTTTCCAAATTGTCCAGCCTCCGCATATGCCGCTGCCAGGGTACGCAGCACGAGCGCATTTTTGCCTCCGGAAAGTTGGTCAGCCTGCTGCGCAAATTGAATCGCCCGAAACCCGTTTCGCAATGACGCGTTGGAACCTGTCGCCAACAACCACGCCAGATTATTTAGGGCAGAAACGGATTGAGGAGAAATTTCCAACGCCTTTTCGTAATGTCCGATGGCTTCGGCCGATTGACCTTTTTCATCAAGAGCAGTGGCCAGGATCGTGTGGCAGTCTGCGTCATTGGGCTGAATCAACAAGGCGGCGCGAGAATTCTCAATCGCAGCATCAAGCTTCCCTTTCTCAAGCAGCGCGTGGCCAAGACCGAAACGGGCAAGGAAGTAACCGGGACGTATTGCAGCGGCTTTTTGATAGTGAACGATCGCGTCGTCGATTCGTCTTCCTTGAAGAAGAGCATTGGCCAGGGCCACCTGAGCATCTGGATCGTTTGGCTGCATCCTGACCGCTTTGTCGCAATAGAAAATTGCCTCGTCCACCTGACCTTTGCCCAGAAGGGCGGTACCAAGATTGTAATCGGCATCCCCAAAATCAGGCTGCATTTCCAATGTGGTCCGGTAATGCGCAATCGCATCGTCAAGCTGGCCTTTTCCAAAAAGTATAATGCCCAGGTTGTTGTGAGCCATCCAGCAACTAGGATTCCTGGCCAGAGTCGTTCGCCAGAGTGTTTCGATGTTGCCATACATCGCGGCTTGTCGCCATGTCAGTGTCGCCAACAACGCCACCACACAGAGCGCCGCGCCTAGGATCAAGGTGCGGCTGTTCTTAAACGCGTCGGCCAAATTGACCAGACCGGCAGACGCCAAGGCGATCGGACCGATACAGGCCAGGTACTGATAGTGGTCGGCTACAAACGTGTAGCGAAATGTGTAAAGCATGATGAATCCCAGCACCGGGCTTAGGGTCGCAAGGAAAAATGCCGATGCGACCTCGACGCTGCGTCCAGTATACCGACGAAGAAAACAGATCCCCGCGCACACGATAACTGTCGCCAACAGCCACGCGTAATTGAGCAGATGAGTCGGCGCGATATCCCATCGCGGATAAATAAATGTGAGATTGGATGGCCAGATGAGTTTGCTTAGATAGAACCAAATGGCCCGGCTCGCGACGAGAACCCGTTCGATTGGGCTCAGGAAGGCAAAAACGGCACGGCTCGTTCCCTGATGATAGTGCTCCCACCACATCGCTAATACACCCATGGCGATGCCAAGAACAAGGAAAGGTATGATCTGGATAATTCGCTTCCAATCGATGGGCTTGCGCTGCAACCACAAAATCAAGAACAACGCGGCAGTTAGCGTGCAGGCCGTTGTCTTGGCCGAAAGCGCGAATAGGTAAAGGATCACCGCGAGCCCATAAAACACCCAGCGCCGCTTCGTTTTTCCGTCCGCAAACGCAATCCAGGCAAGTAGCGTTAGCAAAAAGAAGAAGCCCATTAGTACATTTTTGCGTTCCGTGATCCAAGCGACCGATTCCACCTGCACGGGATGCAGCGCAAAAATTGCTCCAGCCAGCCACGCTCCCGGTACCTTTAACCGCGCCAAGACCAGCCACACCAGCAGGGCGTTGGCGACATGCAGCACAAGATTGACCCAGTGATAGCCTGTTGAGTTCAGCCCCCAAAGCCCGTGTTCGATGCGAAAAGTGGTGTAGACGAGCGGGAAATACTGCGAAGGCGAATCGAGCGAGAACCAGATTCGCCGTAAACCATCGGGCGCCGTCAGTAGCTCGTTATTTGTGATATAGACGTCATCGTCCCAAAGAAATCCGCCATTCCAGGCAGGCCGATAGACGACAATCGTCACTGCCGCCAAAATCAGAGCAAAAACACAAGCGCGGGTACGTGGAGAGATGACCAGGCCGAAAATCCTGCTCTGAATCACGACGTTAGACGCCATTTAAAAGAACGCAGTGCAGTAGAAAACGTTCAGTTGCAAGCGACTGCTTTTCATCGGAAAAACACCTCTCGTGACAGATATGATCGACATCAATGACACAGCGTTGGAACGTGGCTGGTGCATTCTTGCCGTGATCGTTATGACGCGGAGGGAAGACCGATTACGTCTTCGGAGATGTTCCGCTGTCAGTCGAACGCGTCGGAAGAACTATATCTTGATTTATAAACGAAAACCTTAAGCTGTCCTTTCTTGCGAAATTCTAGCGCCGCACGTGCATCGCCTCAATTCTCAATCAATGGCTTTGGCTAAATCAAGCCGTCATTGGGCAAATATCTGCATTTGCATCTGTATTGCAGTGCTTACGTGGCTTGTTTTTGGCCAAACGCTCCGGCACGACTTCGTTAACTATGATGATCCTCGTTACGTCTATGAAAATACGAGGATAACCGGTGGACTGAGCATCAGCGGTATTGCCTGGGCGTTCACTCATATTCATGCCATGAACTGGCACCCGTTGACGACCATCTCGCACCTGCTCGACTGCCAGTTGCATGGGTTAAACGCAGGATGGCATCATTTTACGAATGTCCTCCTGCACTCCTTGGCGGCGATCCTTCTTTTTCTCGCGCTGCAACAGATGACCGGAGCGGTTTGGCGTAGCGCATTCGTTGCAGCGGTGTTCGCAATCCATCCATTACGCGTAGAATCCGTTGCCTGGATAGCGGAGCGAAAGGATGTGCTGAGTGGTGTTTTTTTCATGCTTACACTACTTGCCTATGTCCATTACACGCGCGCGCCGTCGCTGAGGCGTTATCTGGTGGTGTCACTGGTGTTTGTGTTAGGTCTTATGTCCAAACCAATGCTAGTCACACTGCCATTGGTGTTATTGCTTCTTGATTACTGGCCACTCTGTAGAATCGGCGGTCACACATCAAACGCCAGACGTCAGTTGTTAACTGCAATCTTGGAAAAGATTCCGCTGATAGCTCTCTCCGCCGTTTCAAGCTTTGTCACTTTGCTCGTCCAGAAAGGTGCCGTCGGCTGGACCGAGCAGTTGCCGATAGCAGCTCGAATCAATAATGCGGTGATAAGCTACGTGGCCTACATCTGGCAGATGCTCTGGCCGGTGCGGCTCGCCGTGTTCTATCCGCACCCGGAGCACCGGCTGCCGCTTTGGGTAATCATCTCGTCCCTCCTACTTCTGGTGAGCATTACCGCGATAGCTATCGCGCTGCGAAGACAGCAGCCCTACTTGATGACGGGTTGGTTATGGTATCTCGGGATGCTTGTACCCGTAATCGGATTAGTACAGGTCGGATGGCAAGGCCGCGCTGACCGATACACCTATCTGCCTCAGATTGGTCTATACATAGCGATCACGTGGACAGTGACCCATCTGACCGCCTTGTGGCGCCATCAACGCACTATTTTGAGGGCTGTTGCAATACTTGTCATCGGCGTTGTGAGCTTGCGCGCGTGGGTTCAAACCTCGTATTGGCGCAATAGCGAAACACTGTTCAGGCATGCGCTTGCAGTAACAGTAAACAACGATGTTGCTGAAAATAACCTCGGTATAATCTTTTTGGGACAAGGCAAAGTTGACGAGGCTATCCCGCTCCTGCAAGCGGCCGTGGATCTTCGGCCAGATAACAGCCCTGCCCATGAAAATCTTGCCAAGGCTCTTCTTCAAAAAGGTCAAGTGTCCGACGCGCTGATTCACTACCGCAAATTACTCGACTTACAACCGGACAACATAGAGGTCCACAACATTGTGGGAACGGTTCTTACGCAACAAGGTCGTGTTGGCGAAGGTGTCGAAGAATGGCAGAAGGTCCTGGCGATTCAACCCGACAACGGAAACGCAATGAGTAACCTCGCGTGGGTATTTGCAACATCCCCCGACCAGTCTCTTCGCAATGGAGCAAAAGCGGTTGAATTGGCGGAACAAGCCCTGCGCCTCTCCGGCGGGAGAATCCCAATACTCTTCCGCACGTTGGCCGCGGCCTATGCAGAAAGTGGCCGGTTCTCCGAGGCAATCCAGACTGCGCAACAGGGGATTGATTTGGCCAATCGCCAGGGAAACTCGGGTCTCGCTACTGAACTCCAAGGTAACATCGCGCTTTATCAAGCACAGCAGCCCCTCCGTGATCCTAGCCTAACGAATGGCAGTTCGTCACCATAAACATAAGGGCAGCACCAGGAACCTGCCCTTGGTCCGCAGTAGCCCTGCCAGCGCAACGACCAGCGCCAGGCGTCGGGGAAACCGCACCTCGTCGAGACTCGCGTCTGTTTTTGTTTGCCTCGCTCTGATTGCACTTACCTGGTTAGTCTTTGGTCAAACGCTTTGGCACAATTTCGTAAACTTAGACGACCATGTTTACGTTTATGATAATCCACTGATCACGCGCGGCCTCACGGTCGACGGTGTAATCAACGCGTTTGTTCACACGCATGCTCGGAACTGGCATCCGTTGACCACTCTCTCGCACATGCTCGATTGTCAATTGTTTGGTTTAAAAGCGGGCGGGCATCACTTCACAAACGTCCTGCTACACACGGTCTCTGTCTTGTTGCTCTTTCTTTTGCTAAGACAAATGACTGGCGCATTTTGGCAAAGCGCTTTTGTGGCTGCCTTGTTCGCCGTTCATCCCTTGCATGTCGAATCAGTGGCATGGGTGTCGGAACGTAAGGATGTGCTCAGCGGCGTCTTTTTCATGCTCACTCTCTGGGCCTATACGCGGTACGTGCAGACGCGAAGCATTGGGCGCTATTTGACAGTGGCACTCTTCTTTATCCTCGGACTGATGTCGAAACCGATGTTGGTGACCGTACCTTGTGTACTTTTGCTCCTCGATTACTGGCCGCTCGATAGGTTTTCTTGGGACCGCACGCGCCTCACACGCGGGGCCCGCCTCTCCAACCGAGTGCATTCAGTCGCGCCTTTGCTTGTGGAAAAAATTCCGCTATTTGCTCTGTCCGCTCTTTCGTGCATCGCGACTTTGCTGATACAGCTCTACAGTGCAGGAGCAATCGACCAGTTGCCGCTTGCATGGCGGCTGAACAACGCGGCTGTCACTTACGTTGCCTATATTTGGCAGATGTTTTGGCCCGCTCGGCTGGCGGCGTTTTATCCTCATCCGAACGACCAGCTGCCGCTTTGGCAGGTTATTTTGGCAATTACATTTCTCATCTCAGTCAGTCTGTTAGCAATCCAATGGAGAAGAGAACGACCTTATATTCTCACTGGCTGGTTTTGGTATGTCGGAATGCTTGTGCCGGTGATTGGGGTCGTCCAGGCTGGCGAACAAGGACGTGCCGACCGCTACACGTATCTGCCACAGATTGGCTTGTATGTTCTGATCGTTTGGACGGTCGCCGGGCTCCTCTCGCGATTGGGCCAGCCTGCCCAACGGCGGGTCGCCGCCACCGCCGCATCAATGAGCATCGCCATTCTAAGCTGGCGCGCGTTTGTGCAGACGTCGTATTGGGAAAACAGCGAGAGGCTATGGAACCATGCGCTGGCTGTTACCACTGACAACGCCATGGCGCATAACAATCTTGGTCATCTTCTATTGCAACGCGGTGAATGGGACCGCGCAATTTCGCACTTCGAACTGGCACTGAACATTCGCTCCCACAACGCTGCAACTCATTACAATCTCGGTCGAGCACTGATGGAGAACAATCTTGCCAACGCACTTGCGCGAAAAGGACGGCTGAACGAAGCGGTCAGCCATTATGAAGAATCCGTGAGACTGCGACCTGATTACGGCGATCCGTATTTCAACCTGGGCAGCGTCCTATTTCAGCAGGGCCGCATCGACGACGCGATCGCGCAATGGCACAAGGCGCTAACAGCCCAGCCGAACGACGCAGGCTTCCACACCGCTCTCGGCAACGCGTTTTTCAAAAAAGGGTTACAAAAGGATGCAATCGCCGAGTATGAACATGCGACCCGGATCTCCCAGCGAGACCCCATGGCGCGCAACAATTTGGCGTGGCTCCTCGCGACTTCTTCCGATGCTTCAATCCGCGATGGGAACCGAGCAATCGAGCTCGCCGAACAAGCCGTACAACTTTCAAGCGGCAAAGATGCCAATTATCTTCGCACTCTTGCGGCTGCTTATGCTGAGACCGGCCGATTTGCAGAGGCGGCGGAGACTGGTCGACGGGCATTGCAGGCAGCCCAAACCCAGGGCAACTCAATGCTAGCCAATACGATTCGGGATGAAATTGCACTCTACGAACTCGGCCTGCCGTATCACAAATAAAGGAGGCCTTTCGACTTCAAACCGAGCAGGTGTAACCCCATCATTTATGATAGGGTAAGCCCAAGTCGTACAGCGCAATTTCATCTCGGAGAGCGTTGGACAAGGTCGAGTTCCCCTGGATCTCTGCCGCTTGCAATGCCTGTTCGGCAGTTTTCTTAGCCTCAACAAAGCGGCCAGTCTCAGCGTATGCCGCCGCAAGGATGCGTAAAACAATCGCATGATTTTCGCTTCGGGAACTCTCGGATTCTGCTCGTTCGGCCAAAAGAACGGCCTCTGACCCGTTTCTGAGTGACGGGTCGGCAGCTGTCGCTAACAGCCATGCCAGATTGCTCTGGGCAGCTACGTTATCAGGCGCAATCCGAAGCGCATCCCTGTAATGCGGAATTGCATCTCGAACGCGGCCTTTTGCAAGGAACGCGCTCCCGAGGTTTGCGCGGGCATCCGCGTTCTCCGGGCTCAACTCGAGGACTTTTTGATAATGCGCGATCGCCTCATCCGTCCGGCCTGTTCGAAACAAGGCGCTCGCAAGGTTGTACTGAGCTTCAGCTTGATTTGGTGATACCGCGAGACAGGCCGAGTAATAAGGGATGGCACCATCTAAATCGCCGTTGGAAACAAGCGCGCTTGCCAGATTGCAAGAGGCATCGGCGTAATCTCGCCGGACTGCGAGCGCCTTCCGATAATGAGAAATGGCCTCATCTACGCGCCCGCTCGCAAAAAGCGCAACGCCAAGATTATTGTGTGCTTCTGCATCAGCAGGATTTATTTCCAGTGTTTTCTTGTAATGAGTAATAGCTTCGTCAAGCTGGCCCCTCTGTGCAAGAAGGCGGGCTAGATTATAATGCGCCTCCGCATAACTTGGCCGCAGTTCAAGAGCCTGGCCGTAGTGAGCAATCGCTCCATCACTGTCGCCCTGTTCATTGAGAGCGATGCCCAAATTGTAATGTGCCATCCAGCAACTGGGATTCTTTGTCAGCGTCGCCGTGTACAAGGTGACAAGATTCTGGTAGACGGCAGTTTGTCGCCACGTCAGAACAACAAGCAACAGAAGCAGAACTCCACAGATCCCAAGAAGCGGCGTTTTAGCCACAACGGTGCTCGCCACGCCGGAGGCTTGAGCAGGCGAATGGCCCGATGTAGATGGCAACACTGAAAGCCGCCGGGACCCAGTCAGGCGGCTACAACCTTTTACGATGCCTGCTCCAGCCAAAGCCAGCGGCCCCATGCTCGCGAGATATTGAAAATGATCGCTCACAAACGAGTAGCGAAAGAAATAGACGCTGAAAAATCCAAGCACAGGGAACAGCGAAATCACGTAGTATGTGGCGGCAAAAAATACCCCACGGCTCCATCTTGCTCGGTTCAACCACACGGCAACCAACCCGGCTAATGCCGCGACGAGCGGCAAATAGGCTATTAGTTGCGAGGACTCAATTTTCCATCGTGGATAAATGAAGATCAACGGATGCGGCCACGCCAGTTTCGCAACGTAAAACCAGATCGCGCGCCCCGCGATGATAAGGCGTTCCGGCCAGGTCTGCGCCCATTCCGCGCCAATTGCGCCAGCATGGAACTTCTGTTCCAAGATCGTCCAGAGGCTGGCGAGCGCGGATACTAACACGAACGGCGCAAGCACTGCGACGTCACGCCAACGGATCCGTCCCGTTCGCCACCAGATACACAGGGCAAGAACCACAGGCAACATCACCACGGAAGGCTTGCTTAGGCTCGCGAGTACGAAAGAGACGAGCGCCAAAGCAAACATCAAGGACCGGCGGTTTCTGAACCGCCGCCGGGACGCTTTTGGATCTTCTGTCACCCTTATCCGTGTTATCGGTGTAATCCGTGGTTGCCCGTCCCATTTTAGAAAATAGAAGATCGACAAGAGATAAAAGAAGCCCGACTGCGTGTTTTTCAGCTCGGTGACCCAGGCGACTGATTGGACCATCACTGGATGCAAAGCCCATAGCGCTGCTCCCAGCCACGCGCCGCGAACATTTAGTTGTCGCAAGATCTGCCAGAGCAAAACAGCTGATCCGGCGTGCAAAAACAGATTCAGAAAATGGTATGGCCAGGGCGAAAGGCCGGCGAATTTGTGCAGAGCCCAAAAAGTCGTAAGCACCAGCGGGTAATAGACCGCCCGCGCGCTGGTCCAAATTTCTTTTAGCCCCAGCGGACCAATAATGCAGGGGTTCTGAGTCAAATGTGATTCATCGTCCCAAATGAAGCCGGCATTAATGACTCGCGCGTAGCATACAAACACAAGGACGCTTAAGAGGAGCGCCCCAAGCCAGGTCTGTTGCCACAACGGTCGCGGTGCGCTCCGAAGTTGGGCGGTTTGCGTAGGCAGCGCGCGGGCAGGCATCTTATATGCGAGTTGACGCGCACGATAACAAACATTCCCTGGTGCGCGACCGACATTTGGAGTGCCACGTTCTTAATAGCGGCGACATGCCCGCCACACGGCAAGCAAAACGGCCGGGCCTATAAGGGGCCCGGCCGCTGTGAATTGCTTCGCTGTTTTAGGTCTTAGAATCTCTTTTTCAAGCCGACGTACCAGAAACGACCCTTAACCGTGGTTAGCGTCTCATCGTAGTTGTTCTCGAAGGCGCCAGCCACAAACGGTGGATCCTCGTCGAGCACGTTTTGCATACCGAGCGTAAC
>JBKPLX010000136.1:0-6339 GCA_046731855.1 Verrucomicrobiota bacterium | reverse complement strand
AAAATGTAGGGATCGTGGTGGACACGCATGTGATCCGGTTGTCGCAGCGGCTTGGACTGACGAAACACAAGGACGCAGAAAAGATCGAACTCGACTTGATGAAGCTCGTGCCGCGCGAGCATTGGACAGACTGGAGTCATTGGCTCATCTGGCATGGTCGTCGCCGTTGTTATGCGCGCAAACCGGACTGCGGCCGGTGCGAAGTTTTCAAGCTGTGTCCCAGCGGCAAAGTTTTTCTGCGAACCGGCCAGGCGCAGGAGCCGGACGCCGACTGACGATTTGGTTCTGCATACGATTCACCTCATCAGCGGCGGTTTCGAGCGTATTAAGATGAGACGGTAGCCGCTGTAGCCACGGCCCTGTGGGCCGTTTTCCTCGGTGTAAAAAGCAGTGCCGAGCCGAACCGGCCACAGGCCGGTGGCTACAACATTCGTTAGAGCGCTCGAGATTAGATTTTCCTTCAGTTTCTGCTCGACTCAGGCTCAGAGGATTTTGTAAGACTTGGCTTCCGGAACTCAGATGGGTAAGGGAATCAAACGAAACGTTTCGCCATAGTAGGCGTGCTGCTGCTTTGCGCAATGGCGATGCAAGCGCATGCAGCCACTGTAACGGTGACTAATACTAATGACAGCGGTCCAGGCTCATTGCGTCAAGCGCTCGCGAGCGCAAATAACGGCGACACGATTAATTTCGCAGTCACCGGCACCATCACGCTGACCAGCGGCGAACTTGTGATCGGTAAGAATGTTACGATCTCAGGCCCGGGCGCCAACCGGCTTTCAATTGATGCCGAATCGTTTTTCGGATTCCCAGTCTTCCACGTCGTTTCCGGCAAAACCGTTACGATTTCCGGTTTAACCATCACCAGCCATGGGTCGGGAACGGGGTTCTTAATGATGAAGCCATATTAACCGTGAGCAATTGCGTCATCAGTAGTGACAACAGGGGGCTCCTCAACAACGCTTCGTTGAATTCGGGTGTCATTGCTTCCGTAACGATCATCGACAGCCTTTTCAACGAGAACGTCGAAGGCATCTACAACGCGTTCAGCGGAAGCGGGGCCGGTAATTGCACCGCTTGCATGACAATTGTCAACAGCGTAGTCACCGGCAACGCATTCGGTGTTTACACCGCGGCAGACCTCGCGTCGACTGTGACGGTGCTCAACAGCAGAATGACCGATAATGCTCTTGAAGCTATCATCAGTTACGGGAACGCAGAAGTTACGGTTAAGAACAGCACTTCAGCGGGAGCTTTGTTGGCATCGAAACCAGTTTTGCCAGTGTCAGCATTGCCAACAGTACAATTAGCGGCAACTCGGGATTCGGCGGCGTCTATGCCGTTGGTGGCGATCTCAGCATCGTGAACAGCACCATTAGCGGCAATGTAGCTAATACAGGCACCGGGGGCGGCATTTACGGCCAGGATCTTGACGATCTCAGCATCGTGAACAGCACCATCAGCGGCAATTCAGCGTGTTGTGGCGGAGTCGGGGGCGGTATCTATAACCACAACTCTTTGCTGCAGGTTACAAATAGCACGATCACCGGCAACTCGGCAGGTTCTGGCGGGGGCATTTATAACGACCAAGGCCAATTTGAGATCTCCAACACAATCCTGAATGCCGGCGCATCAGGCGAAAACATTTTCAACAATGACGGCACCGTCACTTCACTTGGATATAATCTTAGCAGCGATGATGGCGGCGGTTATTTGAATGGGCTTGGAGATCGGATCAATACCGATCCGCTACTCGGTCCTTTGCAGAATAACGGCGGGTTAACCTTTACACACGCTCTCTCGATGCACAGTCCTGCAATTAATGCAGGCGACCCGAGCTTCACTCCGTCCCCTTCGTACGATCAACGAGACTCTCCTTTCGTTCGCGTATTTGAGGGCCGCATCGATATCGGTTCATTTGAGGCGCAGGGGCGGCACCCGGTTCCCCGGCCGCGACCAACTCCGCCCTAAGCAAAACAAGCAAGCAACTGAGCGTCTGTTTCAGCGAGACTTCGCCGAGTCGGCTTTGCGAGAACGCGTTCCGTCGTGTTCTGCTTTCTTTCGTAGCCGTTGAAATTGTTCTTCGAGATTCTTGAGCTCCTCGTCGGAAAGATCTTCGAGATCGACAAGCTGATCTCGGGCGCCTTTAAGCGCGCGGATCATCTCATCCAGTTTTAGATGAACTGCTTTGGCGTCGCGGTTTTGCGTGTTCTGAATCAGGAACACCATCAGGAACGTAATAATGGTTGTAGCGGTGTTGATGATCAGTTGCCACGTGTCGGAAAAATGAAAAGCGGGCCCGGTAATGAGCCAGACGGCGATGACGACCACAGCTCCAGTAAATGCCCAGGCGCTGCCGAGCATTGTGGAGGAACGGTGCGCGAAGATGCGGAATGCATCGCTGACAATGCCAAAGAACCCCCGAGGCTTTTCGTTTTTTTTCGAGTTCTTGGCTGGAGTCTTGTTCACGGATACCATTTTAAGTTCGCACGTAATGTGGCAATTGGGGGCATGAGATCGAAGATGAGCAGGTTGCCGAAACACGAGATTGATTTTTCCACTGAGTTAAGGAAAACTTGCCTCCGAATTCATGCAGCTTTTTAGCGCGTTTTCACGTCCTCAAACCGTCCCGGAGGCCCCGGCGACAGCGCCGAGGAAGAACCTCTGGATATTAGATTCCTGGCGCGATCTCGTTCTCTACGTCGGCACGCCGCTTTTGTTGCTGCCGGCTTTTGCGCTGGCCCAGGCGCGCTGGAGTCCTCAGGACATCTACCTCTTCGTCGCGGCATTTGGCGCAATGGGACATCACTTACCTGGGATGATCCGCGCGTATGGCGATCGCGCGTTGTTCGAGCGCTTCAAATGGCGCTTCATTCTGGCGCCTCTCTTTCTTCTCGCAGTTTGCACGGCCTTTTTCTGGTGGGACCTGAAAGGAATTTTACTGGTCGTTTTCTTTTGGGGTGTCTGGCACGGATTGATGCAAACCTACGGGTTCTGCCGCATCTACGACGCAAAAACGGGAACGTTCGACGCGCTCACGCGCCGGCTCGATTTCGCAATGTGCGTAATCTGGTTCGCCACGGCGGTGGCGCTTTCACCATATCGGCTGAGCGATACACTAGATACTTACTACATGTGTGGTGGACCATTTATTCCGCCATCGATCGTTCAACTAGGCCAATCGTTGATCCTTTTTGCGGCCATCACGGTCTCGATTCTCTTTCTTCTGCATTTCAGTCGACTCTGGATCATAGGTAAGCGACCTAACCCCGTGAAGCTTGCCTTGCTCATCACGAGCATTGCTTTTTGGTGGTACTGCAATAATCTCGTCGCGAATATTTTGGTAGGTATTGCCCTATTCGAAGTTTTCCATGACGTGCAATACCTCTCGCTGGTCTGGATCTACAATCGCAATCGCGTGGAGAAGGATAGCAACATCGGCGGATTCATGCGCTTCGTGTTTCGACGGAGCGGCTCACTCGTCGGGCTCTACGTCGGGCTCGTCTTTGCCTACGGCTCGTTGAGCTATTTCAATGCGCATCTCGGGCTAGATACCGTTAAACGCATTCTTACAGGCGTCGTCACCGCTTCGACGCTGCTCCATTTTTATTACGATGGATTTATCTGGAAAGTGAGGGAGCGCTCTACGCGCCAATCGCTCGGGCTTGCGGGTGGAACCGCCGACGTGTCGCTGGGCGGTTTTCTCCCCAGCTGGGCAGTGCACGGTTTAAAATGGGCGACGGTATTTGTACTTCCGTTAGGTGCGCTTTGGTTTTGGCAGACGCATCTCAATGTGCCGGAGATCCAACGACGCGCATGGCTTGTTGCGGACGTCCCGAAGGGTGCGAAACAGCATTTTGATTACGGCCTGGCATTGCAAAAAGAAGGCCAATGGGAGAAGGCCGAAGAACAATTCAAGATCGCGCTCGGTTTCAAGTCGGCTGACGCCAAATCGCATATGAATCTTGCCACTGTTTTGATGGCGCAAGCCAAATACGACGCGGCTATACCGCACATGGAAGATGCGTTGCGTCTTCAACCTGATAACGGCGAGGCCCATTTGAGCTACGCTAGTTTGCTCCAGCGGCTCGGGCGCGGGGACGAAGCCGCATCTCAATACGAAGCGGCGGCGCGTCTCCTGCCGGATTCGCCTGACGCGCATTACAATTATGCATTAATTCTTGCCTCGGCTGGCAAGGGAAATGATGCCCTCAGGGAGTTGCAGCGGGCGGTTCAGCTGAAGCCCGATCATGTGGCCGCTCAACTAACATTGGCCGACGCGCTGTTTGCAAAAGGTGATCTTGAAGAGGCCAGAATGCATTACACCAAGGCACTTGGTGCGGATCCCACGTTGGCAGTCGCTCACAATAGTTTAGGAAGACTTTACCTGACTCAAGGGCAAATCTCTCAGGCCATTGTACAATTCGGTGAAGCATTGCGCCTCAATCCCGATTACAAAGAGGCTGAGGAAAATCTGCGCGTCGCCAAGGCCAGCGACGCTCAATTTCCTGGGCAAACGCACAATTAATTTTTGGTTGGCCGCGCTCTTCATCTCAATCTGGATGACGCGTGGAGGGACGAGCCGCTGGGTCTTCCTGTAGTTGATGCGCGCGCGTGGGGGCCGCGGCTGCGCTTTTCCGCGCCGCCACGTTTGGTTGCCGAGTTTTATCGCGAGCACGAAACAGATCTCGCTTCGCCGTTCCTGCTCTACGGATCGGGTGACTTCCACTATTTGACTGCGCTTCGACTGCGTCGAATTGCTGGCCCGTTCGTTCTCGTTTCTTTCGATAACCATCCGGACTGGGATGTGCGTCCTCCCAAGTGGGGATGTGGCGGCTGGGTGAATCGCGCATTGGAGCTGTCAAACGTCGAACGAGTTAGCGTCTGGGGCTGCGGAAACTTCGAGTGCTGGTGGCCCCACCAGATTTTCGGTAACCGGCGGGCCGAACGTGCAGGCGTCCTGAACGTTCATCCCTGGGCAGACGATCGCCCCGCCAAAGATCGACAACGCCGGGGAGCGATCTTACGCGATAACTGGCGCCAGCACTTTGATCGATTTCTGGAAACGGCCAATGAAGAAAACGTTTACGTCACAATCGATCTTGACTGTCTCGATGCGAGGAACGCGGTGACGAATTGGGAAGCTGGCCGCTTCACGATTGCAGATCTTGAATGGGCGTTGGGAAAATTGCGCGAGTCGTCGCAGATTATTGGAGGGGATGTCTGTGGCGCCTATTCACCGCCAAGCTACACGCGATTCAAACAGCGTTTCGCCGCGGAATTCGATCACCCAAAAACCCAGTTACCGGATCCCGGCCGGATTCACCAGATCAATCTGGCGGCCTTGGAAAAATTGTGGCCATCTCTGGTCGAGGCATGATTTTTGGAGGGCAGCGCTCCGTGAGTTTGGCGGCGCAGAGCTCGACCCTACAAGAGGCTGTGACTAGCTGAGTGAAACGAGCACGATCCCAGCGCTGATTAGCAAGGCGCCAATCGTGAGTCGCAGATTCAGCTTTTCTTTTAGCGCGACCGCCGCCATTAGCGTGATGAAGATCACGCTCAAACCCTGGAATGGATACAGATAGCTAAGGTCGAATCGCTGCAGCAATCCGAGCGTGAGAAAGAACGAGATCGTCATCAGAATAATGCCGCCGGTGACCCTCCAGACAAACCTGGTGTTCCGAAAACCTGTCGTTATCGTGGCCTGCATCGCTCTTTTAAGAATGAGCTGAGCCGCCACGAAGCTGATCAGAGAAACAACGATGAAAAAGAACGCGAGAAAACTCATATGAGACCGTTGAAATACTGGAATGGGCCGCGCGTAGAGGCAGAAGGGGCGGATGGCAAGCAGCGAGCGAGGCGCATCCCCGCAGCAGGCTGCAACGAAGGAGCGACGCGGCCAGACAGCCCTTCTGCCTCGCACCCGTAGGGTTGCGTCGCTTTTGGCGCTGGCCGGCGTTGCTCGCTTGGCCGAGATCGCTGCGGATATCGGTGCTGCGCTCGCGTCTTGGCCAGCGCCAAAAATCGACAGCAACGCGTTCCATTCCAGTATCTCAACGGTCTCATAAGCGTTCCTCGATTTGTGCGATTGGTTTCGCGACCAGCGCTAATCCGACAACGACCACTGCAATGCCGCAGCAGCGCAATGTTGAAATCAATACGCCTAGAAAAATCCAACAGCCTAGCGGAACGAGGATATCGACCACACGCGACAAAGGAAAGGCGATGGTGATTGGAATATGTCTCAACACATAAAGCCAACTGATGAAGCTGGCGATAATAAGAAGAATCGCCCACCACACCAACGGCGAAGCCAAACCGTTAACGCCCGTCCAGGAC
>JBKPLX010000135.1:0-6051 GCA_046731855.1 Verrucomicrobiota bacterium | reverse complement strand
TGGGCCAGCGCTTCCAATTCGTAAGTTGGATTGTCCTGCATGTTGCGCAGGTTCACATAAAACATCCCGGGGCGCGTTCCATCCGGCGCCGGTTGCTGATAAAAGGCTTTGCCGGCCGACTTTTCTCGAAAACTTTCCACTGCTTTCACCACGATATCGGCCTTCGGTTTCGTCACGAAAAGCTCGTCGAGGCGCTTCTTCATCGTCTCGATTATGTCGGTGGCCATGGCCAGATATTTCCCGCGACCCTGCTCGTTGCTAGGCAGGCGAAACTGCTCATCCTCACGCATGAATTTGAAGAACGCCTGGAGATCGCCTTTGAAGCCGACGTTCTCCCGGATCTTGTTCATCTCATCCTGGATTCGCGCCATTTCCTTCAGGCCGATTTCATGAATCTCTTTCGCGCTCATGTTTGTCGTGGTCGTGCGATGCAGCGCGGACTCGTAAAACTCCGCGCCATCCCTGAACTTCCAGACACCGTCGTCTTCGGTGGCGCGCTTGGCTTGCTCCTCCAGGAAGGCGATCAGTTTTTCATAGGTGGGTTTGACCGATTCGTTCAGTGCCTTGGTCGCATCGGCCATGAGCCGATCGCGCGTCGCGGCGTCCGTCTTGCTCAAGGCGGTGACTTTCTTCGTGAAATCTTCCAGCAGCGGACTGGCGTCAGGCCCGGAATCGAAGGGCTTCCCCTTGATGATCCTGTGGCAGGCGTCGAGCACAAGCGGAAAAACGAAGCGAGGTGCCACCACTCCTTTTTCCTCGCGCATTTTCAGATTGGTTAGCAACTGATCGAACAACTTGGGAAATGCGCGCAGCCGCGCGATGTAGGCGTCTGCGTCTTTCACGTCATCGATCTTGTGAATGTTGATCATGAAAGTCGGGATCTGCGCATGGACGCCTCGCATCTGGCTGACCGGATAAATGTCGAAGCGATACTTGAATTCTTCCGCTTCGCGCGCCGCTTCGCGCTCGAAGAGTTTGTAACTCAGCTGCGTTTGAGCATCGAGCGCTTCGAACCTGATGTTCTTTTTCAAATCCGCCAGCTGACGCTCCCAAATCTTCTCATCGGCCGTGGCCTTCTCGTCCGACAAGTCCTCCAGCTGATCGTAATGCGTCTTGATTCCATAAAACGATTCGTCCACCGGATGGCGTGAAAGCGTCTCGTCCCAGCATTTCTCGAAAAAGTCGTTAGTCTTTTTTGATTCGGCCGCGATTTCTGCCGGTGAATAAGCCGATGCAATTCCACTGAGAGTCAGAAAAATTGCGATCGTTAACGAAGTCTTCATTGCCATGTTAGTTTCTAAATCAAGCGCTGAGCAATTGCCACGCCACAACCTTGCGCGAAGGCGCGCTGAGGCGTTCAGAAATATCAACCTGTCGCCATGTAGCCTTCTTCGCCGTGTTCGTTAATGTCGAGCCCCTGCCGCTCGATCTCCGGCGCAATACGGAGGCCAATCAGCCCTCTGACAATGGCGCCAATAATCGCACTGCCCACCACCGCGAACACAATCGTAATTCCGATTGCTTTCAATTGCTCCAGCCAAAGAGTGTGGCCCACAATCTTTGCAAGGCCATTTAGCGTGGCAGGATTAGGCGATCCCGCAGCGCTTAATAAAAGATTTGGGTTCACACTGGCAGTCGCGAGAAAACCTGTGAGAAACGCGCCCAGCGTTCCGCCAACTGCGTGAACGCCAAAAGTATCCAGCGCATCATCGTAACCCAGCCAGGATTTCAATTTGGTGCAGGCAAAAAACGGGACGATCCCAGCAGCAAATCCAATAATCACAGCGCCACTTGGCGCGACATACCCGCAAGCCGGCGTGATTACCACCAGCCCGCCCACCGCACCGGAACAAAATCCGAGGACGCTCGGTTTGCCGCGCAGCGCGTACTCAAGCATGGCCCACGTAAACGAAGCTACCGCCGTGGCCAGCGTCGTGCTCATGAACGCGTTCGCGGCAATTCCGTCGGGCGCGAGGGCGCTTCCCGCGTTGAACCCGTACCAGCCCACCCAAAGTAAACCGGTTCCGAGCATGCAAAGCACCATGCTATGCGGCGCCATGATTTCTTTTTTAAATCCGAGCCGGTGCCCGAGAAGAATGCACAAAACCAGCGCCGACCAACCCGAAGTCATGTGAACGACTGTTCCGCCGGCAAAATCGATTGCAGTGATTTTTGCACGGGCGTTCCAAACTCCGTTCATCCACCCATCGATTCCCCAGACCATGTGCGCGATTGGAAAATAAACCAAAAACATCCAGACCCCGACGAAAACAAGCACGGCCGCAAATTTCATCCGCTCAGCGACAGCGCCGATGATTAACGCCGGCGTGATGATCGCGAACATCAGTTGGTACATCGCGAAGACATTCTGCGACACCCAATACGAATAATCACTGTTTGGTCGCCCATCCACACCGTGCAGAAAAGCAAACTTCAATCCCCCGATGAAAGGCGACCCGTGAGAAAAAACGAGGGAATAACCCACCGACCACCAAAGGATGGTCACCAGGCCGGCAATGCCGAGACATTGCGCCAGCACAGAAAGCACGTTCTTCGCGCGAACGAGACCGCCGTAAAAGAGCGCGAGTCCTGGCAATGTCATAAAAAGCACCAGCGCCGCGCAGGTCATCATCCACGCATTGCTCGCAGGGCCGGGGCCGGAAATGTTTGATGCTACGTGCGCGTTCGCCGAATCCGCGCCGCGTGCTGAATTGTTCAGGTACGCTTCCAAATCGGCGACGCGCTGCTCCAGAGACGGAGGAGCCGAGGGGGACGACATTTGCGCATGCAGCGGAGAGGAAAACGCAATGACTGCTGTGAGCAAGAAGACTCGCATCATTACGCGCTCTCGTTATAGGCGCCCGGATTTGTTGCGGCAAGGAAAATGCCAATGTACGAGTGGCACGAATCAAAAGCCAGGCGGCAAAGCCCCATTCATTCGCCAAGGCGTTGAGGACAACGCGTTCCACCCTATCAAAGGGTGGATCCGCTTCTCTGAAGACGATGGCAAATGCGTTCCCGCCTAAACCACAAGGTCCATTAGAACATTTCACCTTGAGGAAAACTCCGCCGAGCGGCCGGCCAGGCCAGGTTAAGGCGCTCGACGGAGTTCCTCCTCAGTCCCAAAAAACGTCAACGCTTAGCTTGGTTGCTTTAAGCTTTCGTTATTGAGGTGCACGCTTCGCTTGGAATCACGCACCATTGAAAGCACGACGGCGCGCAGACCGTGTCGGTAGATTGCATTGCGCTATCCTCTTCGTCATCGCCATCGTCCTCATCCTCTTCGTCGGCATCTGTTCCAGGGACTGCAGGCAAGTCATTTTGCTGTAATTTCTCGTAACGCTCGCGAACATCGGCGGGCACTTTATCCCGATCCTCTTTGGTCTCGACGGGTCCGCTGAAGAGCAGTTTTCCCTGCGGATCTTTGGCGGTGAGTATTTTTTTGCCATCCACGTTCTCCAGCTTGATCTCGCCTTTATCGTCAGAGAAAACGATTTGCGCTTTGCCCAGATCGATCCTCGTGGCCTTAAGTGTTCCGTTGTCTTTACTCAGGATGCGAATTTCTCGCGCGGCACGCCGGGCGTCTTCCCGGGCCCGTCTCGCCGCCTCGTGAGCTTTCATCACTGTCTCGCGGATAACGCCGCGCTGTGCACCGAGTTGCTCTTGCAACTGTTCTTTCAAACCTTGCATCTGCTCGCCGAGATCACCGGTGTCATCAAAATCCCAGTGCGATTCGTGTTTGTCTCCCGGCATCCAGGAATGACGCTGCGGCCTTTCCTTCTTTGTGAGCTTGAGGCTGACCTTCTGCTCCTGCCCCTTGCGCAAAATCGTGAGCGTCACGTCCGCGCCGTCAGAGAACGTCTGCAGGAGCTTCCGCAATTGGCTTGGTTCGATCAGAATCTGGTCGTTGAGCATTTTGAGAATATCGTTCTGTTGAATGCCCGCCACCGCTGCCGGGCTATCGGGCACAACATACTCGACGACTAATCCGAGCCCTTTGGACAGGCCGAGCTGTTCGCTTACCACAGTTGGCACCTGCGATGTTTCTACGCCGAGAAATATCACTGGAACTTTGGGCGCTTTTTCATGACCACCCGGCGGGCCCGGGGGATGCGGCTGACCGGGGGGCGGTGGTGGCGCGGGTGGTGTTTGCGCAAATTCTGCGATCGGCAGCAAGGCAATGGTTGCGATGATAGTGATGAGTTTAATTTTCATGGTTTGTTTGGTTAAATCATTGGCCAGAAACGGGGATGAGGACCACTTCTTCGCTGGGGTAAGAGACGCGAAGCGATGCGCCAGTGGAGGCATTACGCCATTGCCAAGTCTCTCGCGTTTGATAACGAAGACGCCTCAATGGTTGTCTTGAGTTGTCCGCAAACTGCAAGCCCTCGTCGCGAGTATCATAGACCACCTGTGTCGCGCCAGCGGGAACGAACTTGTTAGAGGAAACCGATCCGTCGACGCCGCTCTTACCAGAAAATGAAGGCAGGACCGGTTTTGTTTGAGACGGAGGTGAAACTTGCGCGATTTCTGTGTTTTCGTTTGGCGTTTGATCGGTGTTGATTCGCGCGATTAACAGAACGACTGCCGCAGCAGCTGCTGCGAGGCCGATACCAAACCTGAAAGGCATTAGCGTTCGGTCTTCTTTCGCTCTGCCGGGTTTCCCCTGTACGTCGCTCGCGCGGCTGCGGCTCCATTCTGTGAAACGCCGCCAACTCCATCTGGAGCCTGACGCGGCCGACGCCTTGCGACTTTTGGCCATCGCATCATCGATGCGCTCAAAAAGTACTGGCGAAGGGCGCGCTGGTCGCAGGGCTCTCAAGTCATTTTCAAGATCGGAGAAATCGTTCATTGGGGTTGCAAACTCTTCTTCAGATTAGCCAGAGCGTATCGATATCGCGATGCGGCGGTGTTTTGAGAAATGCCCAGTGCGTCGGCGATCTCGCTAAACGTAAGTTCGTTCCAGATTTTCAAGACGAGCACCTCGCGTTGATCGTGTGACAAACAGTTGACTGCCGCGGCGAGCGCCGATTGCGTCTCGTCTGCCCATTCAAACTGCGGCTCGACCGTTGAATCGGCTTCGGCAAAAACAGTGGCCTCGCGTCGAGCGCGCCGTTTGTCGCGGCGGATAAAATCGAGAGCGATCGAACGCACCGTGGCATAAAGCAGCGCGCGGTTATTAATCCTGTGGTTTCGCCGCCAGAACTTGACAAAAGCTTCCTGGACAATGTCTTCGGCATCAGCTGCTGATCGGGTCCATTGCCGGGCAAAAAGCAGCAAGCCGGGCCCGATTTCTGAAAAGCAACTCTTCCAATTCTCATGGCTTGCAATGTTGTCCATGACCTTTTCACGGTCTTTATCTTCAAGACGCCACCAACCAATGAATTTGTCTATGCGATCGAGATTTTTCTCGCTACTGGCGCTGCGGAACGATGCCTCGACTTTGCTCGACATGACAAATTACTTTTTCGGCAACGCCCGGAGAATCAAGTTCCCCAGCCAAGCTGGGTTCGCTACACCTTCACGATACGCTGTGAGTGCCTCAACCGAAGAGTTAACTCGCAGATTGCTGTAAGAACCATCGGCGTTTTGCCACCGCTCGTGCCAGTAAACCGCTGCCTTAATGCGGGGATAACGTGTGTGAAACAGCTTGAGTCCCTGCCTGATCCACTCTGCTTTGCCAACACCACCACCCTCTCCTGAGTGCGGAAACTCGCCGGTCGCCCATTCGGCAATCATGATCGGTTTATGCGGATCGAGCCTGGACATTTCCTCGTAGGGCCAGGTTACCAACGAAGGAATATCCGGGTTTGGTTCGTCCTTATATTGCTGTCCGTAAACGCTCAGGCCGAGCCAATCGACGTAATCGGATCCGGGATAATAAGCCGGCGCACAATTCCAGGTTTCGTACGGATAGGGATAGTTGTTCGTGTGAAACATCCATTTGATATTTGAAGCGCCACGGCCCCGGACGCGATCCACGACATAGCGAAATGCTTTGCGAAACGTCTCCGGACCTTTCCAGCTGTTCTGATCTTTGTCCCATCCAGC
>JBKPLX010000134.1:0-13079 GCA_046731855.1 Verrucomicrobiota bacterium | reverse complement strand
TTTAGCCAGCGTTCAAGGTCCTCGGCCAGTGCGAGAGCCGAGGTGTAACGGCGCTGCGGATCTTTCTCGAGGCACTTGAGACAGATCGTTGCCAAATCTCGATCTATTTTTGGATTCCAGAGCCGCGGTTGCCGCGGCTGGCTGTCCAAAACCAGCCGGATAGTTTCAAAGGTCGTCCCTCCAGCAAAAGGCGGATGGCCAGTGAGCAATTGGTAGAACACGGCGCCAAGTCCATAGACATCTGTAACGCTGCTGACGGCGGCGTTGTTGCCCACGGCTTGTTCGGGCGCCATGTAACTGGGCGTGCCTATCACGTCAAGCGTGTGCGTGACCGTGCTTTCTGTCTCCATCAATCGCGCCAGACCAAAATCCGTCAGATGAGGTTCACCTTTTGCATCGAGCAGGATGTTTCCCGGTTTGATGTCTCGATGAAGAATGCCGTGCTCATGTGCGTAATGAACAGTTCGCGCCACTTTCGCGATGAGTTCCGCGGCGCGCCGCATCGGCACCGGTTCGTGCTTGACGACTTCTTCTAGTTGAACGCCTTCGACGAATCCCATGCTGAAGTAGCAAGCGCCGTCGCGCTCACCGACTTCATAAATTGGGACGATGCATGGATGATTTAAGCTCGCAGCCGCTTCCGCTTCCAAACGAAACCGCTTGAGATGCGCCTTCGTGGCCCACTGCCCGAGGCCAATGACTTTTAAGGCGACGGTGCGGTTGAGACTTCTTTGTCGCGCGCGATAAACGACTCCCTGGCCACCCCGACCGATTTCCTCGAGCAGTTCGTAGTCGCCAAACTCCACTAGCACGTTCGCCGCACCCGCACGGGCGCTATCGCGCGGTAATGGTGTTGATTCCTTGTCCTCACTTTCGTCGGCGAGCGGGCCGAGGCCTGTCTCTAAAACGCAGGCCGGGCACAATCCTTTAGGCGCATCACCGAAGATTGTCTCCCCGCAGTTTTCGCAAGCTTTGCTCGCGGTCTTCATCCTGCACGCAACACGGAAATCAAATGTCGCAGTTCATCCTCAACGTCGCCGGGCTGCGCCACAGTGTGAGCGATCTCCTCACGTAACAACACGCGGTAACGCTGGCGAAGGCGATGAAATGCCTGCTTCACCGCGTTTTCAGTCATATCCAATTCGGTGGCGATCTCACCTTGAGTTGGTCGTCCGCGTTCGCCAACAAGGAATTCCTTCAGCCGGTCGAACAACGCCGCGTTGCCTGCCGCTCGGTACTCGGACTCCAATCGGCCGAGCACTTGCTGCAACATCGCTAAGGCCCAGCGGCGCTCGTAGAGCTGGTCGGCACTCAATGTTTTTGCGAGCTCGAACTCGGTGACCTCCGATTCAGCTAGTTCATCCAGGGTAATATGAGGACCGCTCTCAAATCGCTTAATTCCGCCGGCGCGCTGCCGCTCGCTAGCCAGAAAACGTTTGAGGGATACGAGGAGATAAGAGCGCAAACGTCCCTTCTCGCGGCGGACCGTGTTCAAATTTCTATGTTCAAGCAGACGCGCAAAAAATTCCTGAACCAGATCCTGTGCCTCTTCTCTTGTAACGCCTTGCCGCCGGGCAAATCCGTAGAGTGGTCGCCAATAAGTGCGGCAGAGTATGTCGAGTGCTTGCTGCGCAGCGGGCGATTCGCCTTGCGCCTCCAGCACTACGCTCCAATGAGTCGTGGAAAACGTCAGAGCGCCACCATTGGCGCTTTCGATAGCGGGTGAACCGTTCATGAGCCGATGCTCCACGCCTTCATGTCCTTCCGCCTAACGACAACTGGTCTGCATTCTGTCGGAAAAAGCGCAAAAAACGCAAGTCAATTTACGCAAAAGACGACAGGCGACATAAAGGGCTCCTCCTGGTTAGCAATTTCAACGCGCGAGAGTAGCGCTCTTGGATCTTTTTCTGTTACGGCCGTCTTTCCTTGGCGCGTCGGGTGCAAGCGCAATTGCGAAATCCACCTGTCGTTTGAAGGCATCAACTCGGACAACAAATACAGATAACTCGTCGCCGACGCTGAAGCGTTTGCGCGACCGTCTCCCGATAAGCTGCCGTCGAGCCGGGTCAAACAAATAAAAGTCGTCCATCAGCGAGGAGACGTGGACTAAACCGGTCACGAGAGCATCTGGCAGTTCCACCATCAACCCGTAGTTGCGTACGTCGACAACAGTGGCTCGAAAAATCTGGGGCTTGCGTGCATCGAGCTGTCGTTGAAAGAACTCGAGTTTCTTCATCTGAGTGGCGTCGATCTCCGCGTCGGCGGCGGTTCGTTCCGTGACCGATATGTGCTCGGCAATCGAAGCGATCTGAGCCACGTCAGAGTGGTAGGACGCGCTCGCCGAGCGCGCCGGACGGCCTCTCGCACCTGCACTATCCCTACCAAGAGCACGATGCACAACCAAATCGGCATAACGCCGAATGGGACTGGTAAAATGCAGGTAGTTTGCCTTGGCTAACCCGTAATGCCCGAGCGGTTGCGGAGAGTAACGGGCGCGTTTTAAACTTTTAAGCAAAGCGACCTTGAGGGCTTGCTCTTCCGGTTTTCCACGGAATGACGCCACCAATCGCTGGAGCTCAGCGCGATGAGTCAGATCGCCAACCCGGTAATCAAAGCCGAGTACGAATTCGCGAAATTCTGCCAATTTTTCCGGGTCTGGATTTTCGTGGATCCGATAGGTGGTCGGAATCGCGCGCTTTTTCAGTTCACGCGCAACAGCCTCATTCGCGGCCAGCATGAATTCTTCGATCAACTGGTGTGATTCATCGTTCTCGACACGCTCCAATTTTACGGGATGCCCATCTTTAGCGACCCAGACTTTTACTTCCGGAAAATCGAGGTCCAGGGCACCCTGCTCGAATCGCTTCTTCCGTAGCAGCGCGGCGAGTTCCCAGGCAAGATGCAATCGTTCGCCCAACTGGTCTGTAGGTGGCGCCGTCAAAATCGCGTAAGCCTGTTTGTACGTGAGCCGATGCACACTTCGAATCACACTGCGTGTGAACCGCGCGCTCTTCGCGGATCCGCGTTTGTCGAAATGAATAAAGACTGAATGCGTGAGGCGATCGACGCCAGGTTTGAGACTGCAGACGCCGTTGCTCAATCGCTCCGGTAACATCGGAATCACGCGATCGGGCAGATAAACACTGTTTCCGCGCCGCCGCGCTTCTCGATCCAGCGGGCTGTTGGGCTCCACATAAGCAGCGACGTCGGCGATGTGTACACCGAGGCGCCAACCGCTTCCGGTCTTTTCAACATGAATTGCGTCGTCGAAATCGCGCGCGTCATCGGGATCAATGGTGACAATGAATTCTCCACGCAAATCTTCACGTCCCTCGAGTTGCCGGGCATCAACTGTCTCGGGAATTCCCTTCACCTGGTCCAGAACGTCCCCCGGGAATTCTGTTGGCAGATGATATTTCCGTATGATCGACAGCATGTCGATGCCCGGAGCCGACGCAGGCCCGAGCACTTCGATGATTTCACCTTCCGGATTAACATGGCGCGATTCCCACGCCTCCAGGCGAACTACAACTTTGTCGCCAATCTGTGGCGTCACCTTGGAGGTTGCGAGAGGCAAATTAGAAACTTGCCCTACGTAAACGTCATGAACGATGCGTGGGTCATCGGGAACTACGTAATAAAAGTTCCGCGAACGTTGAAGGGTGCCGACAATAGTATCGTGAGCGCGTTCCAGAATTCGAATCACCCGCCCTTCGCGCCGTCCTTTGATGCGGCGATAAGGTTCGTCGCGCGAAATACGCGCAATCACACGGTCGCCATGCATGGCTGTTCCGATGTTTTCCGCCGCGATGAAAACGTCCGTTCCGCCCGGTATTTCTGGCGCGAGAAAACCGTAGCCTGCTTGATGAACCGACACTTTGCCAGTTACCAAGTCAGCTTCGGCGGGCAGGACAAATCGGTTCTTTCGGATCCGCGCGATCTCGCCCGCGCGCTCGAGCTCGCGCAAGCTTTTGCGTAAGGCTACTCGTTCGACCCCGGTAAACCCGAGCTTGCGGGCGATGTCGACCTTGTTGAGGGGCCGATAGTCTTTCCGCGCCAGCAGACTCAGAATTTGTTCTCGAATGTTACGTCCGTTCGAAGCCATCTAAGCGAAACAATACCGCCACGTTTATCGATTTAACGCGATTTCGATCCGAGGTCGAATAATGCAAAAAGCAATCATTGCCGGCGCATTGGCGATTGCCCTGGTAGCGCTCGCCTCATTTGCCGCAGGAGGAGCCAAGATGAAGATCACAAGTTCTGCTTTTCAAGAAGGTGGGAACATTCCGTCAAAATTCACCTGTGACGGTGGCGACAGCAGCCCACCTTTGCAGATTGCGGAGATTCCTTCGAACGCGAAAAGCATGGCCCTGGTTGTAGATGACCCGGATGCGCCGAGTGGACTCTTTACGCATTGGATAGCTTGGAACATTTCCCCTCAGACCAATGCGATCGCGGAAGCAAGCGTGCCCAAAGGCGTGCAGGGAACAAATGACTTCGGCAAATCGGGCTACGGAGGACCGTGTCCACCGTCTGGCACGCATCGCTATTACTTCAACATTTTCGCGCTGGACCGCGAGCTGAACTTGCCCGCTGGTGCGAAGCGTAATCAACTGGACGCAGCAATGAAAGGGCACGTTGTCGCGCACGGGGAACTAATGGGGCGGTATTCGCGAAAAAAATAACTCAGTGGCGGTCTGCGACCGCCGAATGATTAGATCCCGGCGCTCATAGAGCGTCTTCGAATAATTCGGCTCTGGTGTTAGTCTCATCCATGATGCGTGGGAGACTCTGGAAAATCGGCGACCGCACTTTCGATCTCTCCCGACAGGGGCTGATCATGGGCGTATTGAATATTACTCCGGATTCATTCTCCGATGGCGGCGAATTTTTCGCGGTGGACAGGGCCGTGGAGCACGGGTTGAAGATGGCAGCGGAAGGTGCGCACATCGTCGATGTCGGCGGCGAATCCACCCGACCGGGGTCAGAAGCGATCACCGCAGAGGAAGAATTGCGCCGTGTGATTCCGGTGATCGGACAATTGCGCAGAAAAGGCGAAGTCATTATTTCGATTGATACGTCGAAGGCAGAGGTTGCGAGCGCCGCAATTCGAGCGGGAGCTTCGATTGTGAACGACGTTACCGGGGGGCGAAACGACGAGAAAATGATGCCGCTGATTGCCGAAAACAAATCAGCTTTCATCATGATGCATATGCAGGGAACGCCGCAGACCATGCAGATTGCGCCGCAATACACAAATGTTGTCTCAGAAATTGCTGATTTTTTTCGACAACAATACGCGCGCGCCATAGGTTATAATATTGACCCCATGGCGATTGCGTTTGATCCGGGCATTGGTTTCGGGAAAACGCTAGAGCACAACCTCGAGTTGCTTGCGCAGCTCGAGCGGCTCCGTGCGTGTGATCGACCAATCGTGATTGGCGTGTCCCGAAAATCTTTTCTGGGCAAATTGATCAATTCGGCGCAGGTCAGCGATCGGTTAGCGCCTGCAGTGGCGTTGACTTCGCTCCTGCGCGCGCGCGGGGCAGACGTGTTCCGAGTTCATGATGTTAAAGAAAACGTAAATGCCTTAAAGGTAACGGAAGCGATTCTTCAGAGGGCAAAATGATTCATCAGCTAATCGATCTCTGGTTTCGAGGATGGCGCAGTCTGTTTGAAATCCTTCTGCTGAGCGTGGCGATCTATTACGGTTACCTTTATTTCCGGGGAACGCGCGGCGCGAAAGTGCTCACCGGGCTGGCGATCGTCTTTTTGACGCTTACCCTGATTTCCACGCTGCTCAATTTGGTTGTGATCGGCTGGCTGGTACGAAGCTTCTCGGTTTTTCTCGCCGTCGCACTGGTAGTGATTTTCCAGCCGGAGTTAAGACGTGGTCTGGCCGCTCTTGGCGGTCACCCCATTTTCTCGCTGACCAGCGAAAAGCGCGAAACGGTCCATGATCTGGCCGAGGCAGTCATGCAACTGGCAAATAAGCAGTTCGGCGCGCTCATCGCGATCGAGCGCGACACGTCGATTCGTGTTTATGAGGAAACAGGCGTAACGATCGATGGAGATTTTTCTGTCGAACTCATGCTGACCATCTTTCATCCAAAAGCCGCGCTGCACGATGGCGGAGTGATCATTCGCAACGGGCGAGTCGCAGCCGCGGCGTGTATTTTTCCAGTGAGCCAGCGTGAGACGCTCGATCGCAGCCTGGGATTACGTCATCGCGCCGGGCTCGGCATTACTGAGGAATCGGACGCTGTGGCAGTAGTCGTCTCCGAAGAGACGGGTGGTATTTCCATTTGTCATCGACGGCGAATTGAGCGCAATTTCACTCCAGAGACCTTCCGTCAACGGATCGCGGAGATTTTGTTGCATAGCAAATATGAAGAGCCTAATTCTGAAAAACTGGCGCGCGAAGTTGATCTCTCTCCTGCTCGCGACAACGCTTTGGTACCTGATCAAAAAGAACGTAGCGACGACGCCCTCGCTGTCTGAGAGGCCGTCTCCGACGCCCATCACGGAAACGCGCTGATTTTTGCATGTCAGGCTGGCAGCCTGATGTCCGATCGTTCTCAGCGCAAAAAACGCGACAGATTTTCCTCTTCCCAGCGGCGGGCGCGCCGATACCCCGGAAATGCCCGCTCGCGACGGTTGAATTCTTCCGTGTGAACCCGACGGCGACCGCCGGAGAGCGCCTCATCGGGCACTACCGAGTGCAGCATCTCGTGATAAAGCACGTACCGCAAAAACCAAGACGGCACAAACGGCTGGTCCAGCGCCCGATTGATTCGAATAACACGATCCTGTTCCTGAATTGTGCCAAAGATGAAATATTCCTTGGGACGATGCTTTCGCCGGCGACCCCACATCACATTGTAACTACGAAGACGCCCGCGAAAGTATTGCTTGTTTAATTCGTCAAACATCGGGCGCAGATTGAAATGCGTCCCCTCGTGCAACAGATTCAACTGCCGTTGCATCGGCAGTTTAGGGTGCGCGAGCTTTCGTTTCGTCTTTTTCTTTGTCTTCTTGCTCTTAGCCATGTGCCTATTCCTCCCGAAAAACGAACAAAAGTGGAAACTAGTTTAGTGGCCTTCAAATCTATAGACAAGTGGAGCGCCAATATTTGCGATAAAAATTCTTAACCAATTGAAATTCAACTCGTTATGTGATAAACTCCGGATCTAATGAGTTGGCCAACGTAATTCCCAGATCATCTGGTCTTTAGCAGAAAAATCGCCCATAACTTGGGCACTTTTCGCCCCGATCCCGTCGCGTTCCTCGATTGAATTTAGCGAACTGTTTAGGTCGCGCTGAGAACAGTGCACCTCGAAAAAGCTACGCCACAATTTTTTGCGAAGATCGCAATGCGCGTGTAATTGTCCTCAATTCCCCGCGGATGCGCGGAAGATTTAATCGATTTCAAATCGAATGACGCCGTTTCTTCGAAAGTTGCTTGGCCAAAACTGGCTTCTGCTGCTAATCATGCTCGCTCTGGCTGTCTTTGGAGTCGTGGCTATCTACAGCGCCACTTCCACGCGCGCAGACTCGTATGCGGCCGACTTCTGGCGAAAGCAGGCAAACTGGGTGGTTGTCGGTGTCTTCGTCTTTATGCTGACGAGTTTAATCCACTACCGCTGGATTCGCTGGGGCGCGCTGCCGATGTATTTGGCCGGCATCGTCTTTCTGATCCTGACGAAGTTTATCGGCACGAAGGTTTACGGGGCGCGCAGTTGGTTGCATTTAGGGCCGATCAATTTTCAGCCGGCACAGCTTGCGGTTGTCGCCGGGATCATGGTTTTGGCACTGTTCCTGACGCAATTTCGCGAAATGCATCCGATGCTCCGGCTACTGCTCTGCGGAGCGATTGCCGCGGCGCCATGCTTGCTTATCCTAATGCAACCTGATCTGGGGGAGGTTATCATTTGGGTGCCGGTACTTCTGGCACTGCTATTCGTCGGTGGTCTTCCGCTGAGGTACTTGGTTTGCGTGATCCTCATCGGAGTCGCCTTTATCCCCATTGCTATCAATTTCGGTCTAAAACCATATCAGCAGCAACGGATCACCGCGTTTACTCATCCGGATATCGACAAACAGGGCTCGGCATGGGCCATTAATCAATCCCTCATCGCCATCGGCTCAGGTGGCTGGTCAGGCAAGGGGTTCAAGGCACCAAACACGCAAATCGAGCTCGGGTTTCTGCCTGCTACTGCCGTACACAATGACTACATTTTCTCCGCTATCGGCGAGCAATGGGGATTTATTGGAGGAATGTTTCTTATTGGCGGTTTCGCTTTGCTCCTGATGACATGTCTCTTTGTCGCCTTTTTCGCCGGCGATCAATTGGGACTACTTCTTGTTGTGGGGATCACGGCGCTCATTTTCACGGGTATCTTCCAAAACATGGGAATGACGATCGCTCTCCTCCCCATCACCGGAGTACCATTGCCATTGATCAGTTATAGCGGCTCCTTCGTGCTAATGATCATGTTTGGCCTCGGGCTTGTAAACAGCGTTTGGATTCATCGAAAAATTCCTGCGTAGGCAAGCCCTCGTGATCTGTTAAAACCCTAAATCGTGACATCGGAAACGCTCTCGGAACCTTTGTGGCCCCGCAACGCTTTAATGCTTTAACGTTTCAACCTTTAACGTGCCAAGCCACAGATGGAAGCCGATTACAAAGTCAAGCTGGAGGTTTTCGAAGGGCCGCTCGATCTACTGCTTTACCTCATCAAGCAGGATGAGATCGATATTTACGACATTTCACTTGAACGCATCACTCGTCAGTATCTCGAATATCTTCAAGCATTCAAAGAATTGAATATCGAACTGGCCGGCGAGTTCATTGTCATGGCGGCGAACCTCATTTACCTGAAAAGCCGCAGCTTGTTGCCAATTGATCAACAGCCGCCCGAAGAAGACGCTGAGGAGGATGATCCACGCTGGGATTTGATCCGGCAGCTGATCGAGTACAAAAAATTCAAGGAAGCCGCAACAGAACTCCATTTGCGCCAGCTGGAACAGGAACAGATTTTCGCGCGACAGGGCAGCGCATCGTCGGTGTTGCAGGAACCGCTACGCCTGGAAGAGGTTGGAATTTTTCAATTGATCAACGCATTCCAGACGGTGCTCAAACGGATCGAAGCGCGACAGGACGTGCAGGAAATTTTCGCCGAACGTTTTAGCGTTTCGGAGAAGATTGATATTATTTTGCAGCGAGTGGCAAACAGCGCGCGGCTGCGTTTTTCCGATTTATTTGGGAATACCGCGTCACGCGTGGAGGTCGTTGTAACTTTTCTAGCGCTCCTGGAGCTCATTCGTCTCAAACAAGTGCGGGCTCTTCAGAAAAACATGTTTGAAGAAATTGAAATCGCAGCCGCAGCGTGAGGCGCTGGCGATTATGCGAGCGCAAGGAATGCCGCGACCGACGAACACAGCAACATGCCGCGAATCTTGATCGCTGGCTGCGGTTATGTCGGTCAAGCGACGGCCGATTTGTTCCACGCCGCAGGCTGGGACGTAGAAGGCTGGACAGCTTCTGAGGAATCCGCAGCGACGCTATCCGCCAAACCGTATCTCGCTTGCCAGGTCGATATTTCAAACCGCGAACAAGTCGCAGAGCGCACCGGAACGTTCGATGCTGTTATTCACTGCGCGAGTTCGCGAGGCGGCGGAGTCGAGTCTTACCGGCAAATCTATTTGAATGGCGCACGCAATCTGCTCGATCGATTTGCTGAAACAAAAGTGCTCTTAACCAGTAGTACCAGCGTTTATGCACAACGCGACGGCTCATGGGTAACAGAGGAAAGCGAAACCAAGCCCGCTCGCGAGACGGCTCGAGTTCTCCTGGAAACGGAACAGCTGGTACTGGAGCGGCGCGGTATCGTCGCCCGGCTCGCCGGTATCTACGGCCCGGGCAGGTCGGCGTTACTGAGCAAGCTTCTTGCCGGCACAGCAATCATCGATCCGGAAAACGATCGCTTCGTTAATCAAGTGCACCGCGATGATATTGCATCCGCAATTTTCTTTTTGCTGACTCGAGAAACGCGGCGAACTCAAATCTACAACGTGATTGACGATCAACCGATGCTGCAAAGTGACTGCTACCGATGGTTGGCACAACGACTGGATCTTCCACCTCCGCCGATTGGTAAATCAACGGGTCGGCGTAAACGCGGCGACACCAATAAGCGCGTGAGCAATGCAAAACTGCGGAATCTCGGCTGGACTCTCCAATACCCTACGTTTGTCGACGCTATGGAAAAAAGCATCCTGCGTAGCATGTCTGTATTTGTTGTCCCGTTAAGCTCCAAGACTTGAGAATTGACGGTTGAACCGCGTTCTCAAGGAAACGGCACCAACTCCGAGGATAGCTTATGGACCGGTTACAGGCAGTTCCTGTGCGCTAACGGCCTGCCATTTGCCATCGCGATAAGCGAAGACATCTGTGAATAGAGTCTTGCGCTTGCCATGCTCGGTCGTTTGGATCACGGCGCCATTCACAATTCCTGCCTCACCGTAAACCCTTACGTGCAGATCTTCGAAATGCTTCTCCGGACGTTCGCTACCGGCAGGATGTTCACGCAGAAACTGAAGTTGTTGCTCCTTTGTGATGATTTCCCCCGGCACAACGTGCAGGAAATCAAGAGCAAGGATACTTTCGAGCGCCACGGGATCGTCCTCAGCCTGGAGCCACCGATTTTCCAAGGCCAGCAACTGCTGTTTCGAGTCCTCGTCTGATTTCGGGCGGCGGCTGACGTGACATGAGAGAAGGAGCAAAGGAAGAAGCGCATACCCAATCACCCGATCGCATGATCTCATAGGAGGCTGTTTGACTTTGCGCTACTCGAACCGGTCCGCAAGTGGTGTCATAGCCACTCGATCGCACCGCCGCCACTGTCAGCTCGGGTTCGACGAAGCCTAGGTAGCCCGGGCGGCTTCTGCAGCTGCAAGATTAGTCGCGCGATGATTTTCGCGACGTTCGCCGAAAAGCTGACGGATGACCTCTTCCACGGGTACTTCCTGGACGTTGATGTCGCTCACGTCGCAGGCCTCGAGCAGTTCACGGCAGGTTTCGGTGACTTTTGCGCGTGGAACCTTTAGTTGTACAGAAACGGGCGTTTGTTCCGTCACTTCACCGAAGGCAGAAAGATCGCGCACCGCCTCTTTTTCGAAGGTTAGACTCAGAATCTTGTATCCTGAAAACCGGTCGACGATCTCATCCAGCGGCCCGTCGAAAAAAATTTTCCCGTGATCGATTACCAGGACACGATGACACAGCTCCTGGATATCCTGCATGTAGTGGCTGGTCAGCAACGTAACAATGTGGTGTTCCTCATTGTAGATACGCAGAAATTCGCGAACCCGTTTTTGACTGACCACGTCCAGGCCGATTGTTGGTTCGTCGAGAAAAAGAACCCGCGGTTCGTGAATGAGGGCAGAAATCAGCTCCATCTTCATCCGTTCCCCTAGCGAAAGCTCACGGACCATCACATTCATTTTGTCCTGCACTTCCAAAAGCTCCGATAATCCGTCCACGACCTTTTGGAACCGTACGCGGTCGATTCCGTATATGGCGCGATTGAGTTCGAGCGATTCTTGCGCGGGTAAATCCCACCAGAGCGCATTTTTTTGTCCCATGAGCAGGCTGAATTGCCTTTTCATTTCGTTGCGTCGTTCCCATGGAACAAAGCCGAGCACGCGCGCATCGCCGGACGTCGGATTCAATAGCCCGGAAAGCATCTTGAGCACCGTGGTCTTGCCTGCGCCGTTGGGGCCGAGAAAACCAACGAACTCGCCTTGCTCAATATTAAAGGAAACCTGGTCGGCGGCGCGTGTTTCATCGTAACGCCGTTTGCCCAGGCCTTTGATTGATCCCCAAAGTCCCCGCTCCTTCCGGTAGGTGCGATATACTTTGGTCAGGCCTGAAGTTTCAATCACTGGCATAAGTGACGGGAAGTGATTTTAAGTAAGACGTTACCCGCGATTTGTCTGCGGAAAACTAGCGCGCAGTGGGAGACTCTTTTCTGTTATATCCTCGAACTTAATTCACTCTGCGCCAGACGACGTCTTCGTTGTTTCGACGATCGATGAGCGCGTCCACTTTCCCGTTATCCACATAGCGAAAAAGGATGCGGCCTTCGACGCCTTTGCGAAAAAAGATTTCCGATCCCTCGGGCAGAAGTTGTTCACGTTTCCCGTTACGTTCCACATACAAATTTCCGCCTTCAGAAAAAACTCGTCTGGTCTGACCGGGTGCTAGCTCGTAGGCGCCGTTAAAATCGGCGAATTTTTTCGGATCGATCCTGGCAACAGCTGGATCTTCATAGTAACGCATTGCCTGGCTGGAGGCGATTTGCCATACGCCATTCCGTCGCAACCACGTATCGGTTACGTGATAACGGGCTGTGAGCTTCTGGCCAAAGATGGTTTCCGTCTCGTCGAGATCATAACTTAAGATGGCAGTGTCACCGTGAATGACACTTCGGGGCTTCGCGATCTTGATTGTGCCCGAATAACCTTTCGGCAGCGGCGCAATATCGGCAACCAGTTGCGTCTTGTTTAGGTTACGGCCCTTTTCATCGGCGAAGATGCAATCGTCGGCGAAATATTTTTGCCATGGCTCCTTGTTGCCTGGTACTACCGCGTCGAAAAGTTCCTGGGTGCGGCGAACAAGTTCGTCCTGCGTTATCGCTGCCGGATCTCCGCAAATTGATTGCGGTGGTTTAAAGAAACTGAGAAGAAAAACCAGGATCAGTGGGCGAATGTTCATGCGATAATTTGTTCTCTTGCTCACCGGCAACCAACAGAAATGTTTGTGAGGTTGCGTGGGGTTGAGCGATCCGCTGATGAGATAGCCAATCGGTTACAGAACATCATCCAGGCAGCTGAGCAGGTGCGCCACGGTTTCTTCAGTCTCGTCCCCCATATTCGAAAGGCGAAAGGTTTTGCCGCGGATTTTGCCGTAACCTGGGTCGATCACTAGATGATGTTTTTCGCGAAGCTTTTTCGCCAACTCCAGAATGTTGATCTCCTTGTTGTTTTTTACGCAGGTGAGCGTCTTTGAGCGAAAT
>JBKPLX010000133.1:0-6902 GCA_046731855.1 Verrucomicrobiota bacterium | reverse complement strand
GACGATCGGCGAAAACGTCGTCATTGGCTTGCGCTTGAATGGAGTACGCAATCAGAAATTTCTCAATGAACGTCTCGAAAAATCCCTGCGTATGTCTGCTTTGTGGGATGAGGTCAAAGACGATTTACATAAGCCAGGCACTAGTCTTTCGGGTGGCCAGCAACAGAGGCTCTGCATCGCGCGCGCGCTCGCCGTGGAGCCGGAAGTGATCTTGATGGATGAGCCTTGTTCGGCGCTGGATCCGATTGCCACGGCGAAAATCGAGGAACTGATCCACGAACTAAAAGCGAAATACACCATTGTAACGGTGACGCACAATATGCAGCAAGCCGGCCGCATTTCGGATTATACCGCCTTCATGTACCTCGGCCGGTTGATCGAGTTTGGACCGACAACCAAGATTTTCACAAATCCAACCGAAAAACAGACGGAGGATTACATTACCGGCCGATTTGGATAATGATGGTAGGGCGCGACCCGCCGGGCGCGCCGCGAACAGGGCAACAATACGATTAAGAGCAAGATGAGGAGTGATAAGCAATGATCGCGGCAAGACACATTCTAGGAACGTTTGATGAATCCTTAGCAGCGTTGCGCAACAACGTGCTCATGATGGCTGGGCTGACGGAGCGTAGTCTGGAGCGGGCAATGAAGGGTTTGGTGAATCGTGACGATAATATTTGCGCACATGCAATCGCGGATGACGAAGAGATCGATCAACTTGAGAAACAGATTGATAAAGACGGAGTCGATATTCTGCTACGTTTTCAACCGGTGGCGTCAGACCTGCGCCGCGTCGTATCCGCAATGAAACTTTCCTCAAACCTCGAGCGCATGGCCGATCAGGCGACGACGATTGCGCGGCGCGCGCGGAAGTTAAATCAGCATCCTCCTCTGCCTGAAGTCGAACTGATCAAGCCGATGTACGAGCATGCCATGGCGATGTTCAAGGACAGCGTGGACGCTTTCGCACGCGAGGATGTCGACCTTGGCCGAGCAGTGGTCCCCCGTGACCAAACGCTGGATGACTTAAACCGCACGGCCAGCCACAAACTAGTCGAGCGCATGGCGCAGGATCCGGATCAATTACGCGGCTACTTGAATCTGATTTTTATTGGCCGTTGCCTGGAGCGCGTTGGCGATCACGCTACCAACATTGCCGAAGACGCTGTTTACGCGGCCGCTGCTGAAGATATCCGGCATCAGTCCCTGGCTACCGCAACGTGACGGACCATTCACGGGCGCAGCCAGTCTTGCTTAACTTTCCAAGCAGTGGTTGCTTGATTGGTGGGGCTGCCCAAAAAATGGCGTGCGCCTCTGGCCCGCCGCGGCGGGTGAAACGCAGGCGCTACTTTTGGGCCGCCTATTCGACGAGAACATAAGATGCCGACAGCAGCCGCCAAAACCAGCGTTGAGCAAGAGCCTTCTGCAAAGGTCGAGCTGCTCCGGAAGGAGAGTGCACGGGAAGCGCGCGTTTCAGATCCTGGAAATTTTATCAACCGGGAACTGAGCTGGCTTGAGTTCAACCGGCGAGTTCTCGAGGAAGCGCAGGATCCCACTCAGCCGCTGATCGAGCGAGTTAAGTTCCTTACGATTTTCAGCTCAAACCTAGATGAGTTCTTCGAGATCCGCGTGGCGGGGATTAAACAGCAAATCAAAAGTGAAACGAGCGATATCGGGCCGGACGGCTTGAGTCCGACCGATACATTCGATCGTATTCAGAAAACGGTGCGTCAGCTCGTCGCAACTCAATGCGCGCTTTGGAAAAATGAATTGCTCCCCGAGCTGGCAAAAAACGGGATTTACGTGCGCGAAATGGCAGAACTGTCCCCAAAACGTGCCAGTTGGGCGCATCGCTATTTTCAGCAGGAAGTTCTTCCAATGCTTACGCCGCTGGCGGTGGATGCCAGCCATCCTTTCCCTCATCTTTTGAACCGAAGCCATAACCTGCTGGTACGGGCGAAATTGCAGCGAGGTGGTGAACCGCTGCACGCCATCGTGCAGGTACCCAGGGCGGTATCACGTCTGATCGCGCTGCCGCGCGGCAAGAGCGTGGACGAGGCGTGTGAGTACATTTATCTCGCCTCGCTCATCAAACAGCATATCGGCGAATTGTTTCCAGGTTTGATCCTCGAGGAGGTGCATGCATTTCGGGTCACGCGAAACAGCGACCTGTACATTGATGAGGAAGAAGCGGAGAATCTGCTGCGCACCATCGAGCAGGAACTGCGACGCTCAAGTCGAGGCAACGCTGTTCGGCTCGAAGTAGAGGCGGATTGCCCGAAAGATGTCTTGGAATTGCTGCTGAGGTTCTTCGACCTGACAGAGGCCGACGCCTATAAACTCGATGGCCCACTTTCGATGACTCACCTGATGCCGCTCGTGACAAACGATGCGTTTGCGAAGTTGAAGGACCGGCCATTTCAGCCGGCGCGCGATCCCGCATTTCCGCCGCACGTTGATTTTTTTGAGGTCTTGCGACGCCAGGACGTGCTGCTTCATCATCCGTACGACAGCTTCGATCAAATCGTCGAGTTGATCGAAGCCGCTTCGCAGGATCCTCAGGTACTGGCGATCAAAATCACTCTGTATCGAACAAGCGGCGATTCGCCCATTGTCGAAGCGTTAATTGATGCAGCCAATGCTGGAAAACAAGTCACGGCGATTGTTGAGCTGCGTGCACGCTTCGATGAGGCCAGCAACATTCAATGGGCCCGGCGTCTGGAGGAAGCCGGCGCGCATGTCATCTATGGAGTGGTTGGCCTCAAGACACATTGCAAGGCGCTGCTGATCGTTCGCCGAGACGCAGACCAGCTCCGGCGTTACGTTCAGTTAGGCACTGGCAACTATCATCCGCGCACCGCGCGCATTTATACCGACTTTAGTTTGCTCACTGGCGAACCCAAATTGACCGAGGAAGTAGCAACTGTTTTCAATACGCTTACCGGTCTCGCAGGCTATCCGGGTCTGAAGAAATTGATGGTCGCACCATTTGATATGCACAGCCGTCTCATTGGGATGATCGAATGCGAGCGCGATCACGCTCGGGCGGGCAAACCGGCCCGCATTGTTGCGAAATTGAACGCGCTGGTCGACGAGGAGATCATTGAGAAACTGTATGAAGCTTCGTGCGCAGACGTGACCATCGATTTGATTGTCCGGGGCATATGTTGCTTGCGGCCGAAAGTGGCGGGCTTAAGCGAGAACATTCGTGTAATCAGCATTGTTGGCCGCTTTCTGGAGCACAGCCGAATTTTTTATTTTGAGAATGCTGGCCAGCCTAAAGTCTTCCTATCCAGCGCAGATTGGATGCCGCGGAATTTTTACCGACGCATCGAGTTGGCGTTCCCTGTCGAGAATCCAACCTTGCGGGATCAGATCATCCACGAAGTGCTTCCCAGCTTTTTGCACGACCGCGTCAAGGCGCGGGAGTTGCAACCCGATGGAAAGTACCGTCGTTTGAAACCGGAGGGGTCAGAACCCCGTGCCCAAGCCCAGTGGCATTTCCGCGAAGTCTCTCGCGAGCGGGCAAAAAAAATGACAAAATCGAAAAAGAAATTGCGCGCCGACAAACTAATTCCCATCACTGTAGCTGAGGAAAAATGTGTAGTCCCGAGATCGCCGGAGACCGACCATGAACTAAAGCGGCCGAATTTGCCGTCAAAGGAGCCAGAGGCGAAGTCAGCAACCGCCGCTGCGACACCGAAAAAGTCGACATGAGAAAAAGAATCCTCGTCATCGACATCGGCGGCTCAAATGTGAAGCTGATGATCTCGCGCGTGGAGAGGAGAAAATTCAAGTCGGGAGGGAAGCTGACGCCGCGCGCGATGTTGAACGAAATCAAACCGCTGGTAGCCGATTGGAAATTCGACGCTATCTCACTGGGGTTTCCCTCCCCCGTGCGCAACGGCAAGATTGAATGCGAGCCAAAGCATCTCGGCAGGGGCTGGGTGGGATTCAACTTCGAAAAAGCGCTGCGCAAACCAGTGCGCATCATCAACGACGCGGCCATGCAGGCACTCGGCAGCTATCATGGTCGCCGGATGCTTTTTCTCGGACTGGGGACAGGACTTGGGTCGGCTCTGGTTTGGAACAACTATGTTCTATCTCTTGAATTAGGTGACTTGCCCTATCGCAACGGCAGCATCATTGAGGACTACCTTGGCGAAACCGGCCAGGCACGGCTCGGTGAAAAAGCCTGGCAGCGCGATGTTCAATATGCCCTTATACAATTGAAGAAATCACTTATTGCCGACTATGTCGTGCTAGGAGGCGGGAATGCCAAAGAAGTGAACAAGCTGCCGAAGGGAATTGAACTTGGACATAACCGGAACGCGTTCCTGGGCGGAGTTCGCCTTTGGCAAGCTGACTCGCGCACACGGCGACCGAAGTGGCAGATTCTTTAAAGCAGGCAAAAATCCTAAAAGAATTACAAAGTAAAATGGGTCGCCATCAAATGCTTTCTTTTTTTAACTTTGTAAACGTTCTATCTTTTTAACTTTTTTAATATGAAGCTCTATTTTCTCAGACACGGTGAAGCCGATTGGCCGAGCTGGAAAAAACCCGATGACGAACGCCCGTTGACCAAGCGCGGAAAAAGAGAAATGCGCGAAGTGGCAAAATTTCTGGACCGCCTGAAAGTACGGCCCGACTTTATCGTGACCAGCCCATTGCCCCGGGCTGCGCAGACTGCCGAAATTGCCGCCGACTATCTCAAAGCCAAGGTGCGCAAGGATGAATCGCTCGCACCCGGATTTGGCAGAAGTAAATTGCGAACCGTGGTGAAGCGGCATCGAGCGAACATTCTGATGCTTGTCGGTCACGAACCGGACTTCACCAATGTTATTTCAGGACTAACGGGTGCGTCACTCAAACTTGCCAAGGCTGGCGTCGCGCTGGTTGATGTAGACCCTGAATCCGAGGAAGGAAAACTTCTTTGGCTTTTCCCGCCAAAGATTGGCAAGAAATAGACTCGGCTGGTTACATCGTCACTGCGCGAGCAGATAAATTGTGACCAGCGTTACCAGGAAGTAAGGAACAAGCACGGCTGCCCCAGCGTATTCTTTTGCCATTCGTTGTCCGAAGAACAGCGCAGTAATCGCAACGGCTGAAATGGCAGCCCCGTAGAAAGCGATGGTCGATTGCCGTGAAACGATTAGCATGACGCATCCAACCGCGCTCAGAGTCCCGGCTGTAACTTCGAGAATCGTTATCGCGGTCAAAAGAACCGGCACAAGTCCCCCGAGAGCGCTCTTCGCAAAGTGTCCCGTTAGCCATTCGAGGTTACCGCGGTAATTGATGATCTTATCAATCCCAGATTGAAGGAAGAGAATCGTTAGAAAAGCGGAGCCGAAAATCTGCAGGAGATAAATTGCCCCCGTAAGTGTGTGCAAAGATGGCATGGCTCACGAATCCTAACTGGATGACGCCAGCTTTGTCGATTCTTCTGTGGTCTGATGCTCTCAATCCTAATTCCTAATCGCCTTGAGTAGCTGCCTCAGCAAAGGCCACGTTGCCGGCTTTCAAATCCATCTGGGCTTCTGCTGACGTGCCGAACACGCGCGCGCGTGCGTCGTCGAACTCGCCCTCCCATCGGGCGACTACGACGGTTGCCAGACAATTGCCGATCACGTTTACGCAAGTGCGGCCCATATCCATCAATTCATCCACACCAAAAATGATCGCAACGCCGATCGGCCCCAGACCTGACGGCAAAAAACTGTTCAGCGTCGCGAGCAAAATAACCAGCGATGCACGCGGGACTGCCGCAACGCCTTTGGAGGTGAGCATGAGCGTTAGCATCATCACAATTTGTTGACCGAAATCCATGTGCCAACCCATGGTCGTTTCGGCAGCTTGCGCCACGAACACGGATGCGAGCGCGAGGTAAAGGGTCGAGCCGTCGAGATTAAATGAGTATCCCGTTGGCATCACGAACCCGACGATGTGTGCCGGCACGCCGAAACGCTCCATCGACTCCATCGCTTTTGGCAAAGCCGATTCGCTGCTCGTGGTCGCGAATGCGAGCGTCGCGGGCTCGCGCACGGCTCTGACGAATTGCTGCAACGGGATCCGAGCGATCCAAATCACCAATCCGAAGACTAACAAGATAAAAATCACGAGAGCCAGATAAAGTGAGCCGATCAACTTGCCGAGATTCACCAGGACGCCGAGACCCTGCGTGCCGATCGTGTGTGCCATCGCCGCGCCTACGCCAATTGGCGCGAACAGCATCACGTAGTTCGTAAACTTAAACATGATCTGAGCGAGGCTTTCCATCGCCCGGACAATTGGTTTCCCCTTTTCACCAACTGCTGAGACGGCGAGCGCAAACAGCACGCTGAACATGACGATTTGCAAAACGTCACCGCGCACCATTGCTTCGATCACGCTCGAGGGAAACGCATGGACGATTGTTTCCACCAGAGTCTTTGGATGACTTTGCTCGATTGTCTTAATTACGTTCGTGTTAGTGGCCGCGAGAGTTACGCCTATGCCGGGCTTCGTGAAATTGACTACGGCCAAGCCAATGAACAACGCCGCGGTCGTGACGATCTCGAAGTAGATGAGCGCTTTCGCGCCCATCCGTCCCACTTTTCGCAATGCACCTGCGCCAGCGACTCCAACCACGATGGTCGAGAACACCAGCGGCGCGATGATGGATTTGATCAGGTTAATGAAGATATCGCGCAGAAAATAAACCGCGTTTCCCCAATCGGGTCGCAGCCAGCCGATCACGCCCCCGACAACCAGCCCAATCATAATCTGGATCGTCAAAGAGGGCCGATACCATGGCCGGCGCATCGGTTGAGATTCTCTGGCAGTCACCGCGAAGGTGTCCGTGCTACGCTTAATCGATCAGACGTCGATTGATTTCACCGTAGGCATCCACCCGGCGATCC
>JBKPLX010000132.1:0-19322 GCA_046731855.1 Verrucomicrobiota bacterium | reverse complement strand
GCTGAAGTAGAAAGGCTCCATGGAGCAAAATCCGGCGGTTCCTCTAACGCCGCGACCCAACTGGTGGATGCGAAACTGGAAGTGGTTCGTGCCGGCTGGCTGCCTCAGCATGTTGGCATTGTTCGTCGCGTTTGTCGGCTCGATCGCGTTGATCGTTTTCAGCGCGATGAAATCCACAGACGTTTACAAAGACGCCGTGGCGCAAGCCAGGGTGAACTCTGCCGTAATTGAAGCTCTCGGCACTCCGATCACAGAGGGGTTTCTCGTTTCGGGAAACACAAACGTTAATGGCGCGTCCGGAGAAGCAAACCTCTCCATCCCCATTTCCGGTCCAAAAGGGAAAGGGACCATTTACGTAGCATCAAGCAAATCGCTTGGCCGATGGCACTATTCGGGTCTCATCGTAGAAGTCGCTAAGACACACCAGCGGATCGACCTCCTCCAAAGCGCTGTTTCGACAAATTCGCCCTGATCAATCTCGTGCAACCGGTTACAAAAAAACTTTCGGTCAGCGCAATTCTCTTTGGAATTCTCGCAGGGATTATCGGCATCGGAGGCGGACTATTTCTCGGCTTCGCCTTGGGAGCGGCGCTCGCAGCCGCTTTTCACGTATCCACATTTGAGGGCGAGGCCGGGTATTTTGCGGCCGCGATCGCGCTGCTAGTGACGTGCGTCGTAGCGCCGGGCTTGATTCTTCTCACGCTTTACTGGCGCGGCACAAGAGGACTTTGGCTTTTTGTTGGGTTGATCGCGGTTTGTTTGTCGCTTGGTCTTATTGCGGTGTCCGGTTTTGGAATTTGGTATGCCGGTCAACCGCATGTTTTAAATATCAATGGACCAACGCCGCTGTTGGAATTCGAAGTAAAACCGCCATCTGGTCAGTCCATTCAAAGTTTGGCCGACGTTCAGCCTGAGCTCGATACACCTCGCAATCGAATGCCGATGCCAGGTTACTGGCACACCGATGCGCCTCAAGACCCAGGCGTGCGCGCGGGCTACGTCGAACTTTATTTCCGAACTTCGCAGCGTCTCTTCGTTTTAAAGTTTCCTGGTCAGGAGGACAAAATTTTCCGGCTCAAGCTACCGGCCAACCCGATGAGGGAGAAATACCGCGCCTGGTCCGACTGGCAAAACCCGGACTTTGTAGCGAAAGCTGGTCAGCAACCTTCCCGCCCCACTGGCGGAAACGAGTATCAGATTCGCTACAAAATGGATTATCAAAACCGGTAGGCGCGCGATGAAAAGTAGCGCGCAGTTTACCTCTAGCGCTGCCCGCGTAAGTTTCTGAGATGTCGATTTCTGAGGAACAGGTGAAGGATGCTTTGAAGGCGGTGAAATATCCGGGGTTTACACGCGATATTGTTTCATTCGGCCTTGTGAAATCGGTCCAGATCGAGAATGGCGAAGTCAAAGTACAAGTCGCCCTGGCGACAAATGATCCGAACGTTCCGGCGGCAATTAAGAACCAGGCTGAAAAAGCGCTGCGAACCATCGAGGGTGTTCAGAGCGCAAAGGTCCTGATCGATATTCATGCGCCGCCCGCGGGGGCAGGTACCGGCATGGGAGCGACCCGAATCCCGGGAATTAAACACGTGATCGCAGTGGCAAGCGGCAAAGGCGGCGTGGGCAAATCGACTGTCGCGGCAAATCTGGCGGTCGCCCTGGAGCAAACGGGCGCACGCGTCGGCTTATGCGATTGCGACATCTACGGCCCGAGCATTTCTTTGATGTTCGGAACGCGCGAGAGACCCATGGCGACGGAAGAGAACAAAATCGTCCCGATCGAGCAATATGGATTGCGGCTGATGTCGATGGGATTTTTGCTCGACGACACTTCGCCAGCGATTTTGCGCGGGCCGATGGTCACTCGTTATACGCAGCAATTTCTGCGACAGGTGGAATGGGGCGAACTGGATTATCTGGTGCTGGATCTGCCTCCCGGCACCGGCGACATTCAGCTCACCATCGTTCAAACGGTCGCCCTTTCCGGCGCGATTGTGGTAACCACGCCTCAGGAAGTTGCACTCATCGATGCTCGCAAAGCCGCTACCATGTTCGAGAAGGTCAATGTGCCTGTGCTCGGGCTCATCGAGAACATGAGTTATTTCGCCTCTCCCTCCGACGGCAAACGCTACAATATTTTTGGGAGTGGCGGTGGCGAACGCGAAGCGAAACGACTCCGCGTCCCATTGCTTGGCCAAATCCCAATCGATATCGCAACGCGTGAATCGGGCGATCGTGGAATGCCGATTGTGGGAGAAGATCGAAAGTCTAGCGTATCAGCCGAGTTCAAAAAAATTGCCGAAAATCTTCGTAAGACTCTGCCCTAGCAATGTGTCCGCAACCGTGATTGGAACCGAGAGTTAAATAAAAGGGGCGGTTGGCACGTCGAATTTGAGTGCTTCGATTTTGTTGACTCGTGCCCAATTTCATGAAAGACAATCCTCAGATGCCATCTTCCGAAGAGGATCACTCTCAATTCGTTAAGAATTCGGTCCTGTATAAGGAGTTTCTCGCCGAGCGCGCTGAGATCCTGAAACACAAATGGATCGAAAGCGAAAAAGCCGGTAAAGACATCGGCTTCGAAAAGGCCTTGCTGGACTGGATCGTAAAACATCGCTCCAACTGGCGAGAGCGACGAAGAAAGGAGGCGCGCACCGAAAAGTCCGCCTCCTAATTTTTTGTTCCTTTAATGCGATCCTGCGAGGTCGCCAAGGAAACACATGAAACGAGCAAAACAAAAGACATCTGGTGCCGCGGTCCCAACAATGGGCGCGGAGGCGATTCGTCGAGCACTTCAGCGAATTGCGCACGAAATCATTGAGCGAAACCCGCAACTGACACACGTCGTGCTAGCGGGAATTCCGTCCCGCGGCGTGGAGATCGCCCAGCGCATCGGCGGTTTTATTCACGAGATCGCGAAGGTCAACGTAGAGACCGGCATAATCGACGTGGCGATGCATCGCGATGATGTGGGAACACGTTCTGAATTGCCAATCGTGCGCGAAACGAAACTTCCGCTGCGCCTGGAGGAACGCACCGTCATCGTTGTCGATGACGTTCTTTACACCGGACGCACCGTGCGCGCCGCCATGGACGCCATCAACTCATTCGGACGACCCGCACGAATTCAGCTCGCAGTACTAATCGACCGCGGTCATCGCGAGCTACCCATTCGCCCCGATTACGTTGGCAAGAATCTGCCGACTTCCGGCAGCGAAAAGGTGCAGGTCCAACTTCAGGAAACCGATAACGAACCGGACGAGGTACGCTTGGAAAAAGAATGAAGATATTCGCTACCTGATGACTACACGCTGGATACGAAAAGATTTGCTAGGCCTTCGCGAATTATCGGCGGACGAAATCAATTTCATCCTGGAAACCGCCGATGCATTCAAACAGGTCGGTACACGTGAGATCAAGAAAGTGCCGGCGTTGCGCGGAAAAACATTGGTGAATTTCTTTGTCGAGCCAAGCACCCGGACCCGCACCTCTTTCGAGTTGGCTGCCCTGCGGTTGAGCGCCGATGTGATCAATATTTCGGCTAGCACTTCTAGCCTCACCAAAGGCGAAACGCTTAAAGATACCGCGCGTAATTTGGAGGCATTGCATGCCGATATTCTGGTCTTACGTCACAGCTCAGCTGGCGCACCGCAGTTTCTGGCAAATCGACTTAAAGCGAGCGTGATCAATGCAGGCGACGGCGCGCACGAACATCCCACGCAGGCGCTCCTCGATCTCTACACAATTCGTGAGAAACGGGGACAAATCGCCGGACTACGCGTCGCGATCATCGGTGATATCTTGTTTAGTCGAGTGGCACGCTCGAATATTTTTGGCCTGCTCAAGCTGGGCGCGCACGTCACGCTAGTCGGTCCGAGCACACTGGTTCCGCGCGAATTTGAGAAACTTGGAGTCGAAGTTTCCCACAAGATCGACGACGTCCTGCCAAACGCAGATGTGGTGAACCTTTTGCGCATTCAGCACGAACGCCAGCGCAGAGAGTATTTTCCCGGTATCGGCGAATACATTCGCTTTTTCGGTCTCACCAGAGAACGCGCGAAACTTTTGAAGCCCGATTGTCTGATCATGCATCCTGGTCCCATCAATCGTGGAGTCGAGATCGACAGCGAAGTCGCCGATGGATTGCAGAGCGTCATTCTCGATCAAGTCACGAACGGTCTTGCTGTGCGCATGGCTGTTCTCTATCTGTGCGGAGGGATCTCGGCGTGAGCACGACAATCATTCGAAACGGCCGGGTGATCGATCCCACAAACAAGCGCGATGAAATTGCGGATCTTTACGTTGTCGACGGACGAGTCGCAGGGAAGTCAGACGTCAGAGATCAGCGATCAGGTGTCGAAGAAATTGACGCAACCGGATTGATTGTCGCGCCCGGTTTGATCGACGTGCACGTGCATCTGCGCGAGCCGGGATTCAGTCACAAGGAAACGATCGAATCGGGAGCGCGCGCGGCCGCGGCCGGCGGATTCACCACCATCGTTTGCATGCCGAATACGTCGCCTGTTCCGGACAATGCGGGCACGATTGCATGGATAAAAGATCGGGCCTCCGCCATCGCGCGCGTGAATGTTTTGCCAACCGGCGCAATTTCAAAGAATCTCGCAGGCGAAGAACTCGCGCCGATCGGCTCACTTGCACAGGCAGGCGTCGTGGCGATCACGGACGACGGTCATTGCATTCAAAATCACGAGGTGATGCGGCGCGCCGTCGAATATGCGCGCATGGTCGGTGTAGCGGTGCTCGATCATTGTCAGGACTACAATTTGGTCGGCAATGGAGTCGTGCATGAGGGTTATTGGAGCACGCTTCTTGGGTTACCGGGTTGGCCGGCTGCCGGCGAAGAAGCAATAGTGATGCGCAACATTTTGCTCGCGGAACTTTGCGATCATCAGATCCATTGTCAGCATATCAGTGCAGCGGGAAGTGTGCGATTAATCCGGGAAGCGCGTAAACGCGGCGTAAAAATAAGCGGCGAGATTTGCCCGCATCACATCGCATTAACGGATGAGGCGATCCAAAGTTTTGATACGAACTACAAGATGAATCCGCCGCTGCGCTCGCAAACAGATGTCGATGCGCTGTTTGAGGGCATTGCCGATGGGACCTTGTCCATCTTGTGTTCTGATCACGCGCCGCACGCGGATTTCGAAAAGGAAGTCGAGTTCGACGTCGCGCCATTCGGTATAGTTGGATTGGAAACTGAACTCGGCCTTTTCATCGATCTGCTCGTGCACAAACACGCCAAGATCGATGTCGCGCGTTTGATCGAGATGTACACTGTCGAGCCGGCCCGCTTGTTGAAGCTGGATGCGGGCACTCTGTCGCCCGGAGTCCGCGCAGATGTTACACTAATCGATCCGACCTTGAAGTGGACTGTCAGCGTCGATCAATTTCAATCGGCCTCACGTAATTCGCCATTCGACGGCTGGAAATTGAAGGGCCGCGCAGTGCGAACAATTGTCGGCGGGAAGACCGTCTGGAAGTTGTAGCCACGGCCGCCAACCTTGCCATTCCGAGCGAAGTCGAGGAATCTCTGTTTTTCTGCGCCATAGGCGTCAACACGCGCAGCGCGTTCGGAGAAATCTAGAGATGTCTCCACTTCGGTCGACATGACATAAAAGCGCGGTACGAGCAATCGTCGGTGGGAAGACGGTCCGGAAATTGTAGGGCGTTTGATTCGCTCGCGCCAGCTCGCTCACCCTTCGGGCCTCCCGTCCATCTCGCTCAGCTCCCGCTGGCTCGATTCTGTAAAACGCCGAAAATTGGATCGGCGTCTGACACAGACGCCCTACAGGATTAGCCCACGTACCCGCCGTGGATGTAGCTTTCCAGATGCGCGATAGCTGCGCTCTGACAGGAAATCACGTGCTTGACGAGGTCCCCGATCGAGATCACGCCAACCACTTGATCACCTTCGACGACCGGCAGATGGCGGATGTGTTTATCAGTCATCAGACGCAGACATTTCTCCACCGGTTCACGCGCATGCGTAACGGTCACATCGGCTGACATGATCTCCGAAACTTTCGTTTCCCGGGAACGTTTGCCACGGAGAAAAACTTTGCGCGTATAATCGCGCTCCGAAATGATGCCATTCAACCGCTCTCCATCCATCACCAATAAAGCGCCGACATTTTTTTCGTCCATCATTCGAATCGCCTCAGAAACTGTTGCGTCGGACGCAATGGAAAAAATATCTTTACTTTTTTGGCTCAGAATCGCGCCAATCGTGCCGCTAACGTCCATATCATCCAGGAAAATTAGGCTGCCGATAAACAGCAACTTAACATAACGCAACCTCGGCCTGTGACGCAAAACAAATAAACAGGAAAAGCTTCTATCAAAACGTGGACTGATATCTCCGCGGAGGGAGCTTGGGCGGGCGTTTCCCATTAACAATCGCGCCTGCCACTGCGATGTATGGAAGCTCCTGTCGATCTACTGCACAGCGTAACATCAATCCGCCACGGCTCATGTCGCCCCGACCGACGAAGTCAACGGGAAATCGGAGCCGTTCACCAAAAGTCGCAAGCAGAACATTCACATATTTTCCTGTGGCAATGCTGCCGAGAAGGACGATCTCGCTACGAGCTGGCAGTTTTTTTGCGAGGGCACGCGCATCTCGCTCAATCGGCGCTCGAAAACGCGGATCATCACTCTGAATATCGACCGTTGCAAATTCACGCAGGTCATCGAGATGAATCCGCGTACTGGCATCGACAAGCCCACGAGTGGGCGTGATCACAAATACACCGGGGATTCCAGTCGCGGGCCGCGCGAACGCAGTCGCGTATGCGATCTTGCCGCGAAAATAGAGACCGCTGAGAAAGGTGAACACCTCTGCGATTGGCACGCCGTGGTTGCAGCGCAATTTTCGCGCGAGTTCGAACTCCGCCCGGTCGCTCAGAAGCATCCGCGCTCGTTCACCGCCGGCGTAAGCGGGTGAGAGAAGGAAAACGCGGTGACGAGTGCTGCAGCTCATTGGTGGCAATTTTCCGGTTTACAGCCGACCGACGCAAGCAGGTCTCTTCACGCTTCCTGGTTCAAGGGGCGCGAACTGATGACGTTGCTTCGATCTTGCTTTTTCTCTGATGGATGTAAATAATGCGGCCATGCGTTGGGCTTGGCCATTCAAAGCTCCCGTAAATGACGATCGAAACGGAGAATGTAGTCACCATTCAGCGGGCGACGCGTGGCCCGATTTCCTGTGCGTGGGGGCCCAGAAAGGCGGGACGTCGTGGCTTTATCGGCAGCTTGAGGCGCACCCCGATTTCTGGATGCCTCCGGTAAAAGAACTGCACTATCTCAACAGTCTAACTAGAACGAGACGGTCCCATCCTCCGCGCTGCCGAGACCAGCGCGACGCTTCCTTTCTCGATAGCATGAAAAACCTGAGCGCGCTGTCCTACATCGACCTGGAGAATTATGGGCGTTTGTTCGAGCAAAAGGGATCGCTTGTCTCCGGAGATATCTCGCCAGCTTATTCGACAGTAAGCGATGAGATCATTCAGCGAGTTGTCAATTCCTTCCCAAATTTGAAGGTGATCTTTCTAGCTCGGGACCCCGTTGAGAGGGCGTGGTCACAATTGTCCATGGGCGTTCGTCTCGGAATGATTAGCCCATTTGATGCGACCGATGCCGACGAAGTGATTCGGAATTTGCTCAATCCCGGAGTGCTCCTGCGCTCACATCCAAGTAAGATCGTGGCACGCTGGAGACGTTATGTTCGTCCAGATCTTTTCCGTATCTACTTTTTTGACGACCTGGAGAAAAATCCGGCAGAGCTGCGGCGCTCGATCCTCCTGTTTTTAGGTGCCGATCCGAACAAGTCTAATGGCCGATTGAAGGCGGACGACAACCTGGATACCAACAGGAAGAAACTTCGGCTCACTGAAAAGGTGCGGTCCAGGGTAGCTCAGTTTTTTGAACAGGAATTGAAAGCCTGTGCTGCAGAACTGGGCGGACCGGCGAAACAATGGCCCGCACGATATGGTTTTTCGTTACTGATCTTCTTCCTGCAACTGGTGGACGACTGCGACATCCTATTCTGGTGTGATTGGATCGCTTGAGGAAGGAAAGAGGTCTCCTAGTCGCGGTGCAGGGCCTGATTTTCTGTGCATCGGAGCACATAAAGCCGGAACCACCTGGCTTTATCAGCAACTCGATTCCCATCCGGATTTCTGGATGCCTCCCGTAAAGGAGTTGCATTACTTTGATCAATTGAGCAGAGTTCAACGCGCAGCTCATCCTCGTTGCAGAGACGAGCGCGATCGTCGATTTCTAGAGCGGCTGAAGAGCCTTAGCGCTGAAACTAGTATCGACCTGGAGAATTATGGACGACTGTTTGAACCCAAGGCATCGCTCTTTTCCGGTGATATTTCGCCAAATTATTCGACGCTGAGTAAGGAAGTCATTCGAGAAGTTGTCCGATACTTCCCAAACTTAAAGGTGATCTTTCTGGCGCGCGATCCGGTTGAGCGAGTGTGGTCGCATTTGTCCATGGAAGTCCACTATCGCCAGATTGAGCCGTTTGACGCGACCGACATCAACGAAGTCAATCGGAATTTGCACCGCCGAGGGATGCTCTTGCGTTCATATCCAAGTGCCGTCGTCGCGCGATGGAAACGCATCGTCGATCCAGAACAGTTTCGCGTTTATTTCTTTGATGATCTGCAAAACAATCCCGCTGAATTGCGGTGCTCCATCCTTCGTTTCCTGGGCGCCGATCCAGACGAGCCGGGCAGCCGACTGAGCGCGGATTACAACAGTTGGACCAGGATGGAAAAGCTTCCGCTCACAATCAAGATACGGTCTCATCTCGCTCGGTTCTTCAAGAAGGAACTGAAGACCTGTGCAGCACGCCTGGGCGGGCCAGCCAGGGATTGGCCTGCACGCTACGGTTTTTAGTATGCCAAGTTTTGGGTTTTAAGTGTAGTGCCTAACCGGCAGTTCGTGGCTACCGTGTCCTTGTTCTTAAACCTCAACCCTTAACACTCTTAACTTCCCGTCAGGCGCGCTTCTGCAAGATCCAGGTCACGCTGAATACGCCGCAACGCATCGTCGTTGATCACACGCTCGTTTCGCAAACGGATGATGGTTTGCCTTTCAACGCGAAGCGCCTGGCGTTGCAAACGCTGATATTGTGGTGTCGCGATTTCGCCGCGGCAATCGTCCGGGTTTTCGGCGCAAAGTTGCAATTGCAGGACACGCTCGTCGTACTCGGCGCGCAAACGATCCACTGTATCGGGCGAAAACTTGCCGCTGGCGCGAAGGTTCTCGATCGATTCGATTGCCGCCTGGTTGGCTTTTAACCGCGCAATTCGCTCCTCTTCATCAGTTGAATTATCGGCCTTGATGCAAAGTTTCTGAATCACAAGCGGTAGCGTCAGACCTTGGAACAACAGGGTCACCAAAATCACAGCAAAGGTCAGAAACAAAATGTAGTTCCTGCCTGGGAACGGGCGGCCGTCCGGTAAGACATAAGGAAGCGCAAATGCGGCCGCCAGGGAGACTACCCCGCGCATGCCCGACCAGCCCATGACCGCCACATCTTGCCACTCCGGGAGAGGCTCGCGCCGATGCAATCCCTTATGCAGCAGAAACGGTAGGTACGCACCCGGAAAAACCCACGCAATCCGTACCAGTATAACCGCAGCGCTGACGAGAAGCGCATTCTCAATGGGCGAAAAAAGAGACTCGCCTCTGAGCGATCGCAGGATTTCCGGCAATTGCAGGCCGATAGCCGTGAAAACAAAACCGTTCAGAAGGAACACCACGATTTCCCAGAAGGCGAACGCCTGTAAACGATAACGCGCCGTCAAAATTAATGGAGAGTGCCAGCCAAGATAAATTCCGGCGGCAACCACAGCCAGGACGCCCGAAGCGTGTAAGCGTTCCGCAGGTAGGTACGCAAGAAACGGCGTGAGTAACGAAATGGTGATTTGCACCGGTGGATCATCGAGATGTCGCTGCACCCAGCGAATTGCTGCGCCGACGAGCAAGCCAAGTCCGATTCCGGCCACCGCAGCCCAAACGAAACGCAACGATGCCTGGCCCAGTGAGAATCTGCCTGTCATCAGCGCTGCGACTGCAAACTGCAGCGCCACCAACGCCGTGGCGTCGTTCAACAGGCTTTCGCCTTCCAGAATGCTGACGGTCCGGTGCGGCACTGCCAGGCGGCGAATCACAGTCGTAGCCGCGACCGCATCAGGAGGAGAAACGATTGCGCCCAGGGCAAAAGCCGCCGCCCACGGCAGGGACGGAATAAGCGAGTGTGCCACGGCGGCGACCACGATCATCGTGAAAAGTACCAACCCGATAGCGAGCAAGACAATCGGCCGCAGATTTCGCCGAAAATCGCGCCAAGAAGTGAACAATGCGGCTGGATAAAGCAATGGCGGCAAAAAGAAATAGAAAACGATGTTTGGATCCAGTTTCACCTGCGGCAGACGCGGAACGAAACTCAAGCCCAAGCCGACAAGCACCAGCACAACCGGATACGGCAGCGCCATCTTGCGCGCGACCAGGACTGATGCCGCGACCACCGTGAACAGAAGAACGATAATTTCCGCCTGATGCATGACCAGATCGCTAATTGCTATGACAGCGTAGTTAACGAAGGCTGGCCCGAACGATACCTCAATCAGCCGCGATCAGCGACTGCGGCGACAGCCTTCGCCCGCGCGCGATTCGCTTGAAGCTCAGCGAGATGTTTTTCCGACCAGCGACAAAGCGCATGCAACGGTTCAATCAAAGTTCGGCCCAGTCTCGTGAGGGAGTACTCCACTTTTGGGGGCACAACGGGATGAACGGTACGTTGCACCAAGCCATCGCGCTCGAGGCTGCGCAATGTCTGCGTCAGCATTTTTTGCGAAATGCCACCGATCTCACGCTGTAACGCAGCGTAACGCATCGTTCCACGCGCCAGAATCTGGATGATGAGAGCGGTCCATTTGTCAGCAATTCGGTCGAGCACGAGCCGGGAAGGACACTGCGCATCCAAGACGGAAGGGGCCGACGGCGCTTTTCGCACGCTCCCTGTGTAAAACAATTCCCGTTGCCGTGCAAGGAGAGAGTAACATTCTCAAAGGGATGTATAGACTGGAGTGACCTGTAGTTGACTGCTGGTTTGGCCGTCCGAGATTTATACTATGACAATTGCATCTCTTACGAAGGAAAACGGTGTCCCAACGGATTTTCTCTTAAACGAGGCGAAGTCTGACGCTCCATCGCCCACGAGTGAGGCCGAGGCGGCAGCAGGTCGGGACGATTCCGTCTTGCTCGATGCGTATTCGCGCACCGTGGTCAGTGCAGTTGCGCGTGTTTCCCCTGCGGTGGTAAACATCGACGTCAAACAACGCATCAACATCCAGCGCGGGACGCGCGAGCTCAGCGGTAACGGCTCGGGTTTTATTATCACTCCTGATGGATTCATTCTGACCAATAGCCACGTCGTTCATGCGGCGAATTCTATCACTGTAAATTTGCCCGATGGACGCGAATATCCAGCGCAATTAGCAGGCGATGATCCACATACCGATCTTGCGGTTATTCGGGTTGATGCGCCGCAGCTTGCCTATGTGCGTCTGGCCGACTCCGAGAACTTGCGGGTCGGCCAGTTGGTGATCGCGATCGGAAATCCTCTCGGCTTTCAGGCAAGCGTCACTGCCGGCGTAATCAGCGCACTCGGTCGCTCGATGCACGCGCAGTCCGGCCGATTGATTGACAACATTATTCAGACCGATGCCGCGTTGAATCCGGGAAACTCCGGCGGACCGCTTGTCAATTCGGCGGGGGAAGTCGTTGGGGTAAACACGGCAATGATTCGACCGGCGCAAGGCATCTGCTTCGCCATCGCAAGCAACACGGCCAAATTGGTTGCAGGATGGCTGATCCGCGACGGGCGTATCCGCCGTGGCTATATCGGCGTGGCCGGGCAAAACGTACCAATTCACCGGCGGATCCTCCGATTCTATGGTTTGCCTCTCGAGACAGCTGTCCTCGTTGTTTCAGTGGAGAAAAATAGTCCTGCCGCACGCACCGGTTTGCGCGAGGGGGATCTGATTATCGCGTTCAACGATCAGCCTATCGGGAGCGTGCACCACCTGCATAAAGTTTTAGTTGATGAACAAATTGGTGTTAGCGCCCGGCTCACAGTCATTCGGCACACCGAGAAATTGGAATTGTCGATCCTACCGGCTGAATCACGATCGGAGTGACTGTCTCGGGATGTAACGACAGGCGCGCCGGCCGCGATTTCCACCGGTTTGCAGCCGACAACCCGGAAAGCGTTCGTGAGAGAGCGCTATATTGAGAGAGGCGGAGACAGCGCAGTGCGCTGTCCCTGCCTCGTTTTTTGCTCCTCTATAAGCTTCTACGACGCTCCAGTGCGTCGTGGCAAAAGTTGCACCGCCCTCCTGGAGTGTGCCAGGAATCCCTTTCACAGAACAAAGAATAGACGGAGGCAATCGCTGATGGCAAGGCGCTGAATTGCAGGGATCAGGACTCATGGTAACGGGATTGTTACCTGCAATTTTCGAAAGCTTTGCAGCCGACTCGGCTACCTCTACAGTCAAAATAGTTCGCCATGAAAATTCTAGTCGTTGGCAGCGGCGGTCGCGAACACGCGCTTGCGTGGAAACTGAGGCAATCTTCGGATGTGGAACGTATCTTCTGTGCGCCGGGGAACGCTGGCACGGCAGTGATTGGCGAGAATGTCGCGATTTCTGCCACTGATTTTGGGACGCTCGTTCGTTTCGCCAGGGAAAATCGTACCGACCTGACGGTAATCGGTCCGGACGACCCGCTTGCAGCGGGGATTGTCGATTATTTTGCTGCTGAAAAATTGCGCGCGTTTGGTCCGACGAAATCGGCGGCGCGCATTGAGGCTTCCAAAATTTTTGCAAAAGAGCTGATGCGCGCTCAGAAAATTCCTACCGCCAAGGCAAGGACGTTTACCGACAGCAGCGACGCGCTGGATTACTGCGAACGTCTGAAATTTCCTGTGGTAGTCAAAGCGGACGGCCTTGCTCTGGGAAAAGGAGTAGTCATTGCCTCTGACGCTGCCGCGGCGAAAACCGCAATCGAAGAGATGATGAACCAGGGCCGTTTTGGCGATGCAGGTCGTCGCATCGTGATCGAGGAATTCCTGCGCGGAACGGAATGTTCGCTGCATGCCTTGGTGGACGGAAGCAGTTACTGCTTGCTGGAATCCGCGCGCGATCACAAGCGCGCGCTGGACGGCGATCAGGGGCCGAATACTGGCGGAATGGGCGCGTTCAGCCCTGCCGATAACTGGAACGACAAGCTGCAATCGCAATTCGAAACGAAAATTATGCAGCCGCTGCTTCGTGGTCTTCTGCAACAGGGAATTACATTTCGCGGACTTCTCTATCCAGGGTTGATAATTACTGGAGATGGCGCCCGCGTGCTGGAGTTCAATTGCCGTTTTGGCGACCCGGAGACACAGGCGCTTTTGCCCAGGATGAAGTCTGATCTGCTTCCGCTGTTGGAAGCGACGATTGATGGAAACCTTGGTAAGTGTGCGATTGAATGGGATGCGCGCGCTGCCGTCACCGTTGTGCTCGCGTCTGGTGGTTACCCTGGCAAATACGAAACTGGAAAAACAGTTTCCGGTCTCGATGACGCGGCAAAGCTCAAAGATGTCCACATTTTTCACGCCGGAACCAAACGCGCCAACCGCGAGGTCAAGACTGCTGGGGGTCGCGTTCTCGCGGTGACCGCGCTTGGATCAACGCTCGAAGCCGCACGCGCACGTGCATACGAGGCTGTCTCCCGCATTCATTTCGAAAATTGCCACTACAGGCGCGACATTGCTCTGGGTGTAACCAATTGAGTGAACTCTCAATTCGATGTTCGGAATTCGAATTTTCGCGCAATTAGAAAATGCGTTATAGGTCGGCATCTGTTTCTAATGTCACAATTCACGTCGTGGTCCCTTATTAGCTTCTGTCTGGCGATAAATGCGCTGGCGCAAACTCCGCCTCCGACTGGAGTGCCTCAAAGCAGGCCCGCTGCTTCGGCAAGACCATCCGCGGTCGCATCGCCTTCGCCCTGGGGAAGCCCGACCACTGAAGACCTGGTCAATTCGTTAGGCCCGCCCGACCTCCAGGCAGTCATCGCGCTATTAAAAAGTAATTTCACAAATCCTGATGAAATTACAGATACCGAGTTGAATCGGGCGACTGTTGAGGGGCTCATAACGAGGCTGCCGCGTGGGGTAATGCTTTTGCCCGCCAAGGATAACACGCCGGCGGAAGCACCTAACGTCTTTTACAGTGAGATAATTGGGGGACACATCGGATACGTGCGCGTCGGTTCGTTAAACGCTGCGAACCTTCAGGCTTTGGACAAGAGCCTCGCCAATTTCGGGACGAAAAATGTGAACGCGCTCATTGTGGACCTTCGCGCCAGTCCCGCAACGGCCGATTTTCCGCTCGCCGCCGAGTTCGCAAAGCGGTTTTGTCCCAAAGGCAAAACGCTTTTTACTTTGCGCAAACCGGCAGGACATCAGGACCGTGCATTTAGTTCTGATCGTGATCCGGCATTTCGCGGTCTGGTCATGGTACTCACCGATGGCGATACGGTTGGTGCGGCTGAGGCGATCGCTGCGGCACTGAGATTTTACAACAAGGCCCTGCTGATCGGGCAGGCTACCGCCGGTCGCGCAGCTGAATATTCCGATTTGTTGCTACCAAGCGGCAAGATTCTGCGCGTTGCCGTTGCAGAAATGGTTTCCCCCGATGGTCGTCCACTGTTTCCGGAGGGAATAAAACCGGATTTGCCTGTCGACGTGTCGATGGCGGACAAGTGGCAGATCTTCCAATTGAGCGGCGAAAAAGGAATGGCGCCGTTCGTTTACGAAGGCGCCCGCCCTCACATGAACGAGGCAGCACTGTTAGCCGGGACAAATCCCGAAGTTGAGGCAGCTGAGGCGGCGCAGCAACGCCGCGGCCGCGCGCCGGAAAAAACCCCGGCCCACGATCCTGTGCTGCAGCGCGCACTGGACGTCGTTACCTCGCTCGAGGTCTATCAAAAACGATAGCGGGCTGCGTCCTTGACGATCTGGTTGTCCCTTGGTTCGCGATTGCTGTCGAGCTTCATTCTCGCTAGGCAATTCGTAGCCGTTATACTGAGTTGAGAGATTTTTCGATTTCGCTCAGAATGCCAAAGCAGTGACACCACTCGAAGAACGCATCGGCTACAAATTCCGGAACTCACTCTTGCTGGCGGAGGCGCTCACGCACCCCAGCCTCGGTCATGAGGCGCAACGTTATCATTTTGATTATCAGCGTTTGGAATTTTTGGGCGACGCCGTTCTCCAGCTTGTTATCACCGAGTATCTGTTTTGCCATTTTCGAGCTGAAGCGGAAGGGCAACTAACGAAACTACGGTCGCGGCTGGTTTCTCGCGAAGCGTTGCGGGCGCATGCTGCTGCGCTGGACTTGGGACGTTACATTTTGATGGGGCGCGGCGAAGAAAGTAGTGGCGGCCGGGGACGCACCTCTACGTTAGCCGACGCGTTCGAGGCGCTCATCGGCGCCATTTACCTCGACAGCGGTCTCGAAGCAGCGAAGGAGTTCATTTTGACCCAGACTCGAACTGACCTCGAACAACTGGCGGAGACACCAGTAGACATCAATCCCAAGGGCCAGCTTCAGGAGCTGCTGCAAAGCATCTCGCCGCGCAGTCCGGTCTATGAATTAGTTTCGCAAAGCGGGCCTGAACATGAGAAGACGTTTGTCTCACAAGTTGTTTGGGAAGGAATCGTTCTCGGCCAGGGCAGCGGCCGCAGCAAGAAACAGGCGGAGACTGTGGCTGCACTCGAAGCAATGGCGTTAAAGCGCTGGGAAAAAAAGAAAGAGGACGTTTAAGCTTTCGTCAGCAACGGATCGCCGAGCCGTGAATTCCGCGTTACGGCGTGCCCGGTATGCCAGCCCGGCTTCGGACTCGCGGCTTACGATTCAGATCGAATGATTAAGTGCGTGAAGGTTGCCCCATAGGAGACGATTTCGAATCGATGCGGTCACGAATTTCTTGGCCTCACTGATCGCGTCTTCGAGGGACAGGCCTTTGGCAAAACCGGCCGTGATCGCTGCGGAATATGTGCAGCCCGTGCCATGAGTCGCGACTCCGTGAATGAACGGCGCTGAAAACTCGACAACTTTCCCAACGGCAAACAGAAGATCAACAGCGCGTTTAGTCGGCAGATGACCACCTTTGAGAAGAATCGCAGTTCCGAATTTCTCCTCTAACTTTTTCCCGGCAACACGCATCGATTGCCGATCTTTAATTTTCACTCCAAGTAATCGCCCAGCTTCATAGAGATTTGGCGTAATTAAGCTCGCGAGTGAGAACAATTCTTTCTCATAGGTCTCGATAGCCGCCGGATCAAGGAGAGGATCGCCACTCGTTGCAACAAAGACGGGATCGACCACCAGCGGAATCCGTGTTGCGGAGATCTTGCACAGGTTCAGTATCGTCTTTGCTACTGTGGAAACGATTTCTGCAGAGCAAAGCATCCCAGTCTTGATCGCAGCGATTGGAAAACTTTTTGTGAGCACTTCGATTTGCTCGTTAACAATTTTTGCGCTGACCGGCTCGATCCGTGAAACTTTTCCGGGAATTTCCGCGACAACACACGTCACGGCGGTCAATCCGTAAACGCCCAGTGCAGAAAAGGTTTTTAAGTCGGCCTGAATACCTGCGCCTGAGCTACTGTCGGACCCCGCGATGCTCAGCGCGACTGGAACGTTTCCAGTTGGGCGTTGGGCGTTGGGCGTTGAGCGTTCGACGTTTGCTTGCGCATTCACACGCGTTCGCGGCGCGCCCAGCGGTCGCGCCCTACCATTTACGCGCCGTCGTTGCCGATTGCTTCGACCGGACAGCCTTCCATCGCTTCTTTGCAAAGTCCTTCTTCTTCCGGCGTCTCTGGTTGTTTATAGACGTACGAATGGCCGCCATCGTCGTTCCGCTTGAAATTGGCGGGCGCGGTTTCACGGCACAAATCGCAATCGATGCATTGATCGTCGACGTAGAATTTACCCGGCACGTTTTCGGCGTATTTGTTTGCGACGTCGGCCATGGTTTTTCCCGTAAAAGTGAAGTGGAACGCTAGAAAGAAACGCTCGCACCGCAAACAATTTGCGTCTTAACATGATTGCACGCAACCACCAGATGCCGCTGACACGTTAAAAGGTAGCGCATCAACCCCTTCTGATGAAAAAGGAAACTGTCAAGACTGTGCGCGCTTTTGCGATTGAGCTCGTAATCTACGCGGTTCTTGTCGTCGCCTACTTTTTCCTGGTACTCCATTTCCTGGGACAATGGCTGTACGAGGTTGAAATTCATCATCGATATCTCTACGCCGGACTGGCGATTTTGCTGATCGTCGCTCAGGCCGTTCTTCTTGAAAGTCTCACCACTTTTCTAATCCGCCTCATTCGAGGCCGCTCCGAGTAAACCTATGTTTTTTCCAATCTCAGGAGCGCACATTAGCCCCATCTATCTTGCGGCCGTCGGATTTATCATCGGCGTTCTTGGCGGATTCTTCGGAGTAGGCGGGAGCTTCATCGCTGGCCCTGCTCTGCGCCTCGCTGGTTTGGATTGGAATTTCGCAGTCGGCACCGACTTAGCGCACATCGTCGGAAAATCGGTCGTAGCCGTGAGACGGCACCGCGCCCTAGGAAATGTCGATCTTCGCCTCGGATTGATCATGGCAGTGGGAACAATCGGTGGCGCGGAAGTCGGCGCGCAGGCGATCCAGGCCTTGAAACGCGCGGGCAACATTAATCGGGTGGTCAGCATCGTCTCGATCGTCGTCTATGTAAGCATTTCGACGTTTATGATCTGGGAAAGCCGAAAGACTTTGTCGTCACTAAAAGGACGATCGCAGCGCGGCGTTGTAAAAGGAGCCAGATCAAAAAAGGATCATTCGGCATTCGGCCCTGTAACGCGCGCGATTCAACGCCTCAAAATTTGGCCCATGATTTCTCTCCCGACGTCTGGGATAAAGGCCATTTCGTTGTGGACAATTCTTTTGGTCGCTTTCGTCGGCGGAGTATTCAGCGGCTTTCTCGGCGGCGGCGCCGGTTACATTCGTATGCCGTCCATGGTCTACGTGCTGGGAATTCCCACGCACCTCGCAGTGGGCACTGATCTTTTCGAAATCATTATATCGGCCAGCTATGGCACCTTCAGCCACGCAGTAAAAGGGAACGTGGACATTTTAATCGCGCTGGTGATGCACACTGGCGCGGCAATTGGAGCACAGATCGGCGCTATCTCTACCCAATACTTTGCCGGTCCGAAGATTCGGCTCGCTTTCGTTCCACTGCCGCTAATCGGCGCGGCCATTGTCATCTACACGATGATCAGCGGCCATAAATTGTAGCGCACAATGAAGATTTTGGTCTGCAGTGACGGAATGCCGGCGTCCGAAGATGCAATCGACCTGGCAGCATTATTAGCTGGCCCGTTAAGAGCTGAAATCACTCTTCTCGGCATCGCCGAAAAGTCGAGCGATGAGCGCCCATTGCGCGAAACGCTCGAAAGACAGGCGCAATCTCTCCGGACACAAAATGCGCAGCCCAGTATCGTTGTGCGCGCAGGCGAACCGGTACGCCAGATTCTCAATCAAACATCAAACGCCAGCTACGATCTTGTTGTCGTCGGCGCGCGATGGACTGGAGCAACCGGACATTACTGGCGCTCGGAAAAAACATACGAAGTGATCAAATCGATTCGGCCGCCAGTGCTGGTGGCAATCGGTGAACGCAAACAGTTGAAACGTTTCCTCGTTTGCACAGGCGGAAAAGAATTCATCGAACAAGCGGTGCAATTCACCGGCGAGATTGCGGCCCCTCTGGGTGCATCGGTCACCCTCCTGCACGTAATGGCCGAGCCACCTGCTATCTACGTCAATCTCGTGCAGCTGGAGGAGAACGTTGATCAATTGCTGGAATCGAAATCGGAGCTTGGGACAAACCTGCGCCGGGAAAAGAGAGAGCTCGAACGCCTCGGTGTTTCCGCTGAAGTGCGTCTTCGGCACGGCATTGTAATCGATCAAGTTTTCGAAGAAGTCGACGCCGGCGATTACGATTTGATAGTGACCGGCACCTCACAGGCGCGCGGCCTGCTCGGTCATTACATCATGGGTGATCTGACCCGCAGCATTCTAAACCGGGCCAATTGTCCAGTACTCGTTGCGCGCGCCGGCAAACCAGCAGCAACCCGCACTCTCTGGAAGGCCTTCAAAGGACTATTTAGCAGAGACTAAT
>JBKPLX010000131.1:0-7756 GCA_046731855.1 Verrucomicrobiota bacterium | reverse complement strand
GTCCGAGGCTACAGGACTTGCCCTAACGAATCCCGCGGAAATCAATCTGGCGAAACGCCTGTGTCAGTTCGCAGAGATCATTCCACAAGTACTGAACGATTTCCGCCCGAATATTCTGGCAAATTATCTCTTCGAAGTGGCGAACAGCTTCCACACATTTTACGAAGCCTGTCCGGTCTTAAAATCGGAGGAACCGGCACGCAGCTCCCGGCTGGCATTGTGCGATCTCACCGGGCAAGTCCTTTATCGCGGCCTCGATTTGTTAGGCATCAAAGTGCCGGAAAAAATGTGACGTCCTCTGGCGCGTCATTCCCAGCGAAGCCCATTCGACTCGCTCTGCTCTTTCAGGGTAAACTCCGCGGAGTCGAGGGATTTCGCGGCGACACCTTTAGGTAACGCAACGGGATTCCTCGACTTCGCTCGGAATGACAGGAAATTGCAGGTGTGCCCGCCATTCATCCTCGCATCCCAACCTGCACCTACCGATTGCAATTCAATCGCTGGTTCACGTTTTCGCAGGCACGCCAGATTGTTCCATACCTCGATGCACTGGGAGTCAGTGACGTGTATGCATCGCCGTATTTTCAGGCGAGCCCGGACAGCTTGCACGGCTACGACATCACTAACCACAGCAAGCTCAACACAGCGATCGGTTCACGCGAGGATTATGATGCCTGGATCGCGGAGTTGCATGGGCATTCGATGGGACAGGTACTCGATTTTGTCCCCAATCACGTTGGAATCGCAGAGCCGCTTAACGAATGGTGGATGGACGTGCTCGAAAATGGGCCGAGTTCGAGATTCGCACCCTATTTCGATATCGACTGGCAGCCGCTGAAATCTGATCTTCGCGATAAAGTTCTGCTGCCGATCTTGAGCGACCAATATGGGCGTGTTCTCGAGCGCGGCGAGCTGCAAGTGCGCTTTGAGGAGGGAACCTTTTATTTGCTCTACGGCGAGCGCAGACTGCCGATCGCTCCCGGAACGTATCGCTACGTTCTGGAAATCGCCTTGCGAAATCTGGCCGAACACAAGGAAGAGGACTTCTACGCGGAACTGCAAAGTATCCTGACGGCGCTCGAATATTTGCCAAAACGCACCGAGACCGATCCAAAACGCATCGCGGAGCGGACTCGTGAAAAGGAAATCATCAAGCGACGTCTGGAACGCCGTTGCGCCGAAGCGCCGCAAGTCCAACAGGCAATCGAGAAAGCGCTGGCACAGATCAATGGCGAACCTGGCGATCCTCGTAGCTTTGATGCACTGGACGAATTGCTCAATGCGCAGTCCTACCGGCTGGCGTTTTGGCGGGTCGCTGCCGAGGAAATTAATTACCGTCGCTTTTTTGACGTGAATGAACTGGCTGCGATCCGAGTCGAGCTGCCAGCGGTCTTTGACGCCATTCACCGGCTTGTTCTCGAGTTCGTAAGCTCACACGCGGTGACAGGTCTTCGCATCGACCATCCTGACGGTCTTTATCTGCCGCGCGAGTATTTTGAAAAGCTTCAGCAGCGCTGCGCGAAAGCGCTTGGAACGGCTTTGCCGAAGGACGGTCGCGCTATTTACATGGTGGCCGAAAAAATTCTCACCGGCTCCGAAACTCTGCGCAAGGACTGGCACGTGCACGGCACTACTGGGTACGATTTTACTAATCAGGTAGCGCAATTGCTTGTTGATTCCTCGGCAGAAGCGGCAATCACAAAAACATTCCATCGTTTCATTGGTCATTCGGTACCGTTCGGGCACCTGGTGTATGCAAAAAAACTACAGGTCATGAAGCTGTCCCTGGCCAACGACGTCGATGTGCTGGGTAACATGCTCGACCGGCTTTCCGAGCAAAACCGATGGCATCGCGATTTTACGCTCGAAGCGTTGTCGCGCGCGGTGCGCGAGACTATTGCTTGTTTTCCCGTTTATCGAACATACCTGGCGCCCGGGCAACCTGTGATGGAAGAAGATCGCCAGATTGTCGAGCGCGCGATCGCTGCCGCAAAGCGACGCAATCCGGCGATTGAAGAATCAATCTTTAATTTTCTTCGCGACGTATTGCTGTTCCGTTTTCCGCCGAACCTGGATGCCAAAGCGCGAGGCGAGCACACACATTTCGTTCTGAAGTTTCAGCAATCCACAGGGCCGATCATGGCGAAAGGCCTGGAGGACACCGTGTTCTACATTTACAACCGACTGACGGCGTTGAACGAAGTCGGCGGCGAGCCGCAACAGTTTGGGTTGAGCGTTGAGACATTTCACGAGCGGAATATCGATCGACAGCGCAATTGGCCGGCCACGTTGCTCGCCACTTCGACACATGACACTAAACGCAGCGAAGACGTGCGCGCCCGAATCGTTGTCATTTCCGAAATCCCGGAGCTTTGGCGGCGCTCATTGCAACGATGGCGCGTTACTAATCGTCGCTGGAAGCGAACGATCAATGACGCCACGGCGCCAGACGCGAATGAAGAATACCTGCTTTATCAAACGTTGTTAGGGACGTGGCCGATGCAGGCCAACGGTGAACCGGAAACGACGGCAAAGCCGGATTACATCGAACGAATTCAAACGTACATGGCCAAAGCGCTCCATGAAGCGAAGATCAACACAAGTTGGATACAACCGAATGAAGAATGGGACGCAGCGATGCGGGATTTCATCGCGAAAGTCCTGGATCCATCGCCGCGAAATAAATTCCTTCCAGCGTTCATTCCGGTCGCAAAGGATGTTGCGCGATTCGGCGTGGTTAATTCGCTTGCCCAAACATTGCTTAAGCTCACTTCGCCGGGAGTTCCCGACATTTATCAAGGAAGCGAGATTTGGGATTATAGTCTGGTCGATCCTGATAATCGGCGCCCGGTCGATTACAACCAGCGTCGTGAGATGTTGGAATCGCTCTCAACGGCCAGTCCCCACGATCTTGTGCGCAACTGGCCTGATGGCCGCATCAAGATGCTTCTAACCCAGCGGGTCTTGCAATTTCGGCGCGAGCATGTCGAGCTTTTCCAGCGGGGAGAATATCTGCCGCTGACGCCGGGGGGAGTATTCGCGGAATGCTGCATCAGCTTCGCCCGACAGCTTGGACACCAATGGATTGTTGTAATTGCACCGCGGCTTTCTTCTCGTGTTGGTTTCCCGCCTATTGCTGAGATTTGGCAGGACACAACACTGGAAATTCCCGAAACTCTTTCGCTGGGACACGCGCATGACCTCTTTACCTGTCATCCTGTTTGCGTGCAGAATCGACGACTGAAACTTGCAGATGCACTGTCGACCCTGCCGTTCGCGGTGATCACAAATCTGTAGACGTCGACCTCTGGGCGACGCGGCGCTGGCGTGAAACGCGCACCTATGCCGGCATCTCCTGGGAGCGACGTCTCTGCAGATTAGTCATGATAAAGAACTGCGATCTCGCCCGCGTACGGCCAGGCATCTGCGGTCTCCACGAGCCGGGCTCGAACTGGATTCTCACGGACGTAATGCCAGTTTTTCGAATAACTTTCCGCACTTCGCAGAATGTGATCGAAAAAGCCGCGCTGCCAGATTGGGTCACGCGGATTGTTGCGCTTGACGGCTTTGCCGACAACGCGTTTCAGCGTGCCGACCCAACTCCCAAGAATCACATGCGCAGGAATCGCCACGAAAAAATGCAAGTGGTCGGGCAGAATTACGTATCGACCAACTGCAACTCCCAGGTCCTTCTGCCCTCTTTGACCAAACTCGAGGAAGGCGGCGCGAACTGGATGGTTTGCAAGCAGAGCCCGCCGCCGATACGTACAGCACGTGATGAAGTATAGCGGGGCATGTGCGTAAACTCTTTCCAGCCTGCGCGGCGGACGGGGAAACTTCGTCATTCCAGAAGCGTAATATTCGGATCTGATGTTCGACAAATCTTTAGAGGTCGATTCGCCCAGGTAACACCGGTGTGAATGGCACACCAGCGCTGCGTTTCGCAGGAGCGAAACGTCTACAACTACGTTCTTTGCCCGAGGCTATTTCCAAGATCGACAAGCCACCGCGCGAAATTGGCAAGGTTGGTCAGCAAATCCGCTCCGAAACCGGCGAATGTAATTTGCGGCGACGACAGAATGAGCATCACGCTGAGCAGCAGCAGATTCATCAAATAGATCACGACGAGCGAGAAGAACGTCCCCTGATCGCTCAGGTCAGTCTGATTTTTCGGGATCATCCAACACGTAAACGTGAAATGGAATGCCCACGTCGCGCCGATCACAGCGTAAAGCCACCGGCCGTACGGCTGCATATTCACGAAAAGGCTGAGCGCGCCATAGATCGCGATCGCCAGAATGCTATAGAGCGGAAAAAAATATGGCGCCAGCGCGATCCAGAAGTTGGCCTTGTTGGTAACCACATGTCCGCCATCACGGCCAACACGAAACCGGCTCACACGCCCACCCATCAACCAAACCCAGAGCGCGTGGGTCAATTCGTGTCCGAAGACATAAATGAGGATTGGTCGCGGAAGACCGAAAAAAGCGATCAGCCACAGAATTGCACCCAATGAAAAAAACCAAAATTCTTCGCCAGCCCAAAAACGCTGCACCACGGTCGCGCGCGCGAAAGCGGTAAAAAATGTCTGACTAAGAATTGCGCAGACCGGAAGAAGGAAAATCGCAAAAATAAATTTCACCCAACGCGTCGGCACCGTGAGCGGATCCGACACGGGAACGAGTGTCCGCGCCCGTGCAACGTTGCGCACAACTTTGCGGCTGCGCTTGGAATTGCGCTTCCCGCGATTGCTTGTCGATCTTCTCTTTCTTGCAGCCAAAGTTGTCGCAGATTACGCAGACTGCGACGAATTTGGAAAAGCGAAATTTACATTCTGGGTGGCGCTGCAGCCGGCGCCCCCTAGACCAAGCAATCACGCGCGGCCCATGTAGGCGCCGGTGCGAGTGTCGATCTTGATCGTTTCGCCTTCCTTGATGAAGAGCGGGACGTTGATGGTCATGCCGGTTTCCAAGGTCGCCGGCTTTGTCACATTGCTCGCCGTATCGCCGCGCAGTCCTTCCGCGGATTCGGTCACCTTCAGACTCACCGACGCGGGCAGTTCGACCTCCACCGGTTTGCCCTCGGCGTAGAGGACCTGCACCGAAAGATTTTCCACCAGATAATCCTTTGCGTCGCCAATCAGATTCTCCTGCAATGTGATGGTGTCGTACGTCTCCGGGTCCATGAAGTGGTATCCGTTGCGGTCCTTGTAACTAAATTCGAGCTGTTTTCGTTCAATCTCGACCAGCTCCACCTTGTCGGTAGAACCAAAGCGAACGTCGGCGCTTTTGCCGGTGTTGATGTAACGGATGATGGCCTGGACGAACGCGCGCAAATTTCCGGGTGTGCGATGATGGACTTCGAGCACAATGGCGGCGTTGCCATTGTATTTTATGGCCATTCCTCTGCGAAGATCGTTGGCTGCGGGCATGATTTCTATGAGGCGATTAGTTAAAGTTACAACGTTTAACGTTGAAGCGTGAAACGTTGAACCGGGGGACGCGCACCTTACATGGGTCCCGACGTCAACGCAACCATCTGGAAGCGCTAGAGCAGCTTCAATCGCGTCAGATCTTGCGAATCAACAATGCCGACAGGAACACTATCATCATCGACCACGATCAGGTCGTCGATGCGGTGGCGTTCGAGGAGATTAAGAACTTCAACGGCGAGTTTATCTTTATGCACCGTGACGGGGTTCAATGTCATCAGATCCGCAACGAGTCGTTCGCCGATCTTTGAATCGAATTGAAAATGGCGCACGAAATCGCCATGGGTAAAAATACCGAGCAATTTCTGATTTTCGTCGGTTACAACGGCAGCGCCGGCACGCACGCTGGTCATTGCCTTTAGCACTTCACGCACGGATGTATCCGTAGCAACGATCGCCATGGCTTCACGTGGCCGCATGACCTGGTACACACGGATAAGCATGCTGCGTCCGATCATTCCACCGGGATGAAACTTCGCGAAATCCTCCTTGTTGAATCCGCGCGCTTCCAGCAAAACCATCGCCAACGCATCGCCAAGGGCCAGCATCACTGTCGTGCTCGACGTCGGCGCAAGATTTAGCGGACACGCTTCCTGCTCGATGTTCACGTCGAGGAACAGATGCGCGTTCTGTACGAGCGTTGATTTTGGATCGCCGCATATGGCGATGATTCGCACTTGAAAGCGAGCAATCGCCGGCAGAATCCGGACCATTTCTTCCGTCTCTCCACTTGCGCTCAAAGCAAGCACCACATCGCCATCGGCAATGACGCCCAGGTCGCCATGCAACGCGTTCGAAGAATCGAGCACCACAGCCGGCGACCCGGTGCTGGTAAGCGTGGCCGCGATCTTTGCTCCGATATGTCCGGACTTACCGACTCCGAGGACAACCACTTTGCCCCGCGCATCGACCGTCTCCTTAATCATTTCAACGGCTCGAGAAAAATTTTCGCCCAGACGCTCACGCAATCGCTTGAGCTCAAAAATTTCTATCTCCAGTACACGTCCGGCCTTTTCAAGGTAGTCCATCGAAGTATATAATGTGGGCAGGCGTTGTGGCGGGCAAGCCCGGCTGAGGCGGGTTGCACGTTTCGAACGAAAGGAAAAAACATGAAAACATTGATGATCGCAATCATGGCCGCGCTCGTTACAACCGCGTGGGCACAAGAGTTCAGAGCACCGATTGGCCCGCAAAAACCGGTGCGAGCAATGCCTACGCCGCCGCCCCTCTTACAACGTCCTCCAGTCCAGGGAGTGATTCCGCGAGGATTTAGCGATGGCCGCAATCCATTCCAAATGCTTAATCCATGGGCACCGGCGCGCTACGGCACGTGGGTAGATAGCACCTCTTTCGATCCGAACCATCCCGGAAAATGGAACGGAATTAAGCTCTTCGAAATCATCTTTTGATCTGGCAGCCAACGGCCATCGTGGCTGTTGGCTTCAGATCTCTCGGCGGCGAAGGCCGCTGCGACTCGGCAGTTCTACTCATCGTTCAGCACCGTTTGCGGTGCAGATTTGCTCAGCTCCAGCTGGGCGCTCACTTTTTGGATTTGCGCCGCCTGCTCTTTAAGCTGCGCAGTAAGACTCTCCATTCCTTTTTGCTGCTGAGCGATGATCGCCGCCTGGTTCGCCATTTTGGAGTTTAGTTGCGTGATGTTGGTCTGCTGTTCTTCGACTTTCTTGTGCTCTTTAAGAAACTCGTTGAGCAACATCACGTTGACTGCTTCGTAGCGTACGGTTAAAGGCTCGCCGTTGGCGTCGCACACCACTAGGTCGCGATTTACCTCGGCTACGTCTTCCGCAATCAAACCAAATTGCGGTGTGTCTCCGGCCTTCCTAGTGTCTGGATTCTTGTAATGAAACGTGACTGGTTTTAGCGCCAGAATGGCTTCGCTGACTTTGTGATCCATCGGTTTAATGTCTTTCTTAAACCGAGCTGAGGAATTCGAGGTGCCCAGCTGACCGTCGGAGTCTACGATGACAGGTATGCCACATTTCCCACAACCACCCCACGAATGTTGCCGATATAGGTTCTATCGGCTGCGTCGGGAACAGTGGCGTCACCTGGGGAGCCAATGCAAATTACGTTATTAGACGCAGTCATGTTGGCGGCGGCTTCGCGGCCGATGCCGATGTTTCCGGAACCCGTCGTGAGCCTGAGTGCTCCCCGGCCAATGGCTTGGTTGTCATTCCCGGACACGTTGTCCCGGAGTGCAGCGGCGCCCACTGCGGTGTTGCTATTACCATCCACGTTGTTCAATAG
>JBKPLX010000130.1:0-5534 GCA_046731855.1 Verrucomicrobiota bacterium | reverse complement strand
ATGAACCGCTCGGCTGCTCGACCGTCACCGTTGCGGTCCTCCTGCGGGGGTACTGATGGCACCCGTCCTGAATGCGCTCCGAGCGCACAGCGACCCGGTTCGGGGATTAGGTCATGCGAAGCTCATCGCGACTGGCGCCTGTAATTTGCGCGATCCCGGAGTGCCGACGCAAGCTTGACCAGACTTTCCCGAATCTGTCTCGGTGTCCAAGCCGCGAATCCGAAAACGAACGCTGGCTTTAGCTTTGCTTGACCACAAAAAAATGAGAGCGCTGAGGGCCTTACTCCGATATCTAATGTGATACGCCTGATCATCGGGAAGTCTTCCTCGCGCTTCAGCCAGGCGACGATGTTTAATCCGGCCTCCGGAACCTGCAAAGTGAACCGGTCGCCGAGCAATTCATTGAATTGTTCGATAAAGAAATCTCGCCGCTCGGCATAGATTTTTCGCATCCGCCTGATGTGACTCAGGAAAAATCCCTCGGTGATAAAACGCGCCATCGTTGCCTGGTCGATTGGAGAGGAGTGTTGATCCATCGCACTGCGGATCTTGACGAACGAATCGACGAGCGGCTCCGGCGCAACGACGTACCCGAGACGCAAAGAGGGACAAAGAATCTTGCTCATCGTTCCCGCGTAAATCACTCGGCCGGCGTTGTCGATTCCCTGCAACGAAGGGAGCGGCGGCCCAGTAAAGCGGAACTCCGCGTCGTAGTCGTCCTCGAAAATGTATGCGTTGTGAGCACGCGCAAAATCGAGCAAGCCGGTCCTGCGCTGGAAACTCATGGTAACGCCGAGAGGAAATTGATGGGAGGGCGTTACGTAGATGATCCTCGGCCGTGGTTCTTTTGGCGCTCTCGCAATCACGATTCCTTCGTTGTCGAGTGGCTTGGGAACGATCTTAACCCCAGCTAGAGTGAGTACCCTTTGGATCTGCTGATAACAGGGGTCTTCGACCCAGGCGGCTTCACCCGGATTTGGCACGGCCATTGCACTGATTAGCATTGCCTGCTGCATGCCAGCCACAATTACGATCTGATCCGGATTACAACGCGCCGCTCTAAAATCGCACAAGTACGCTGCAATTGCCTTGCGCAGGTCGGCGTCACCGCGATGCGACGCATAGCGCAACAGGTTGACCCCCTTTTTTGCCAGAACCTGCGCTCTGAGACGTTCCCAGACAGCCATCGGAAATTCGTCAACTGCCGGAATGCTCACCACCAGCGAGACGCCTGGGCCCGCGCCCGTTGCGCCGAGATCAAACTGATTTCCGACGCGTCCATCCGGTATTGCTTTTACGCGATCGGAGATGTGAGTCGGGCGCTGGATTGGTTCGTAGATTCTCGGTTGGTCCGCGGCCAAAAAGGTTTCCGGAAGACGGTTTGCCACGAAAGTTCCGGACCCGGGCTTTGAGCGGAGATAACCTTCGGCATGAAGTTTTGAAAGTGCGAGTCTAACGGTCGATCTTGAGATTCCCCGGTCTGTTGCCAGAGCCCGCGAGGAAGGCAGTCGAGACGAGACGTCGCTGAACCTGCCCGATTTCAGTTCATCGCGAATTTGGCGGAAAAGCTGCTGGTGGAGCGGCTCCGCCGCGGTCCGATCCAGCTGAATCATTTCAAAAGCAATAAGCGAACGCCGGCGGCGCTTCTGCGTGCGCGATTTCCTATTGGACATGCGATTTACGCGAATTCCCTGCTCACTAGTTTTCCATTTGCTGTTGTATTCTCAACAACGCGATCTCACTGGCTTAGCCGAACAAGATTTCAGTTTGTTAGGATTGACCCTGTCATGTCACGACACAACAGCCTGAAGGTTTTTTGAACCGCACTGCACGGAGGCTTCCCGCATCAAAGACCTAGAAGCTAAACTCATTTATGCCGCGATCTGGGGAACCATCGGACAAGAGCTAGAGCGTGTAGCCGTGTTGTCAGTACCGCCTGAGCTTCAACTAGATCGACGTAGCTCGTTCTGCCTGAGTGAAACTCGTTCGCCGCCTGCGCTCACTCGCTCCTACCCTTGTCACTTGACTTTGATCACTCGCACTGCCCGTGCTTGCGCCAGCTACCCTAGCTGCGTTGCCGTCTACCCGCGCGATTGAAACTCGTTCGCTTCCCACCTCACTCGCCGCTACCCATCGCGGCTTTACCTTCTATGTCGCCTTGCCCAAGAGCTCCATTCCCTCGATCGCGACGTGTTCTATGTCGCTGATCCCCACAGCTCCATTCGCAGGCGCAAGCAAAAATGGCAGCCCCAAAAGGCCAGGGCACGATGGTGGGCGTGGGTCTGTGTGTAGGGCTTACCGCACTATGTTAAAGTGTACGGTGATAGGGGCACCGCTAGTTCCCGTTCCTCCAGGGGAACTCCATGGCGTTGCGACAAATGTGTGCGGTCCTACCCGTTGTGCCGTAAACCTGTAATTAAAAGGAGTCGCGGAGTCTGTCTTTACGTTAACGCCATCCTTATTGAACACCACGCTTTGCGTAGCCGCGTTTGCATGCGCCACAATCGTGTATTTTGTGCCTCGGGTTAGATTCGTTCCATCAACAAATGGCGTTCCCCCATTGTAAGTTAAGCTGTTCAACGCCGGGCCGGGAAATTGGAATTTGCCAACGCGCGTAAACCAGTTCGCGCTGCTGGTCACAGAGTAATACTCGTTCGTATGCCAGAAAGTTACATTGTCGGCAGGATCGATAGTCAGCATGCTGTAATCCCCCCAACGCCCGCTGGAATGGGTCTGGTGGCCACCCCCAGCCGTCATGACAGCTTCGCCTTGGCCGAGATTATTTAACGGATCAGAAGCGAGACGTCCGGCATACCGAATGGAAGGCTCCTGCGTCGCGCTGGAGGTGGAATAGCCAATCGCCATGTTCCCGTTTTGGTCCACGGCGATGCTGGGCATCCAGCGCCACAGACCATCCCCGCCGTTGTTCCAGCTTTGTTGTTGGACCGGCGTAGCAGGGAAATTGCCGCCGCTCACATTGAATTGATACCAGCGAACCGCGGTCGGACCGTTTGGATAATTTTGGATAACAGTCTGCGAAGCCCACAATGATTCCACGCCGCTACGATTCTGATAAACCAGCGGCGTCATAATTTTGTCGCCCAACGTGTCTAGTTTCTGCGCAGTGCCGTTCTGAGGCACGAGGAGTGTGCCGGTATTGGTAAATGCGTCAACGAAGCCATTGACGGTGACGTTCGCATTCGGCGTATGGTTGGCGCCGAGACCTAGAGTCGAATTACTCGGCGTGGCAAAATCGACGTGAAATTTCCAGCCGTGCACCTGAGTCAAAGTCACGCCGCCAGTGGCGGGGCTATCGACAGAAACCAGGAATTCGTCTCTTCCTGAAGGTGGTGCATCACCGGTGCGAAAGCCAGCTGGAACCAGACTATACGAATCGCCCAGGCCAGCTGGGGCGATGTTGAAAGCGATAGTGTTGGCCGCGCCGCCAGTGAGCATCGAGGCGCGATCGAAGGCAAAAACGCGCACCCCTTGGAAGCCGAGAGTAACGCCATTAAACAAATTGACCGTGAGATAGTATGCGTTTTGGGCAGGGCTCCCGCCGCTGTTCCACATCGCAAGTTTCGGGTAATCGCCGATCCAAGTGGGGTTGGCCGGATCATGCTGGATCGCATACAGGAACCAGCCACCGTTGACTGGGTCGCCGGTCTGAGATACGCCGATGCACTGATAGAACGGTCCGGCACCGGGCAACGAGCCGGGAAAGGCAAAATCGCTTACCACCCAACGATCAGCCAGATGATCATAAAAGACGAACCCGTCGCCATTGTTAAAGCCCGAACAAGGCGTGCCTGCCAGGGCCAGGAAGAAAGAGTTATAGGTCGTGCCGTTTGCGCCATTAAGCGGGTTACCGCTTTTATCAAAAATCTTGATCGAGCTGTTGACCGACTGCACATAATGATTCGGGCCGACGTCGCCATCCGTGTCAGGCGGCAAACAAAGACAACCACTCTGGCTTGAGTTCATCCCCTCGAAAGTCAGCAGCGGCGCAGGCATCGTTGGCGCGGGGGCTAAAACTTGGTTCATCAACACGTCGAACCGCGGGTAGTCGGCTTGACTCGTCGGGCTTGGAATTTCCGGATGCGGATAACGCGTCAGGCGCTTTTCTTCGATCTCTGGGTTTGGAGCAAGGTAAGGGAGATCGCGCAAATCCATGTTTTGAACGACCGGTCCGACCAACTGCACGATGTCGGGCATAGGTCGATCTGGGTTGTTTAGGCCAGGGCCTGCGCCTGTTGGCTGCGACAAACTGGAAGCGAATAAAATCGCGGAGATCGAGGTTAGGGAGAGAGCGAGTGTAATTTGAAGCGCCGAAGCGCGTGTGGAGCTATTCTGTTTCTGTTTCATGTGTGGAGCTCGGGCGAAGCCCGGGTTGATTTGTTAAGTCGCTTAATGGGGAAGTGGAGTGCCTACATGGTTGTGGATGAGGAAACGCGCCAAAGCGCTCGGAGTGTCTTGTGAGTTGTTCTGGGTTGTCTTCAGACAGGTTACGGAATGACGACGGGGATTTTAATTAATTCGCGATAAAACTGTCAACACTTTTCTCAGAATTTCTAAACTAACGAGTCACGCTTGCATTGGGACGACCTGCAGAGAGCGGCTTACGAATGAATACACTGAAAAGCGGCTTTTAGGAGAGCTTGAGCAGTTTGCGATTGCGCGGTGGCCACGAAGGGAAGAAGCGAGCGGCTACTTTCGCGGCGCGAGGCGTCTGCGAAGTTGTAAGAATGGTCTCTCGACCGAGAAAAAAAGTAACGTCGCTGCAGCATAAACACAGAGTTCGACGCCGAGAAGCGCGGGAGCGGACGTAAGATCGATGTTGTGGGACGTGCAGAACTGTTCGACCCCGTTAATAACGAGTTTCTGAATCAGGTATGCGCTGTAGGCGATACTGGCGATGAAGGCGGCGCCGGGAATCGCAACCCGACGGAGGGGGAGGCGCGGACTGACCGCGCAAACAAGAAGCGCGGCCATGCCCACGGCGATCAGTGGGAATTGCCAGACGCAGGCAGTGACGGTGAGGGTTTCTGTTTCGCCGAGATACAGCGCGTAAGCGATCAGTCCGAATGCGGGGATCCAAAGCCATGGCGCACAATTGATGAGACGTTGCCACCAAGTCGGTCGAAATTTTTCGATCGCGGCCAAAACAACTCCAAACACGAGCGGATCGAGCCGGGTCCAGGTGGGATAATAGATCCAGGCTTGAAAGCCGCGGAACGATACGCCGCCGCCATCAACTGATGGATTCTGCGCAGCCAGAAAAGCGCGTAAGCCGATGCCGCCAAGAATGATCAGGCACGGAATGATAATGGCCAGGCGCGGACGGCGAAAGAGAAAGAGCAAAAGAAAGGGAAGCGCGAGATAAAATTGGTCCTCGACCGCAAGAGACCAGGCATGTGAGAACGCGGTTCCGCCATGGAGCGCGATGTTTTGCACTGATAACAGAAATTTCCAGAGCGGCTGTGACATCTCGGAGTATTCGCGCCACGACGGCAACAAAAAATAAATCGCGAGCA
>JBKPLX010000129.1:0-10746 GCA_046731855.1 Verrucomicrobiota bacterium | reverse complement strand
ATGCAACCGCAGCCGCGCACGCAGCCACGGCCACCGCTGCCGTGAGCACTCGTTTGATTCGTTCTCGCCTCCAGCGACGACTAAAGACGATCGGTTGTTCGTTGCTCCAATCGTTATAACAAGCGTTGGTGTTAGCTCCGTTTTGTGTTCTGACAGATACGTATGGCATGGTTCATTTTCCTTTCTGTTTATCTGCGCGGCGTCCGTCTTATAAAGACCTGTCGAGTTTGATAATAATGAACTCCTCGTCGTCCGGTTGCCCGCTGCCGACATGACGGCCCACACTGAAGGGGAAGTTGTTATCGTTCAGAACGCCGATGTGTTTCCGGTCGAAAAAGAGGATGTCCTCAATTGTCGTGAAGGGAAAGGCGAAGTTCCTGCCGATGCCGACATCTCCGGGTTGTCCCGGCTCGGAGATGCGGTGCGGATCGGAGATGCGTAGGAGATCGACGGCCAGTTCTTTGTTCACAAAGGTGCCTGGCGCGCCAAGTGTGATTTTGTAGACCGCCTTGAACCCGTTCAGATCGCCTTGTGTATTATCGCGTTCAATGACGAGGCCGTGTTCTTCATCGGTGAGGATGAAATCGCCGATCGATACGCCGCGCGCGTCGAAGTGATACTTGAAGCGGTTTCCGGTGTAGCTGCTGCTCGCGAGATCGAACTCGTGCATCAAGATGGTTCTCTGGTCATCACCCGCGAGTGGTTTTTCCAGGAGCGGCAGCAGCCGGTGTTTGTCGGGCGTGATGGCCATGCCTTCGAATCCACCGCTGGTTTGCGCGCGGAATGGCTGTGTGAGCTTGGTGCTGCGATAGGGCCAGAACATGCCCGCCATCCACGGCGTGTTTGGGCCGGCACCGGCTTGCGGCTGCATGTTCGTGCCGTCGTCTGAGCCGGCGATCGCCGGATCGTCAAACTTCGGAAAATCGCCGAAGAGATAAACCGTGCGGATTTGGGGAAATTGCTCCTGCACCACGAGCAGAGTGCGGAAATCGAAACTCTGAATGTCCGCGCGCTCCTGCATACCGTTGCTGACAATGACGTTCGCCACTTTTTGCGCGAACGGAGTCGGCTCGATGGTGCGCAAGGCAAAGATCTGGCCCGGATGGAGAGGATCCTCATCGGTGCGCGGGTTTACCTTCGTCTCGACGTTGAAGTGAACGCGCTGCGCATTTTTCCAGCGCTTGGTCGCCATAGGGTGGCCGCTGCCAGGGCCTGTCCTGTAATAAGTGGTGTAGAATGCCACGAAATTGAAGAGCTGTTGCAGGGTCGGCAGCACATAAATCTGGGATGCGTCGCCACCGAAGAAAGCCACCGTCACCGGTGAGAGAGCAGGATCATTCTGCTGGGTCGGTCCGCGGAAGAGTTTGTCGCAACGAAATTGCTCTTGAATCTCCGCGACGGTGAGATCTTTAATCAGGACTTCGGCAGCCACATCTTCGTAAGGCACGCCATCGGTGCGGCTGCATTTCTGCGCCTGGATGTGCGGATCGTGACTCAGGATCGGAACGCCGTCGCTGGTGATCCCGCAATCGGTCTCCAGCGTGATCATCAGGTTGTCGAGACCGGCCTCCATCGCTGGCAGCGTATTCTCCGGGCGAAGGTCGCGACTGCCGCGATGCCCTTGCGCATCGATCTTGGTGATGTCGATGAGGCCATCGGCGTCGAGGTAATCACCTGGCGTGCCGTCGCCATTGGCATCAAAAGCGGCGACCGCAGCGTAGAGGAGATCCGAGCGATCGGAGATGATGCCGTTGACCTTCAACGTCAGCAGCTCGTTCATGCGCGCTGTAGTATCGACCGTGTAGGTGACAACTGGATAACCGGCGCTCTGAATGGAAGCGACGTTGTGGATTTCGCTCGAAGCCGGCGCGAGACCGGAACCGGCCGGCGGCGCCTGGCGATTATCGATAAAAGTGTTGGCATTGCCGTCATCCAGCATGACATCCCAAGGCGAGCAGACGGGCGCTTTGTTGTTGCCATGCAAACGGGCGTGATGCCGGGCCGCGTTCATAATTCGCACCGTCGTTGCTTCTTCGTTGAACGGATTTTGCGTCGCGCGGATTTCTTTCCCCGGATTATCGAAGTCCGGAAGATGAAACGGCGCCTCCAGTACTTTTCCGCTCGCGTCGGTATGAAGGAGAAACGGCCCAAATTCGTCGCCGAACCAAAGCGTGCCATCGGCCGCGCGTTCCATCGACTCGATGTCGAAGTCCGCGCCGGTCAGGATGCGCTCGTCCGTAAATTGCTCCGTGATCGTAAACGGAATTCGTTTATCCGGATCACGCAGCTCGAAGAAATCTAGTACGGCTATCGCACCCGAGCCGCCGTCCTTCGTTTTGAAGTCCGGGCGGATGTGATAGACGCGCAGATGAAAATCGGCCGAATTCTCGAGGGCGCCGAAGCCATTATCGGCCATTACATTGAAGGTCCCATCACCATTGTCTTGAACGGCGGAAAAACCTTGTACTGGTTGCTTGTTCAAGAACGGCACCGGCTGGCCATTGATTGGGTTCGTTCCCAATTGCTGACCGGAAGTTGGACCTTCCGCAAAAGTCGCAGCCGGAAGAACGGCGCGACCTTCCAGTTGATCAGCAGCACGCACGGCGAGCATGCTAAGAGCGGAGATAAGCAGACATGAGAAGACGGATCGAATTTTCATATGCATAAGAGTGTGCCTGATGGCATGTGGTGGTTTTAGGGTTGATGAGCGCAGGAGTCATTCCTTGCTTTCGAATCAAGATTCGTCGCGACAAGTGACGGCCACGCGACGAAAGGGCAACGATTGGGCAAACTTTTCCGATCGAGAGCGCGTACGGCCTCGCGTGTCTGTTGCGCTGCCCCGCTTGCAACTAGTTCCTTAGCGAAGGGGAAGAGTTAGATGCGCGTGCTATTGCACCAGCACGGATTCATGCCCCACTTCCAAAAACTGATTGTCTCAGCCGGGCCAAAATGGGTTTTACTGAACGCGGCGATTTTCGGTGCGTATTCAGGCTTTTGTTAATCGATGAAGTCGCGCAATGGTGATCGACATTGCAACGTATGGAGCGACGATCACGATAGCCTCGGCGAGCATTTGTAACCCATGATCTCTCAAATCAGTCGGGCAACTAACTTTCTGGTGCGAACTTGCGAAGACTAAATTTATTTAGGCGCAGTGCGAAATGTGGTGACGAGGTCTGTTCGTTTCTTGTCCGCGTCCGCCCGATGTACGGCCGGACGAACTCGCTGTGGCGAGCTTTTTTGGGCGCCACCGGCTTTCGAAAAGAGAATCGAAAAGACCTGTAGACTCCGCGCTCGAAATGCGCCCGCGCAACTGAGCAGATAAAATCGCCACATTCGCCGGAAACGTTCGCCGTAGTGATCGGCGAAGCGGGGCCAGGCGCGGCGGAAGTTTTCCTCCCAGGCTAGGAGGGTCGGATCGTAGTTGGGCCCGATGTTCTTAAGGTCTTCAACGATGAAAACGCCTTCCGCAGCGCGCGTCAGGCCCGCGAGGGAAGGAAGCATTGAGTTTGGAAAAATGTAGCGTTTGATCCATGGATCGGCGTGGAAGCGCGAGAAGTTTCCGCAAATTCCCTGGCAAACAAACAATCCATCCTCGCCTAACGAACGAGCGGCCGCTCGCATATAGGCGCGATAATTCTTGTACCCGACATGCTCGACCATGCCCACGCTCACCACCCGATCAAAACGCTCGGTGACTTCGCGGTAGTCGCGCAGCTGAATTTCCACGTCCAACCCGCGACACCAACGCTGCGCGTAAACGAATTGCTCCCGCGAAATGGTTATCCCAACTACCTGGCAACCGTAATGTTGGGCAGCATAACGGGCCAATCCACCCCAGCCGCAACCGATATCCAGCAGACGCAGGCCGGGCTGGAGACGCAGCCTCTTGCAAATCCAGTCCAGCTTGCGCAGTTGCGCCGAGGCGAGATCGTCGCTCTCTGCGAAGAGCGCGCATGAATACTGCATATTCGGATCGAGCATTGATTCGAAAAAAGCGTTGCTCAGATCGTAATGCACTCGGCCAACTTTTCGGGAACGCCGGGCGGTCTGCTGGTTTACGAGAAGCGCGCTCAGTAGTGCCCAGACGTTTGGAAGTCGAAATACAAAACGCTTCTCGAGCCCGGCAGCAATGGCGCGGCAACACATCTCGTCCAACGCTTCACAGTCCCACCAGCCGTCCATGTAGGATTCACCGAAACCGAGCGTCCCGGAAGCAAGTACTCTGCTAAAGAAGCGCCGGTCATGCACCTGTATGTCCCATCGGCGAGCGCCGTTGATGCGAATGTCCGCCAACGCGAGAAGATTGGTCATCACATCTTGGGCTCTGGACATATGATTTGGCCGATCGCGGGAGCGCCTCTGCCGTCTAACAAATCGCGTCAGCTGCGCCGATTAGTTCGATCCCTCTGCTAAATTACGACCTGAGGGCAGCGCAAAAAAGGAGGAAGTGAAAAGGCTAAAGTAGAAAGCAGTGGCGAAAGTAAAATGCCGAACGAGCCCGAGCCCGTAGCATGAACGTTACCGAAACAAACTGTATTTAATCATTAGCTAATCGCAGGTTGCGGCTGTATGATCAGGTTAATAACGCAGCGTCAATCGATCGCGCGGGTGTGCGGCCTCTTTTCTCTGCACACAAAACGGCATCATGAATGCTATCGCTGCTCATAAAGATGAGCTCGAAAAATTGCTCAAGAACTTGTCGGGCGACATCGTGGTCTCAAAGATAACATTCGTGGCGTTGCTGGATGCGTACATCACGCGCCTGGATGCAAATTGCCCAGAAATCAGCGCCGGCGTTGATCCACTGCCGGCGCAAATAACGGCAGAATTAACATGGAACTAACATTGACTCAGAACTACGCGCTTTACTACGCGCAACATACAACTTCAGAACGGCGGGCTGCGCTTTTCCAAAGATTTCGCGCGGCGGCCCGCAAGCAAGCGCCGGTTACTAATCGGCAATTGACGCATGGCACACGTTTCAGGCGCCTGCCATCGCACCGGGACAACGGCCGCTGAATATACCTGGATCTCCGACGTCACGGCGTTTTTTTTACTTCAGTAAATGCCATCCGTGAAATGATCATTTGTGTTTGGCGCGATCCGGGCGATAGTGTGCGCTTATTGGATTACTCTGTTTAACTTCACTGCGCGGTAGATCGTCAGGTGAGCGTCGCTCATTGGTGGTTTGAAACCCGATTCCCGGGAACGGCTCTGTAGCTCGGTAGTTTTTCCAAAATCAAACACAATGAAACTGTACGTAGGTAATCTCTCCTTTGAGACCACCGAGAACGATCTTCAGGATCTGTTCGAACAACATGGCGCCGTCAACGAAGTCAATCTGATGATGGACCGTATGACTGGAAAATCGCGCGGCTTTGCGTTCGTCACGATGAACGACGACGCGCAAGCCAACGCCGCCTCGAGCGCGCTCAATGGCCGTGAACTTAACGGCCGCCCGTTAACTGTGAACGAAGCGCGTCCGCGCGCAGACCGTCCTCGTCCTTCTGGCGGGAAGCGGAGTTTCTCCGGCTTTCGCAGGTAGACTGGATTAACCGCCGGCGCTCACAAAAATGGGCGCCGGCTTTTTTCGGTTGAATCGACAACATGAATTCTGAAAAAGCGATTGTACTGGAGGGCACCATCATGATGGTGCTCCCAGGAACCATGTTCCGCGTCGCGCTTGCGAATGAGCGCATGGTTCTGGCGCACATTTCTGGAAAGATGCGCAAACGTTTCATTCGACTTACAATTGGTGATCGAGTGAAAATGGAAATGTCACCGTACGACACCGCTAAGGCGCGCATCGTTTATCGCCTCTAACTATGGCGACGAGATTCTTGTTCGATCCTCCACGACGGCCAAAACCAAAGGTTGGTTCCGGCATCAAAAGCTTGCTCGTACGCTGTCCTTCAACGTCAAAGCTGACCGATACCGGCAGGACAATCGAAGAAAAACGCTGGGCAACCGCCAAATTGAAAACACAAAAGTTAACCTGTGCACACTGCGGCAGCGTTCATACCTGGACGAAGAACGACGTTATTCTGGGCCGGCCGACGTCAGTGAGCCGGTGATCTTTCGAAAATTTTCTCCCCGTGATTTTCCGCATTCCGACGGACCGCATTAATTGGACGACGAGCTCGTTCCTGATCGGCACGTTTTTTCTCACGCTCACCGCAGTGCCACTGTATCTATGGTATTTCGGCCTCGATTGGTTCCAAGTCGCCGTGTTCGCGGTGTCATTGGCTGCGGCCGGCTTCAGTATCACGCTCGGTTATCACCGTCTGTTTTCACACTTGACTTTTCGGGCCAAACTTCCGGTGCGTCTTTTTACTATCATTTTTGGAGCCGCGGCGTTTGAGAATTCTGTTCTCATGTGGGCCAGCGAACACCGCCGCCATCATAAACATGTGGATCACGACGAAGACCCGTACGACATCACCAAAGGTTTTTTCCATGCCCACATTGGCTGGCTGTTGTTTAAGCTCTTGCCACAACCGCCGTTCGATAATGTTGCCGATCTAAAGAAAGATCCGCTGGTCATGTGGCAACATCGACACATTCATCTCCTCGCTGTCATGGTCGGCTTCGCCCTGCCATCACTGGCCGGGTTCCTGTGGGACGGCTGGGTCGGCGCCCTGGGTGGTTTTCTAATTGGTGGTGTCGCAAAAGTTGTCGTGCTCCAGCACTGTACGTTTCTGATTAACTCGGCGTGCCATACCATCGGGCGTCAGCCGTATTCGACACGATGCAGTGCGCGCGACTCGCTTTTCCTGGCGCTGTTTACATTCGGCGAGGGCTATCACAATTATCACCATGAATTTCAGCACGACTATCGTAACGGCGTGAAGCCGTGGCAGTGGGACCCGACGAAATGGTTGATTTGGATTTTATCGAAGCTCGGCTTGACGGGAGGCCTGCGCCGAGTCCCACAGGAAGCAATTGAGTCCACCCAGGCGCGAGTGCGGGATTTACGAAACAAAGTCGCGAGTTGATCCGCCTTCACGGGCGGCTGGGCGCGACAAGTCGTCGAGAGGGCAACGTGTTGTTGTCCCAGGATCCCTGGATGGAGACAGCTGGCATTTGCCACTAACTAAGGCTACCTCATGACAACGATTAACCGCATCGCTTTCGTGGGAGATTATACGCCCCGGCAATGTGGCGTCGCGACGTTTACGGCCGACATTTGCGAGGCGGTCGCAGCCGAGTACCCAAATTGCGAATGCATCGTGGGAGCAGTTAACGATCGCCCCGAAGGCTACGACTATTCGGCGCGTATCCGTTTTGAGATCGACGAAAAGGAGATCGACTCGTACCGGCGCGCGGCCGATTTCTTAAACATCAACAACGTCGAAGTCGTCTCGGTCCAACACGAGTTTGGCATCTACGGGGGGCCGGCCGGAAGTCACTTGCTAGCTTTGCTGCGCGATCTGCACATGCCCGTAGTGACAACGCTACACACTGTGCTACGCGAACCCAACGAGTCGCAAAGATTCGTTATGGAGCAACTCGATGCGCTCTCGAATCGTTTTATTGTGATGGCTGAACGCGGGCGAGGGTTGTTGAAGGAAGTCTATGGCGTTTCGCCCGAGAAGATCGACCTCATCCCGCACGGAGTGCCTGACGTGCAGTTCATCGACCCGACCTTCCACAAGGATCAGTTCGGCGTGGAAGGTAAGACGATGCTGCTTACCTTTGGACTTCTTTCGCCTAATAAAGGCATTGAGTATGTAATCGAGGCGTTACCGGAAATTCTCAAGGAGCACCCGAATGTCGTTTATATTGTCCTTGGCGCGACACATCCCAATCTTCTTTCGCGGGAAGGCGAGTCTTATCGTTTAAAGCTTGAGCGTCTGACTGAAGATCGAGGCGTGACCGCCAATGTTATTTTCTATAATCGCTTCGTGACGCTGGAGGAACTAACAGATTTTATCGGCGCGGCCGACATTTACATCACTCCGTATCTTAACGAAGCGCAAATCACGTCCGGTACCCTGGCCTATGCTTTCGGCGCAGGTAAGGCGGTAATTTCCACTCCTTATCTCTACGCGCAGGAATTACTCGCGCAGGAGGGCGGTGTTCTTGTTCCATTTCGCGACAGCGATGCTATCGCCAAAGGAGTAACGCGACTCCTATCCAATCCTGCACTGATGGCGGGAATGCGAAAGCGCGCATGGAAACTCGGGCGCAAAATGGTCTGGCCGGTAGTAGCCGGTCGTTACATGGAAAGCTTTCAGCGCGCGCGCGTCCGGTTAACTGCGCCACCACGCAAAGCCTTTGCCGTTCGAACGCTGGAAAATCGCCCTTATGACTTTCCACCGCTAAAACTCGATCACCTTTTTCGGATGACGGATAACACCGGAATTTTCCAGCACGCTATTTTCAACGTGCCGAATTACCGGGAAGGGTATTGCACCGATGACAATGCACGTGCTTTTATCCTGACCCTACTACTTCCGGAGATGACCAGTCGCGTGCCACAACGAGACGTTGAACGCCTGGCTAGCACTTATCTTTCATTCTTATGGGATGCATTCGATCAGGAAACGAAGCGGTTTCGGAATTTTATGAGTCATAGCCGGGGATGGCTGGAAAAGGTTGGTTCGGAAGACAGTCACGCGCGAGCGCTTTGGGCCGTGGGAATGGCGCTTGGCCGATCCAGAAATGACGGTCATCGCAATCTTTGCGCGCTCTTATTCCAAGGGGGTTTGCCGGTTGTAGAGCAGTTTACTTCTCCGCGCGCCTGGGCCTTCGTCCTGCTCGCAATACAGGAATACCTGCGCAGCTTCTCTGGAGACCGGATGGTAAATCAGCTGCGTGACCTGCTCACCACGCGACTGCTCGATTTGTTTCAAGCTAACAGTTCGAAGGAATGGCAATGGTTCGAGCCGGTCGCCACCTACGATAACGCAAAGCTTTCACATGCGATGATCCTGAGTGGTCATTGGACTTCGCGTGGTGACGTATTCCAGGCAGGTTTGCAGTCGCTCCGCTGGCTGGTGGAAACGCAAAGAGCGAAAGCCGGACATTTCGCGCCAATTGGCTCCAACGGTTTTTGGAAGCGCAGCGGTGAACGCGCGCGTTTCGATCAACAGCCGGTAGAGGCCTATGCTACCATCTCGGCGTGTTTGGAGGCTTTTGCTCTCACGCACGACGAATACTGGAAGCGCGCGTCGCGACGCTGTTTCGAGTGGTTCCTTGGTCGGAACGATCTCGGAGAATCGCTCTACGATTCCAGCTCGGGAGGATGTCGTGACGCTTTGCATCAGGATCGCGTGAGCCAGAATCAGGGAGCAGAATCAAGTCTCGCGTTTTACTTATCCCTCGCGGAGATGACGCAGGCGGAAACCGCGCCTGACTTAAAGATCGCGAGCCACAAAGCTGGATGAAACTTCATCCGACCGGCGTCCTTCTTCGGCCGGACAACAAACGCGTGGTGGTGCGGCCGTTCATCCCGATTAACCCCACACGTGGCGAGCATATTATCGCGCGCGCTCTCGCGCTAAGCGAGCGGGAAACGGAAAAGCAGCTTTCGTTAGTTAGAGCGGATTTCAACGACAGACATATCGATCTCGATAAGAGTTGGCTGCGAAATTTCGAAAAAGTGCGAGGGAACGTCCCTGGCAGCGAAGCGATTGCCGAAGGACGCAAGTTATTTATCGGTGCGCTCTTTTCCGGTGAGTATGCGCTCGAATCGGCAGCCTTGTTCAACCCCTCGATTGTGCCGCATCCTGACCAGACTGGTCTAGGTCGGGGTGATCTCCGTTTTATTCTGAGCCTGCGCTCGACCGGGGAAGGACATGTCTCTTCGATCCAGTTTCGAACAGGAGTTATCCATCGTGATCATTCAATAGAGATCGACGAGGTGACGGCTTTTGTGACACTGCCTGAGATTAATCCCAATCCTACCTACCATAAACGTGCTTTCCTGGACAAACTAAGTGAGATGGGACTCGAGAATGACTGGGCCGTCTCAGTTATGGGACGATTAGGTAAGACCTTCCTACTTGACGAGTTGGATAAGTCGATCAAGCAAGCAGCGTCCGACGAAGCTTCTGCACACACGCGGGACGTGCCGCGAACTTTGGAGTGCATGCGCTGGCTGGCGGAATCCAATTACGAAATTCATTTCGCTCCTTCGTCGGAAATGTCGGAACGCATCATCTTTCCCGTGTCGCCTAACGAAAGCAACGGCATCGAGGATGCTCGTTTCGTTCGTTTTGTCGAAGACGATGGAAGCATTATGTACTACGCGACCTACACGGCCTACAATGGGCGAGTGATCCTGCCTCAACTGATCGAGACCGAGAACTTCCTTAACTTCCGTGTGCTGACTCTTAACGGGCAGGCCGTTCAAAACAAAGGCATGGCTCTTTTCCCTCGTCGGATCGATGGACGTTATGTGATGCTTACCCGACAGGATGATGAGAACCTTTACCTGACGTTCTCGGACAATCCGCATTTTTGGAGCGACTCACAAGTACTAGAAGAGCCCCAACAGCCCTGGGAGTTCGTGAAGCTTGGTAACTGTGGCTCGCCGATTGAAACCGAAGCTGGCTGGTTAGTTCTTACTCACGGCGTCGGTCCAATGCGAAAATACTGCATTGGAGCGACCTTGCTCGATTTGGAGGACCCTGCAAGAATCATTGGCCGGCTGAAAGAACCGCTCTTAAGGCCAGAAGGAAACGAAAGGGAAGGCTACGTTCCTAATGTCGTTTACTCTTGTGGGTCCCTCGTCCACAA
>JBKPLX010000128.1:0-25811 GCA_046731855.1 Verrucomicrobiota bacterium | reverse complement strand
CGCAGGCGCCCTTGCGGTCTTTCGATCTGCCGACATTGCGAGCCGGTTATCACTTGCGTCTGACCGATGACACCCAGGCTACCTGGTTGCCAAATATTTCCAAAAAGGACTTTACCCAATCCCTTCCGATAGGGCCGTATTCGCCCTTAGCTTCGGCACTTAAGGAATTGCCGCCAGGGTCAGAACTTGTTGTGCTGCCTTATTATGTTTGGTTGGTGCTGGACAAAGAAGATGCCGTGGCGCAAAGATTCACACCGCAGCCGGAGCAAACGGGCCATCGCGTCTGGCCACCTGTATATTTTGGCAAAGGTCTGAACATTCAGAACCAGTAATTGAATGCAAACCACCGGAACTATTGCGAAACTTGAGACCTTGTTTAGCAGACGGTCACCGCCACGAGCTCACTTCCTAATCGCTCCTGGAGCTATTGATTCGCGGGACGTCCATGTATAGGCAATTGTGGACGGATCGAATCACCACTCCGGGACAGTTAGCTTGTTGTCATTTTGTACGCTCACTGATTGCGCGATAGATTTCTTCCAGGATTTCTCGCAAACTGTAGCGAAATTCCCAGGCAGGATAGTGGTTCTGAAATTTTCTCACGTCGCTAATCCACCAGATGTGGTCGCCGATCCGATTCGTCTCCTCATAGCTCCATGTTAGTCTACGCCCACTTATCTCCTCACATAAGGCGATCGCTTCGAGCATAGAACAGTTACTATGCCGGCTCCCGCCTATGTTATACACTTCTCCGTTGCGCGGCGCGCGAATGAACTCGACGAATGCTTCGACCAAATCGAAGCTGTGAATGTTATCACGGACCTGTTTACCTTTGTATCCTAATACACGATAAGGTTTGCCGCTCATCGTGCATATCATCAGGTAGGAAAGGAAACCGTGCAGCTCCGTACCCGCGTGCGCCGGTCCGGTGAGGCAGCCACCGCGAAAGGAGACAGTCGGCATTCCAAAATAACGCCCATATTCCTGCACCAAAATATCGGCCGCGGCTTTGGATGCTCCAAAAAGCGAATGTTTGCTGTAATCGATGCTCATGGTTTCTGAAATTCCCTGCTCATATACATGTTCTGGCTCGATTTCCCATCGCGTGGGCAATTCTTGCAGTGGCAGCTGGTTCGGTGTGTCGCCGTAAACTTTATTTGTCGAAGTAAAAACAAATGGCGCTTCGGGAGAAAACACCCTCGCTGCCTCAAGCAGGTTTAGAGTGCCGTTCGCGTTGACCGTAAAATCGGTCTGTGGATCGCGGGCCGCCCAATCATGTGATGGTTGTGAGGCCGTGTGCACAATCGCATCGATTTTTCCGGAATAACTCTTGAATAGTTTGGCGACTGCCGAAGCATCCCGAATGTCGAGGTCATAATGGTCATAGCCGCGGACGTTCGCGATTAGGTGATCACGCGTCTTCTTTGTCGATGCTTCCGCTCCAAAGAATTGTGCGCGCATGTCGTTATCGATCCCAACAACATGCGCGCCCTCTTTCGCGAACCGTTTAACGGTTTCCGAACCAATCAATCCCGCGGATCCAGTGACTATAATTGTGCGCATTTACTCGAGGTAGGCATGAAGACGGCTTTGTTTAGAAACCCTAGTCACATGACTCTGTGAAAAGCGAGCTGCATCACTACGGCCAATTCCGCGCCTGGCCGCGCATACGATCAGCGAAAACGCGCGGTGGCGGTATGGTGGTTTTTTACTATCGCTGCATCTGCGATTTCGTTTTACTGAGGCATCTCAAGAACAAAATACTGCAATTTCCAGGAGCAGATATCAGCTTCATCCAACCCAGGCGCGACGCCGTGCGGCTGGGCCGCAGCCTGCGCGATTACCGTGGTCTTCATTTGGCAACCAAACCATTTGGCTTGGGCTGCAAAGTGCCAGTTCTCCGAATAGGAGCAGATTGCCTACGATGGGCCAGTTCTTTTAACGTTCCCAAATAACCCGTTGTCGGCTTTAAGGATTCATCTTCCGAAGCCATCTCTTGAGTCGCTTCGCGAAGATGATAGTAAGGAATCCCCGCGACTTTATGGTGGGTATAATGTTCACCGAACCCATAAGCCCCAAAGAAAAAGCGTTCAAACGGACTGCACTTGAAATTTCGTAAAGCGGCATAGCCCTCTTGAGCGGTTGTTCCTCCGTTTAGCTGATGTTCCGCAATGGCACGCAGGTTCGACATGAAAACCGTTAAGGAAATCAACCCGTAGGCGTACACAAAGGCATAGACGAAAGTCGCATGCACAAAGGCCTTGGACCAGGTAGGATAACCTTGGTAAGCGGTAAGAAGAATAGTCGAAAAGAAAACCGCCTGGAAAAAAACGGCTGTTTTGATCCAATTGTAACCCGTCTCCGGCTTTTTCTGGGTTGGACTTCTTGGTATTTGCTTAGAAAATTTTTTGAACATCTCGAGCATCAAAACCGAGCGAAGGAAAAGGAGAAAAAGATTTTTGCCATGGATATCGATCAGATAGGCATCCTTCGTCTCCCCCTCCACCCCTAAATGTTTATGATGGTCCCAATGGCGTTGACGATAACTTTCAAAATCCGCGATCATCAGCGGAGCGATGAGATAGCGGCCTAAAACCTCCGAGCCCCGCTTCTTTTTAAACACATGATAATGACAGCATTCATGCATCAAATTGAAAATGCCGTTCATGCTGCATCCGAAGAAAAGCCAGCACAAGGCGGTCAACCACCCAAGCGTAGCGTACGCTGCGATATAGATCGGCAGAACGGTAATGAAAAGATGCCCCATGACGGCAATGAATGAGACCGTGTCTGGTCTTTTGGAAAAATATCTCTTATTCACTTTATTTTCCCTTCCTCGCATAAAAATTGATCATCCCCGGCGCTCCGGACAAAAGATCAATAGGATAAAACAGTGTCGCCGCCGCAACATAGAACAACCACGATAAACCGCGACGTGAAATGTTACCAGGCGAATCGCCGTGCGACAGGCTCGCCAGACTGATCGCGATACCTGCCGGATTGAAGGCAGGCGTAATTTGACTTTGAGCAAACCCGGCGTGCTCCAGAATCTTTTGCAAGCCTTTTCTGGAAAAAATCACCGTATGCCGCGGCGCATGAAACCCGCTCCATCCTTTTCTAAAAATCTTTTGTTCGAGAGAATCCGTGGCCGGGGTTTGTCCTTCCAGAATTCCATTACGCTTAAGTTTCATCTGCAGGACCGACAATACCTTCAAAGGATCGGGCAAATGTTCAATCACATGATTCATCGTGATCAAATCGCACAGCGGTAATTCCTGCAGCAAAAATTCAAAGGAGCCTTTGAGAAGAACAACGCGTCCGTCGAAAAGAACTTGTTTTTCATTCTGAGAGTAAATTTCATAGCCGTAAAATTTCCCGGTCGGCATCTCTTTCGCCGATTCTTTGATAAAAGCGCCGTTACCGCAGCCATAATCGAGCAAGGTTATTCGGTTCGAATCAACCAACGAACGGAGTCTTTTGAGCCGTTGCGCTTGTTTCAGTTTGCCCAAGGTTTTGTTGCTATCAAAGCTATGATAGTTCGCCGGATAAAAGTGGGAAAGTCTGGCGGAATCCGGCATGGGCAATTGAAAAAAACTGAAACAATCGAGACATTGGGCGTAGGGCGCCCGGTAATCCACATTATATTCATGGTCAGGAACAGTAAAAAGACTCTGGACCTTTTCCGAATGGCAGGCCGGGCATTTGGCTTGAACCGGAATATTCATTTCGTCGATTAATCTTACAAGAAATGGATTATACTATAACTCTGGTTTTGAAGGACGACGCACGGTCCCGAAGAGCGCGAGAGTACAGGTGACCATTCAATCGATCGATTCGCGCCGGAATCGTGTTCTGGAAGCTCGCGGACTCATGTCGATACTGCCAAACGCCACGCGGCAAAACGTCGAAGATAAATAGAGAGCTCATTCCGCGTACGTCAGGTAGGAATGGCTCGAGCGGACTTTAGGATCCTGACGCGAATACATTCACGTACCAGTCCGGGTTCTCGCTTATCCAGTCAGGAAGGAGTGGAACTAGTCCCTTGCTTGAGACTTGGCGGATCACCATGCCTTTCTCCCGGAGAGCCGCGATGAAATCATTCGCGTTCGCTCCGGCCTGCTTTAAAGCGAGGGGGCAAAATTCAAGGAGAAGCTTTATGTCCCGGTTATCCGCCAAAACACGGTTCGCCCCTTGCAAGGCGTGAAGCTCAAATCCCTGCAAATCCATTTTGATCAAGTCGACTTTTTCTCCGGATTTGAAGTAATCATCAAGCCTCGTTGATCGAATAGAAAGAGTTCGCCGCGTTTCTCCTTCTTTCGGGTAAGCCCGATGATCTACATTCAGTTCCTCGGAAATGTACAGCAGCGACTCTCCTGTTTTGTCACTCACCGCGATCTGGTTCAAGCGTACGTTTGAAAGCTCGTGTGTAGCAGCACACAATTGTTTAAAATTGTCGGGCGAAGGTTCGAATGAATGAACAACACCGGTCGGACCGACACAGTGAGAGAGAAACCGCGAATAAACACCGATATTCGCACCCGCGTCCACCACGACAGCTCCCTCGGACAAGATACTTTTCAGCAGTTGGCGCTCCGCGCGATCAGCGTAGGCCTTATAGGCGGCATAAAGCGGCCGATAGATGGGAAAGGCACATTCGTACACCTTGTTGGCAGCGCGACGCAGGACTGAAGTTGCCGGCATGGCTTGGGTCAATCTTCGCTAAGAAAAGACTGCCAAGAACGAGCAGAGTAACAGCTTGGTAAAAGCATTGCTTTCGGCTTGGGCTTAGGCATGACACGGGTCGCTTTCGTTACGACTGGATGCGTTCGTGTCGATGCAGCATTGAAAAACATATTGAGAAGCCATACCTTCGTCCGAAGTCGTTTCGTTGGCGAGAGATGTTCACGTGGAAGCTAAACGCGGATGATGCCCGTTGTTCTGTAATTCGATACGGCCAAAAGACGGCGGATATAATGCGTAGCGGGCTGTGAACGAGTCCTTAGATTTAACTTTTTCGCGCCACTGCGAAGGCAGAGACACCGAATGGAAAATTCAGATAGCGTAAAAAAAAGCGTTCTACACCAAAAAGCGTGAAGAGCACCGCGTTTGATTGCCTGCGGACATAGGCGAAGTCTCCCTCGGCTTTGTGTGCTTGACGGCCATAGCGCGCAATCAAACGAACCACAGCGATCGGTAGAAAAAGAAACGTATTAAAGTAAGTCATGCGCTCAATTGTAAAATGGGCAGCCTCCAATTTCCGTCTGAGCTCAGTCAACGTGTAGCGCCTGCAATGTTGATTTACGATGTCCTGGCGTCCCCACAACCACATATAGGCTGGCGCCGATATGGCAATCCGACCTCCGGCTTTCAATTTGCGATTTACGATCTGGAGCGCACATGCGTCATCTGGAATGTGCTCCAGTACGTCAAACATGGTGACTCCGTCATAGGCTCCCTCTTGGATCTCCGACGGAAGCTGATCGATCGACGCGGTGAACACCGGCGCTCGACTCCGCGCTGCTGCAAGAGCAGCCAGCGCGGGATCTGGTTCAGCCCCTTCAAGGCGCGCGTCCAGCGGGTATATTTCCAAAAGATTGTGTCCGGGTCCAACACCAATCTCGAGAATCTTCGGGTGCGGCGGCCATTTAACTCGGGCAAGCAAATCCCGCAGTATCAGCCGTCGTGCCCGAAACCACCAATGCTCCCCTTCGAGCAGTGCGTACTGGTGAGCGTAACTTTCTTTCATTAGGCTACTATGCCTGCTCCGCGCAAAGCACCGGGTTCGCACGCGATTGACCACTTCGCGTCTCTTGCGATGATTTCGTTGAAAGCCAATGGCTGAAGCACCAGTCGAATTTTCCATCGCCATCCTTTGTTACCGCGCCGAAGAAGGAATCATCCCGTTCGTGGAAAATCTTCATAAGATAATGTCACTGTTTCACTTCGAATGGGAAGTAATTCTCGTCGCGAATTTTTGGCAAGGCTCCGATGATCGAACACCGGAAGTTTGCAACCAGCTTGCCCAACGGTTGCCCCATCTACGTGTGCTCGCTGAGCCAAAACAAGAGGGCATGGGATGGGATATGCGCCGTGGACTGGATGCGTGCAAAGGCAAGTACATCGGGGTGATTGATGGTGATGGCCAGTTCCCGGTCGAGGCGGTATTCTCCTGCTTTGCGAAGATAAGAAGTGACAATTTTGATATGGTGAAGACCTATCGCGTCCAGCGCCAGGATGGCTTCTATCGGACGTTTATCTCGATTGTATACAACTGGCTTTTTCACCTCTTCTTTCCCGGCTCCAGCAAGCTGCGGGATGTAAACTCGAAACCGAAAATCATGACGCGCGAGGCATACGAAAAAATGGTGTTGCGTTCTGACGACTGGTTCATCGACGCGGAGCTGATCCTGAACTGCATCAATCTAAATTTCCGCATCTACGAGATTCCTGTTGAATTCCATTCGCTGGGCGCAAGGAAATCATTCGTGAAGCCTGGCACGATCCTGGAATTCCTCCGACATATGATCGATCACTGGTGGCGGTCGCATCCGCTAGCAGGGAAAAGTAAATGATGGATACAGTATTGGTCACAGGCGGCAGTTCAACGCTTGGCCAACATGTTCTTCGCACCTTGGCGTCGCAAGTTCGCGTCCTTGCGGTGATGCACCAACGTAGTGTCGAGATTCCGGGTGCAGAAATAGAACTGTTGCACGGAGGACTGGACGAAACTGTTCGCAACCCGGCGGCATTTCAAAAAGCTCAGGTGATCCTGCATATGGCTGCGGTGACGCATTCAGATCATTCATCCGAATACTTTCGCGTGAATACGGACTTGACTAAACAATTGCTTTCTCTTTGCAGTCCTTTGCAGCACTTCGTATATGTCAGCACAATTTGCGCGCACCCGGATGCCGGCGCCTACGGAAGATCCAAGTGGTTAGCCGAGGAAGCCATTCGCGATAAAGGGCGCAATTATACCATTATCCGACCAGCGGAGATTTACGGCTCTACGGCTGAGGAGGGAATTGATGCGCTCGTCGCGCTTGCCCGAAAAGTACGCATTTTCCCTGACTTTCGCTACGGCGGTTCAATCAAGTATGCCCCCATTAGCATTCACGAAGCAGCGCAGTTTATTGCGGAGGCAACAATTCGCCGACGCCATGACGGGCAAACTTACATTCTTTGCGCCGAGCGCTCGTGCGCCGCCGCTGATATAGCCGAGGCACTCCGCACTTCCGTGCGTCCTCTTTTTGTGGTGCCCGTACCGGTTGTGATGCTTCGCGCCGCGAAGGCACTCGGGTTACCCTTGCCGTTCAAGCGCGATCAAATCGATCGGCTCATTCTACCAAAAAGGTACAACAATGCCTTGGCACATCGGGATTATGGCTTTCACCCCCGTTCTTTCCTCGATTACTTGACAGAGCGCGAAAAATCACCGTTGGCGCGGGCTCCGGCCAATTAGGGTGAGAATCGTGTAACGAAACAGGTAAACAGGACGGCGAATATGCTCCTCTATTGCCCCAAAATACTCTGATACCAACGCTCGCCAGGCGTCGTCGGTTTTAATGTTTTTGCCACGGTCTAGACGCATGAATAGCCGGCCAATCCAGTCGTCCTGCGCGCTGAAACAGGGCTCGTAGAAAACGAAACAACCATTGGGACGCAGACACCCGCGCGCCAGGTTCAATATTTCGCCGATCTGCTGGTCGGTTAAATGATGAAATACACCTAGAGAAAGAAACAAATCTGCGCCCTGCGCGCACTGCCGGACTTGCGGGCTCCCGGCATCTCCGCAGAAAAACTCTCCGCGGTTCCCATACCGTGACCGCGCTAAGCGAATGTAATCGGGATTAGGGTCAAATCCAAAATAGTTAACGAGTGGCAGAAACTCGAGAGCACTACCAGTGCCACAACCAACATCCACAACTTTCTGTTCAGGCTGGAGAGCGATGTGCGTTCTTACAAATGCCGCGCGATCCCGGTTACCACCCACCAACCCTTGGAGTAGATTGTAAAGCCGTCCTGTCCGCAACGGAGCATAGATCGAGGCACGCAAAGAGGTCGTCATTAGTAAGAGCGGTCAATACCTGCCGATTATGTCATCGCAACTCCAAAGCACGAGGAGATGAAGCAAAAGTTGCTCGCTGCAGTTGCAGCGACACGAGCGTTTCAGCTAGAGAAAGCCGGCGGCTGTGCTTAACTAAGAGACTGGAGATTCGTCGCCAGCATTCTGGATAAGTTATCAACATCAGCGTCGCGCACCAGCGGAGTTTATTGTTGCCTGCATCGCCTCCAATCAGCCTAGTTCGTCACCGCTGCGCTAAACGAGATCTGTCGACGCTTGCAAGAGAGCGTCGGGAAAGGCGGATTCGTAAGGCCGATTAGCGGAGACGTAGAACTGAAGTTGTCGATGCTGATCAGATATGCGATTCAACATTGGAAACGATAATGAGAAGCCATACGCTCGTCCAATGCGGCTTCACTGGAGAGAGTTGTTTACGTCAAAAGTAGGCGCGGCGGTACGTTGGGATCGCTGGGATTTTATTGCTCTCGCCATCGCTGTGTTCACCGCAGCTTGGGTCTTCGCGCTTAAGCTGAATACGTTCTACGATCTTGGCTATTCAGGAGACCTCTTTGAAAGCGTTCAAGCCGCGCGAAGTTGGCTTGAAGGACGGGGTTTTCTCCAAACCAACTGTTTTGGAAACCTGCTTGCTATTCACACCTACTTTCTTTTTGTCCCACTCGGATTTATAGCAAAGCCGTTTGGCGCGCCCGGATTGTTATTCGTGCTAGCAGCGTCGGTGGGAGCGGCTTACTTCTGGGCAATAAGAATCCTGCGCCTTCTCGGCGTTGATGGCTGCGTCGCAGTAATCGCAGCAGGGGCGCTCCTTATCTCACCGCTCTCGATTGCGTTCTATCAAGAGGCTGGTCAGGGGTTCCAACTCGAAGTCATTACTCCGGCACTATGTTTAATGCTGCTTTATTTTCTCCTTCAAAAGCGAATCATCCCGTCAATCATTGCCGCCCTCGTTGTCATTAGTGTGAAGGAGGACGCGCCAATTGCCGCGGCTATGGTAGCGATCGTAGCTGGGATCGAGACATGGATTTCGTCGTCAGGCAAACCGGCTCGTTGCCGCCTTAACTGGGCTGCGGCCATCACTCTTGTCCTGTCGATTTGCGCGATACCACTCCTGTTGGCGATTTCCTGGTCACAGCCACCGACGATGTACGCTCGTCACTCGGTTGAGCGCCTCGGTATCGCGTCAGCCAGAACTTTATCCGGTCCAGGAGCACTCTTGGTTTTCATTGTTTCTAACATCGCTCACTGGTTAGGGAGCGGTGTCGTCCGCCAGTGGCTGTGGATTATGTTCGTAGGCACTTTTGGCACGATCTTATTACGTCCGTACTACTTCGTCCTTGGGATTCCTACTACCATAATCGCCTGGCTGATGAATCAGAACGATCTCCTGTGGACTCGGCGATTCTTCCCAACCGAAGTGCTGCTCTGGTGTATCACTCTTGTAGGTTTTGCTTCGATTATGCGGGCTGTGCTGAGCTGCCGGAAATCGACGAGGTCCGTGGTGCTTACCACCGCAATTGTAATCGCAGCGTTGGCAGTGCTTGCGCAGCTCGCCTTGGTGCCGTGGTTTGTCCGCGGGGCGTACCTGCTTCGTTCGACCAGCCTCTCCTCACCATCGGAGCGACGGATGGCTGACGCGGTGTTCGCGCGCTACCGTACAGAAGGCAAGCCGGAGGAACCTGTTGTTGCGTCAACGATGCTTTTCCGCTATGCACATGACCGAAACCTCTTCTGGTTAAACCGCTTGCACGGCCGGCCTGTGCCGATCTGGATCCTTGGCGATAGCGCGGATCCCTATGTCCCATTTAGAATCAGCACAGATACAATAAACGCGGCGTCAGGAATTCGGCTCGAAGACTATATACTGGTTGACCGCCGCGGTCGTTTCGCGTTGCTTAAAAAAAGAGAGTAACGAAACGTCTTCGTTACTTACCCGCCGATATCAACGTCGTGTCAGAGTTACCGTAAAAAAAGCCGCGCAGAAGCCAGGAAGGCGGCGGCTGATGACGAGGTCCGTTGAAAACAGCGCGCGATAAAGAAAATGTGGAATCGGCAGCTTGCGTGAGATTCCACCAGTAGCCATGTACGACAGGGCGGTAAAAGGCCGTGTCGAAACAGTCGCAATATCAAAATTCTCGTTCAGTCGTTGCAGCCATTCGCGCCGCTGAAAGAATATTAACCACGGTAACGCGATGTTCGCTGATGCCAGCGGCCCCTGCACCTCGCCTAACTCGGGCTCGGAAATCCTGAAATCCACCGGTTCGTGGTGCAGATACTTGAAGACAGGTGTTGATAACACGGAAAAGAAAGGCTCAGTCGCGATCACTTTGCCGCCCGATTTCAATTTGCTGGCAGCACAGTTAAGGAATTCAATAGGGCTCTTCAGATGATGCAAGACGTTCGTGAGCGTAATGACGTCGATGCTGTTGTCTTTGATTGCATCCAGCTTGTCGATCTCATGGCAGTCAAACACAAAATCGAGATAGTCAAGATCAAGCACATCGCTTGTTACAACGTTTGAAAGAAATTGTTTGAGGGGCGAAGTGCCACTTCCTACCTCGAGTATTGACAACGCCTGCGGATTCGGAAGGTCCCTGAATTGATCCCGGTAAAGCTTGCGATACCAAAAAAGGAGATTCTTGTTGCCAGCGAGCCGCGCGCGATTACGCAATGTTGTGGCCCGGTCTTCCGCCCGCGGGCCCTGCAAGACCGTCGACACATTGCTCATTTGATCGCACGGATATAAAGCGAGCCCGCGAATTCCGAGATGACGGGCACGTTCTCGAGAAACCGTCCGAACGCTTTCACCTGGTCGATCAGAGCAACCGGCGTTTTCGGATGCAGAAAATCGAACGGATCGATTCGAACATGACGATAGCCTGTCCGCTCGAGCAACCGCTGGAGCGGCCAACGGAAGAATGCCGTCTCCTCCGGTGAGTCACCAAGCTTTCGTTTAATCCACGGAATATTCTTTTGTATCGCGATCTGAGGGTTCAGCATGTTTGGTTCCGTAAAATAGATTGTACCTTCTGGCTTCAACACGCGGTAAATGTCGCGTATCGCGTCTTCGATTTCGAGGTGATGCAAAACCGAACTGCCCACGACAGAATCGAACATACCTTCAGGATACCTCAATGCGTAAGCATTCTGGATCTGATACTGAACATTTGGCGCGGAGGTGTCGGCATTGGCGATTTCCAGAAGCTCCGGTGAAACGTCTATCGCGACGATTTCCGCCCCCGAACGCGCCAGCTCCCGAGTAAAAGAGCCGGTACCGCATCCCAATTCGAGCACAGCCATCCCTGGCTTCAAATGACTGCTCAGCATCTTTACCCGCCGGGCCCAGCGAACTTTTCCGGCCGGACTCTCCCAATTCCAAATCTCCCCTGCCCCGTACTGTGCGAGGAAACGCCCGTGTTGAACTTCTTTGGCAATGCGTTCTTGCACCAGAAAATATTCAGCTGAGTGCGATTTCGAATCGCGCGCCATTTACTGGCAGGCAATCCGAAGATTTAAATCTAACACCGGTTTAGTAGCCAAGTTTTAGCTTTAGGAAGCCGTGCCAACACATTCTTAACATGACAAGTCCGTTCCGAAAAACTTTGGTCATCTTTGTCGAACCATGAATGCGTTCCTGATAGTGAATGGGTAAGTCCAGAATCTTAAGATTCAATTTCGCAGCGCCAAATAAGAGTTCGTAGTCTCCCCAACGATCTTCGGTTCCCCAACTTCCCAGCATTGGCTTGATTCGCTCCCAATCGCTTCTCCAGAGGACTTTCGTGCCGCACAAGGTATCTTTTACCCTTTGGCCGAGGAGATAGGTAAAGGCAACGCTGAAAAACTTGTTGCCCACCATGTTCGCTCCGTTCATTGCTCCCTTTGGAACCGGGTAGATCAGCCGCGATCCATTAACAAACTCCGCCTGTCCCGAAACGATAACCTCAATGAAGTAAGGCAGCTCTTCCGGAATTGTCGTCAGGTCAGCATCGAGAATCAGCAGTACATCGCCTTTGGCTACATCGAACCCCGTCCAGACGTTCCGTGACTTACAAACTCCCGGCCCATGCTCAAGACGAATATCCTTGTCCGGGTAGCACAACTGCATTCGTCGCACTTCCTCGGCGGTTCCATCGGTCGATTGATCGTCACAGAAAATGATCTCTGTCCGACCCCCCAGAGAGGGTATGCGGCGAACGGCATCCTCAACGTTTCCTTTCTCGTTTTTGCATGGAATAATGACCGATACTGCAAGGTCTTTCATCGCAAACGGCGGCGGCACCATTCGCGCAACGACTACCTGCGTCATGCAGAGCTTGCTCAGAAACGGCAGGCGCGCACAAAAACGATTCAAGAAACTAGATAGCAAGGGCAAATACTTCGGCAAAAGGACGATTCGATGCGTCTCAAGAGTTTCAAAACCGGCTAGCTTCAACAAATTCCGAATATCGGCGGTTGAAAGCCAGTTCTGCTCGGTGCGCGGCACCTTCATACCGATCCATTCCGCAAGAGTGACCAGCGGTTCCCAAAGATGATTGTATGTAGTCACCAACACTCGGGTATGACGCTGGCATAGCGGCTTTAGATTCCGGAACGCTTGAAGTACGTCCACGGTGTCGCCAACATCGTTGAAAAGAATGTAGTCGAACGTTTCACCTGAGCTGAATGCGTGTTGGAACTCATCCTTGTCTGGGAAAGCGACTGCGAACTTAAGGGATGGATTCCGTTGTTGGGCGATTTCGACTATCTCGTCGCAGATATCGATGCCTTTGCCTCTACTTGGTTCGACGGCGGCCAAAAGGTTGCCGGTGCCGCAGCGAACCGATAGCACCTTCTTCTGCGGTTCCACCACGAATCGAAGAAGGCGGACGAGCAGCTCGTAGTAGTATCTGTTGTTTGTTATCCAGCTTTCACGTCGAGGAGCAATTTTAGCGAGATGCTCTCGAGTGTGCTCCCGCCTTTGCTCAAGGGCAGCCGGCCCCCAGACGAGCCCCGAGCCGGTCTCTGAGCTGGTTTGCGCGTCTGTCATGCTCGACGGAAAAACTGCGGGCGGTCTCCACGAGGAGGACGTGTGCGAAGTTTCAACCTGATCCATCAGCGTTTTTGGGAAAGAAGATCTGCGGCGTTATTCGGCCAGAAATTTTGGCCCCAGATTGCCTTCGCCGAAGGCGACAGGCGTTGGCTATGAATTCGACGCGCAATTTCAGATAACGCAATTTTGCTGGAGAAAACGTGCAGCTGTGTTTGACTAATAGGTTTGACATTCCTCGTCAGAATGCCTGCGCAAGTTATCAAAATTAGCGGTGCCCGCCAGCACAATCTCAAGAACCTTCACGTGGAAATTCCACGGGAAAAGCTGGTAGTTATTACCGGCTTGAGTGGTTCCGGGAAATCCTCCCTGGCCTTCGACACGCTTTATGCCGAAGGACAACGCCGCTACGTCGAAAGCCTCTCCGCCTATGCGCGGCAATTTCTCGATCGGATGGAAAAGCCGAACGTGGATTTCATCCAAGGCCTTTCGCCAGCCATCGCGATCGAGCAGCGAAGCGCCGGCGCGAATCCGAGATCTACGATCGCGACGACGACGGAGATTTATGATTACCTGCGGGTCCTCTTTTCGTCTATCGGCCAGCCGCATGATCCGCTAACGGGCCACCCGTTGAGTCGGCAAACGCCGCAACAGATTGTCGATCAAATCCTTGTGTACGAGCCCGAGTCGAAAATCATTTTGCTTGCACCGCTAATCGAGAATCAGCCGGGGGAGTTTCGCGACGTAATAGAAAAGATCCGGCGCGAAGGATTCGTCCGCGCGCGAATTGACGGCCAAATTGTGGAGTTAGATCGCTCGGAACGGATCCGGCTCAACAAGGACAAACGGCACACCATTGAGGCGGTAGTGGACCGGTTGGTCGTGCGTGATGGCATTCGTATCCGTCTTACTGATTCAATTGAAACCGCACTGAAATGGGGCGGGAACCGCGTCGTCGTATTGAGCGAAACGCCGAACGCTCGACACTCAACGTCCAACGTCCAATCCGAACAGGCATGGCAGGAACAGCATTACTCGACTGATTACGGGAATTCCGCGACGGGCTTTAGGATCGGCGAGCTAACCCCGAGACATTTTTCCTTCAACAGCCACCTGGGAGCATGCCCGGCCTGCCATGGACTTGGCACCCAGTTGGTCTGCGATCCCGAGCTGATGATTTCCGATTCGGGCAAAACGCTGGCTGAAGGCGCGATCACGCCGTGGCGTCGTGGCGCGAAGCGAATGCAGACATATTACCGGCATCTGCAAAAGGCGCTCGTGAAGCACTTTCACATCGATGAAGACGTGCCGTTCAGTGAACTGCCGGAACAATTCAAGCAAGCGCTTTACTTTGGCACGAACGGAACGCCGATCGAAATGAATTTCGGCGACAATGGTCCCGCAGGCGCGGGAAAAGTTGCGAAACCATTCGAGGGACTGGTTCCGCAGATGCAGCGCCTATACGAGCAGACTCAAAGCGAATTCACTCGGAATCGCATTCGATCGTTCATGACGTACGAACCATGCAAAATATGCAAGGGAGCAAGGCTCAAACCGGAAATCCTCGCCGTCACCATAAAGGATCGGCACGGGGCTGAGCTGAACATTCATCAGCTGAGCGAACTGACGACAGAAGCAGCCACGCGCTTTCTTGCGGCGCTTGAGCTGACTGCACAGCAACGGGTTATCGTTCGCGATGTCATGCGCGAAATTCAATCCCGCCTGCAATTTCTCGTCGAGGTTGGCCTCGGTTATCTTACACTCAATCGCCAGAGCGGGACTCTTTCCGGCGGTGAAGCGCAGCGAATCCGATTGGCGACGCAAATCGGCTCCGGGCTCGCGGGAGTCCTTTATATTCTCGATGAACCAAGCATTGGACTGCACCAGCGCGACAATGCACGGCTACTGGGGACGCTCCGCCGTCTTCGCGACCTCGGCAATTCAGTCATTGTGGTCGAGCACGACGAAGAAACGATACGGGCCGCGGATCACATTATCGATCTTGGTCCCGGTGCGGGCCCGCGTGGCGGCGAAATTGTTGCACAAGGTAAACTCGAAGATGTTCTGCGCGCGAAGAATTCTTTGACTGCCGACTACCTTTCGGGCCGCGCGCGAATTTCCGTTCCCAAGCAGCGCGCTAAACCGCGGTCGACCGACAAATCAGAAGGCTGGCTAATATTAGTCGGGGCAACGGAAAATAATTTGAGAAACATTACCGTGTCTTTTCCGCTCGGTTGTTTTACTTGTGTGACCGGCGTTTCCGGCAGCGGCAAGTCCACTTTGGTGGACGATATTCTGCGACGTGCGCTGTTTCGACGTTTTCATAATGCGAAGGAAAAACCGGGTGCCCATCGCGCGATTCGCGGGGTCGAACAAATCGACAAGGCGATTGTGATCGATCAAAGCCCGATTGGGCGAACGCCACGATCGAACCCGGTGACTTACACCGGTGCGTTCACTCCGATTCGCGAATTGTTCAGTCAATTGCCTGCGGCGCGGGTGCGCGGTTATGACGCCGGGCGTTTCAGCTTCAACGTTAAAGGCGGCCGTTGCGAAAATTGCGAAGGCGATGGGCTAATCAAAATCGAGATGCACTTTTTGCCCGACGTTTATGTCGAATGCGAGGTGTGCCAGGGCAAACGCTATAACCGTGAAACCCTCGAGATCACATACAAAGGCAAACATATTGCCGATATCCTTGATTTGACCGTGGACGAAGCGGCCCGTTTTTTCCGAAACGTGCCCAGCATTTCAGAAAAGTTAGACTCATTACTGGATGTGGGTCTTGGCTATCTGCGACTTGGTCAGGCTGGAACGACACTTTCCGGCGGAGAAGCCCAGCGCGTAAAATTGGCGACCGAGCTTGCGAAAAAGGCGACTGGACGCACGCTTTACATCCTTGACGAACCGACGACCGGATTGCATTTCGCCGATATTGAAAAACTGCTGCAAGTGTTAATGAAGCTGCGCAACGCAGGTAACACGGTGATCGTAATTGAACATAACTTGGAAATGATCAAGTGTGCGGACTGGATCGTCGATCTGGGCCCCGAGGGAGGAGAGGGTGGCGGCGAGATCGTCGGGGAAGGCCCACCGGAGAAGATTGCCCAGCTGCCAGGCAGCTATACCGGACAATATCTGCGGCCGTCATTGAAGAACACATGAGCCTCAAAAAACGCATAGGAGCGATGTGCGTGATGAGCCTGCTCGCGCAATTGGCCCACGCAGACTTTTCTAACGAAATTTCCGAAGCTAGCGCGCCGATTGCAGAAGGTGTGCCGGAAGTAGCACTCGTGCGGTTGCAGACGTTGTTAAACAACAATCTTCCGGAAGACGAGTGGCGCGCCGCCGTGGAGAAACTTGCCGAAGCGCAAATAGCTGCAAAGCAGCCAGAGAATACTCTGATTTTGCTGGCAGATAGCCGGGTACGCGACCTACCCTGGGCAAAATTTTGGCGCGCACAGGCTTTCGCCAGCCTGCATCAATGGGCTGAAGCCCTGCCGCTTTACCAGCAACTGGCCAACGATGAGGCGTCGCCATTTCGTAGCGCGGCGACATTTGGAGCGGCGGAAATGCTGCGCGCGTTGGGAAAACGCGATGAAGCGCTGAAGAAATTTACGCTTCTCATTCATGACAAGAAATGGGCAACGCGAACGCAGTTGCGAGCAGCCGAATTGTACATTGAAACCGGCGATGCTACAGACGCACGTCGTCTTCTTAACGAGATGCAGCCCACATCGGTCGCAGAACGAAGAGAACGCAGGGTGTTGCGAGGACGCTTGGAACTAACCCAACGGCGACCTGAAAGAGCGATCGGCATTTTTCAGGGTGTCTTGAAAAGACCAGAAGGAGCAGCTCACTCCACGTTAATCGCAGCGGTCTTCGGTATCGCGGAAGCCCAAGTGCAACTCAAAACCCCGGAAATCGCAGACGACGTCATCGAACAATTTATTAATCGCCATCCAGCAGACCCGGACCTTCCTCTTCTCTTTGCAAGACTCGATGAGTTGTATCGGGCCGAACACAAACCATCCCGTAACGAACTGGAGCGATGGGTACGCAGTCCCGAACAGCCACGACGAACATTTGCGCGATGGTATCTCGCGCGGTTCGAAATTCGTGCAGGGCGCAGGGACCGAGTTCGACAATTATTTACCGATCTTCGCCACACCGGTGTAAAATCTCAGGCGATCGCACCCGCTCTACTCGAGTTTGCCCAATTCGAAGTCGAGGACAAACACTTCGATGAAGCGGTGGCGATTTTGAACGACGCGCGGTCGTTTAATCCGACGCCGTCTTTGGTTAATCAAATCGATTTCTTATCCGCCCAGGCGCAATACCTTGCGAGACGATTTGCCAAAGCTTCCGCGGATTTTGAACAAATCGCGCTTTCTCGTACGCCGTGGGCAAAGGTTGCGCTTTTCAATGCGTCTACCGGCTGGCTCCAACTCGGTGACCATACACGCTTCCTCGCTGATTACCGTGACTTGGAAAAACTGGGTGGCGACGACGAAGCACGTGCCGATCTGCGATTGGAGGAAGGCCTGGTGCAAGCAGCAAAAGGCGACGAAAAAGCAGCAAAATCGCTGCAACAGTTCATTCATGATTTTCCCAAGAATCCTCGCGTGTCAGAAGCTTTGGTCAGCCTGGCGGAACTGGCCTTTCATGCCTCGCCACCGCGGCTCGGTGAAGCGCGCAAGTATCTGACTCGCGCGGCGGAGTCGCCAACGGCGGCAGCCGCGGAACGCGCGGATTATCTCAACATCTGGGTTGAGGAATCAAGTGGTGGCAACGAAGCGAAAGTTATTGAGCTTGCAAAGCGCTTCCTCGAACGACATGAAACGTCGCCCTTCGCTCTGGAAGTTCGAATGAAGTTGGCTGAGCTTTATTACAGACGCCAGGACTTTGCGAACGCACAGACGCAATTTGAACTTATTGCGCAACGGACTCCCGATAATTCGCTGGGAGAAAAAGCCCTCTTCTTCGCGGCAGAGTCGGCAATGTCCAGTATGGGTGAACATTCGCTGGATCGAGCAATTGTTTTGTTTGATCAAGTGGTGCGGCAGAACGGCTCGCTGCGATGGTCAGCACGCATCGAGCAGGCTCTAATTGAGCGCAAGCTTGGCAAACCCAAGGATGCTCTCGCCTTATACGACGAAGTATTAAAGAGTGATACCGGTCTCTCCGAAAAACGCGAGGCGCTCTGCGGCAAGGGCGACATTTTCTTCGAGATGGGCACAACCGATCCAATCAATTATCAGCGCGCGATCGAGATCTATGATCAACTCGCCTCCGATAAAGACGAGCCGATTCACTGGCGAAACCAGGCATTGTTTAAGAAGGGATTGTGTTTGGAGAAGAAAAGCGACCGCGCTAATGCGCTTGCCACGTTTTACAAAATATTGGAGGAAGACGCGCGTCCAGACCGGCGCCGCGAACTCTTCTGGTATTACAAAGCTGGGTTTAACGCTGCGCGCCTGTTGGAGGAAGATTCAAAGTGGGAATCCGCGGCTGCCATCTACGAGAAACTCGCTGCCGCGGAAGGCAGCCGGAGCGAAGAAGCAAAAGCGCGCCTTACCAATCTTCGGCTGGAGCATTTCCTTTGGACAGATTGATGCAAAGAGCATCGTGGCCGAAAATGTCGGTTTGTTGTCTCAAAATAACGGCAGAATAGACTTGCTTAAGATTTGAAGCGGAATCACACTTAGGGCGTGAAAACAGTAGGCAGACCAAGTCGCCTGGGCGGCTGGTCGGTTCGATGTGCAAGCGTTGTGCTTGCGCTCGCGTTTTGCGCATCGGCTGCTGCTGATCCACAGAGCAAGAACGTCGTGCTCCGGCCACAAACACAGCAGGTCGTCAAGACCTCAAAGAAGATCTGCTACACTGTGACCGGAAACTCCCGCATCCCGCAACCTTGCGACCGGGTCGCTGCAATCCCGACCACTCATGGCGCACTGGATATTTTAGGCCACCGTAACGGCCAATAATCTAAACTCCGACGATTTCGCCGGTATTGGCGTGCTGCCGGCACGGCAGCACGGACGTGGGTTTATATTTTTGCGCGCCAAACCATCCTTGGCGTCTTTGTCAATCTAAACGCGCAGGCAAATTTTTTCTAGCGAATGCCTTTGGAATTAGCTTTCTGGCTTACCCAAAACCGACCTCGCTGTCGCAAGCACGGACTTATCGTCGTTGTCCGTCAGTCCAGCGAGAAAATGGCGAATCCGGCGAAATGATTGGCGCAAGAACAAATCCGCAGCGAACTGGTCCGGGGAAGAAGAATTTCCATTTCGTTGCGAAAACTGAAGCTCGGCATCGTATCGACTGAGCACGCAGGTTGAGGCAAAAAGGTCCATCGCCGCGTTTGCGATCCGTTCCTGGAGCAGCTGCATATCAAGTATTGGCTCGCGGTAAGTAATCAGTGCGCGGTTTACAGCTACATTAAAACGCCAGATCAGGCGTCCAAGTTGATTGGCAAACGATCGCACCTCGGCGCTTCGTACTGGAATCTCGGGAACCCGCACGGTCGCGCCGAGTCGATGCTTACCGGCCGCCCACGCTTTCGCGAAGCCCTGCTCCCGCGTCGGTTTCATCATCGTGTCGTAGATTTCCTTGAACTCCATGCCCGGTCCACGCATCCCTACCAGTGCGATAAAAGAAGTCAGCACTTCGTTCGCCCCTTCGCCGATCTGGTTAATGCGCGCATCGCGCATCATTCTCTCCAGCGGAAGATCCACAAAATACGCAGAGCCGCCATAAATCTGAAATACGTCGTTGATGCACTCCCAAAGCCGCTCGGTGGTAAACACTTTTAGCATCGCCGTTTCGAGCATGTAATCCTCCAGCCCGCGATCGATTAGCGCCGCAGTAATCGTGGTCATCGCTTCCATCGCGTAAGCGTCTGCAGCGATGCGCGCAATTTTCTTTTGGACCAAATGAAAATTACCGAGTGTTTTGTTGAACTGTTTGCGCGTGTTTGCGTGGTCAATCGCTAAACGCAAACAAGTCTTGGCCGCCCCGGTGCAGCATGCGCCGAATGTTGTGCGTCCGAAATCGAGAACCGTCAACGCGACCTTGAGGCCTTTGCCCGGCGGGCCCAGAATATTCTCCTTGGGAACTTTGACCTCGCGCAACGCGAATCGGCCAGTCGCCGTGCCGCGGATTCCCATCTTCGGCATTCGAGCTTCGAGTATTTCGAATCCGGGCATGTCCGGTGTGACCAGGAAAGCTGTGATCGAGGTCTTGTCCGATCCGGGCACCGGCGTGCGCGCCATTACCGTCAGCACATCGGCAATTGCAGCGTTCGTGATATAGCGCTTTTCACCGTTCAGAACGAAATGCGAGCCGTCTTCGCTTGGTCGCGCTAGCATTTGCACGTTTGCCGCATCCGATCCTGCTTCTTTTTCGGTCAGCGCGAACGCACCCAACAGCTCGCCGGTCGACAATTTTGGAAGCCATCGCTCCTTTTGGTCGTGCGTTCCAAAGAGCAACAACGCGCGAATTCCAATCGAGTGGTGCGCATTCACAAAAACCGACGTCGATGCACAGCGGCGACCGATCTCTTCTAGGATTTTGCAGTTGGCCATTTGCGTGAATCCGCGACCGCCATATTCCTTCGGCGCAGTCATGCCGAGCACGCCCACCCGGCCGAGTCCATCAATCACGCTGCGCGGTATGTCTGCTTTCCGGTCGATCTCCACAGCATCGAGATGCTCGTCGAGAAATTGACGAAGTTCGGCGAGAGTTCCATCCAATTCGGGTTGTTGTACCGCTGGAATGCGCGGATAAGGCATCACCCAATCGGCAACGAAATGTCCTTGGAAAAGACCCTTGGCGAAACCAAGCGCCTGCGGACCTGCAAAAAGCAGTTCCTCTGCTTGTTGAATTTCCTTCTGTCGCTGCGCGTCGAGCTTATTCATTCAGGTTGTCCCGGAAAAAACGGGCGACGCATTGTAGCCACGCTCGCGCGTGTGTCCAATCAGACGTCGCAATGCTGTGCGCCGAATACCTAGATCCCGTCAGAAGGTCACAAGATCCTGATGACCCAAACCTCAAGCGCTGCAATTGATCTTGCAGGTGCGCAATCTGAAGATTTGAACTGGTAGATCTTAAAAGATTGGCACTTCACTCTCAGCTGCATCCCTGGCTAGTGCCGCACTCGGTGCAAACGCCGCAGGCGCCGGCACGGATCACCTTGTCGCTGCCACAAACCGAACAGGTGATTCCCATGAAGATGCTGCCAAGCGCGACTGTTACACGGTCGGCGTGACCATTGCCGTTCCCGTTCTGTCGGCCAGACTCGGAATCGCCCGGTGGATGATTTGTGATGACATCGATCACTTCTTTGTCAGCTGTGCGCGCTAAATCCGAGACCGGCCGGTTAACGGCCTTCTTCTCGATCTCGGGGATCTCCTTGAGCGGCAGGTCCGGCTGGCCTCGATTCGGCGAAGTCGCTTCCTTATAGCCCTTGATGAATTGGCACCCTAGCCAACGAAACACGTAATCCGTGATGCTGGTGGCGTGGCGGATATCGGGGTTCTTTGTGAAACCGCTCGGCTCAAATCGCTGGTAAGCAAACTTCTTGATCAGGCTTTCGAGCGGCACACCGTACTGCAGGGCGATGGACGTAAGTGTGCCAACTGTATCCATCAATCCACCAATCGTGCTGCCTTCTTTGGACATGGTGATGAAAAGCTCGCCAGGCTGACCGTCGGCGAAGAGACCGACGGTGATATAACCTTCGTGGCCCGCGATCTCGAACTTGTGGGTAAGCGACATGCGGGTGTCGGTCATCCGGTGCCGCACCGGTTGATCGACCCGACCGCGCAACGACGCTACTTCCTGTTCCAATTCGAGAATGCGTTTTTGAAGATCTTCATCCGCTGTGGCATCGGCAACGCCGCCGTCAGTGCCAGCAGCTACAGCCCCCATGTCTTTTGTCTTTCGGGTGTTCAGCGGCGCGGACCGCTTCGAGCCCTCGCGGTAAATCGCCACCGATTTCAAGCCGAGTCGCCACCCTTCGAGGTAGGTGTTCATAATATCATCCACTGTGGCGGCTTCCGGCATATTGACGGTTTTTGAAATTGCACCGCTGAGGAACGGTTGCGCGGCCGCCATCATTCGGAGGTGCGCCAGATAATTGAGACTGCGCTCGCCTTTGAACGGCTTGAACGCGCAATCAAAGATCGGCAAGTGCTCCGCTTTCAAGCCGGATGAAATCGTCGATCCATCCGTATCGGTGACGTCCTCGATGGTGTCGAAAGCGTCAATGTGCGCGACAATGCGTTCAATCTCGTCAGAATTGTAACCCAGTTTCTCCAGCGCGGGCTTGATCGTTTGGTTAACAATTTTCAGCATTCCGCCGCCCGCGAGCAGTTTGTATTTCACGAGCGCGATGTCCGGTTCAATTCCTGTGGTGTCGCAATCCATCAGGAAACTGATCGTGCCCGTCGGGGCGAGCACAGTGACTTGCGCGTTCCGATAACCGTAACGCTTTCCAAGTTCCGCCGCGCTGTCCCAAACTTTCGCAGCCTCTTCTTTCAGATGTGCGAATTCCTTCGCATCTGAGATGTCGCGCACCGCGTCCCGATGCAATTCAATCACTTCCAGCATCGGTGCGACGTTGTCCTTGGCGACCGGTTTCGGCACGCCGCTGGCGCGTGCGTCTCGATAACCCGGAAACGGCCCGATCGCCCGCGCCAACCGTGCGCTTTGTTCGTAAGCTTCGCCGGTCATGATCGCTGTGATCGCGCCACAGAGCGCCCGGCCTTCGACACTATCGTAGCCGAAACCGTAGCTCATGATAAGCGACCCAAGGTTGGCGTAGCCGAGGCCGAGTGTGCGGAAAACATGCGAGTTCTCCGCGATTTCTTTGATCGGGTAACTCGCGTTATCGACAATGATTTCCTGCGCCGTGATGAAGATGCGCACCGCCGACTTGAAACGCTCGACATCAAAGTCGCCCTCCGGGGTCTTAAACTTCATCAAATTCAGCGAAGCCAAATTGCACGCGGTGTTATCCAGGAAAAGATATTCCGAGCACGGGTTCGTGGAATTTTGACGGCCCGTGCCTTTGCAGGTGTGCCATTTGTGAATCGTGGAATCGAACTGCATTCCGGGGTCGCCACAGATATGTGTTCCTTCGGCGATTTTTCGGAGCAGCGTACGCGCGTCTTTGCGTTCGCATGGCTTGCCGTCCGTTACGCGACGCGTCCACCACTCATTGCCTTGCAGCGCCGCTTCCATGAATTCGTCGCTTACGCGCACGCTCACATTTTCGTTCTGATACATGACTGAGCCGTACGCATCGCCGTTGTAACTGCCGTCGTATCCCTGCTCGATCAGCGCCCACGCCTTCTTTTCCTCCTTTTGCTTTGCGTCAATAAACTCTTCGATGTCCGGATGCCAATCCTTTAGCGTATTCATCTTCGCGGCACGCCGGGTTTTGCCACCGCTCTTCACCACGTTCGCAACCTGGTCGTAAACTTTCAGGAACGAGAGCGGCCCACTGGGCTTGCCACCGCCACTCAATTTTTCTCTTGTTGACCTGAGCGAAGAAAGATCGCTGCCGGTACCGCTGCCATACTTGAAGAGCATCGCTTCACTGGTCGCCAGCCGCATGATGTCTTCCATCGTGTCCTCCACACTCTGGATAAAACACGCGCTTCCCTGCGGATATTCGTACTGCGACGCAGCTCGCTCGGCTTTGCCGGTCTCGCGGTTGTAGAAATAATTGCCCGCACCAGCGCCTTTGCCCACGCGATATTGATGATACAAGCCTACGTTGAACCAGACCGGTGAGTTGAACGCGCCGTACTGGTTCAAGCACAGCCAGGTCAGTTCATCGTAAAAAACTTCCGCAGCTTCCGCATCGGCGAAGTAGCCGTCCGCCAGTCCCCAGTCGGCAATCGTGCGCGTGACGCGCTGAATCAGCTGCTGCACCGAAGTTTCTCGTCCGCCCTTATATGGATCGGTGCCGTTCGCGATGTCGCCGTAAAAATATTTCGAGACAGCTATTTTGGTCGCCAGCGCGCTCCACCTTTTCGGGACTTCGATGTCCTCCTGCTTAAAGATGACTTTGCCACTGTCATCGGTGATTTCGGCGGTGCGCCGTTCCCATTCAACCTGATCAAATGGGGCAACAGCCGCATCGCTGAACACGCGCTCAAGACGTAGGCCGGTCTTTTTCTTTTTGTCGGCCTTGTTTCTTCGGCGCACAGCCGGTTCACGTGGTCCTTTAAGCGAGGCGGGCGGAATTCCGGGTTTTAGTTGAATCATGGCGATGAGGGAGGGTTGAAGTTTTCAATAATATGCGAATACCTGTGAACAGCGGCGCAAACAACTTGTGAATCCTGGTGAACAACAAGTAATAGCGTTGGCTGTCCTTGGGACATACAATATGCAGCCCCCCGTTCAGGCATAGCAAGCCCAAAATTGTAACATTTTCGGTCCTAGGCGGTCGATTCGCCGTGATCGACTGCCGCCTTCGCCAGAGCCTCGATGTAGCACTCGTCGGTCTCACAACAGCCACCCAGAATAGCGAGGTTGCTACTAGAAAGCATAACCCTGGTAAATGCGCCGGAGAATATCGCGGCCCGCCTCGTCTGCGAGCAACCGGTAGGCCTCGAAGTCGCCAATCGGGCGTTTGAATTCATAAATGATCCGTGTCTCGATTCCGCCATCAGTGAGTGTAACATCGCGCCGTTGACCGCTTGCGTGCGCCTTGGCCTTGCAGACACACGCCCGGCCCGAAAATTGCGGATCGTGAAATAAGATCGACAATATCGAACGATTGGAAGGGTGGCTGAGTCCGGTTTAAGGCACTCGACTCGAAATCGAGCGTGGGGAAACCCACCGTGGGTTCAAATCCCACCCCTTCCGATTCCGTGTGAATCGATAGCGAAGGACTAATTGCATAACAGTCTCGCATAGCAAAACTATGGAAATCGGCCAACGTTCGCCCATGTATTAGCACGGCGATTTTGTTTGCAGAGTGCTGGCCGAATCGCGTAGGCCACCCAAGACGTCTTGGCGAGGAGGCTGATTGTGCGAGGTATGCAAACCGAGAGACGACAGTCTCGCTTTGACCCGATTAGTATTGGTAAGAACCACATGGTTGGCGCATACTGGGTGGCGTCACGAAACCGGTTCCGGGAACGTTGCAAGAAGGCGGCGCGTCGTTCCAGACGACGCATTGGACGGTTGTATTAAACGCGCGCCAGTCTGAGTCGCCTGAATTCGCCGAGAAAGCGCTGTCGGTTTTTAGCGAAATTTACTGGCCGCCACTTTACACCTTTGTGCGGCATCGCGGTTACAAGCCGGCGGACGCGCAGGATCTCGTGCAAGGTTTTTTCATACATCTGTTCGAGAAAAACACTCTAAGCCGGGCGGATCAGGAAAAAGGCCGATTGCGGACGTTCTTGCTTGGGGCGTTACAGAAGTTCTTGATGGACGAACGCGATAAGGTCCGCGCCATCAAACGCGGCGGCGGTCGCCAGATCGTTTCGTTTGATGAACACATGCCTGAAGTCGAAGCAGCAATGTTGGCAACGGCGCACCTCGATGATGCCAACGCGTACGATGCCACCTGGGCGTCGAATGTCGTCACGCGGGCGTGGCAAAGGCTGCGTGATGAATTTGCAGCGGAAGGCAAAGGTGAATGGCTTGATCAGCTTCGGCCATTTGTCGAAGGTGGAACGACAACTC
>JBKPLX010000127.1:0-8598 GCA_046731855.1 Verrucomicrobiota bacterium | reverse complement strand
AAATCCGGAGAGACCGGAGACCAGTACGTGCGCATCACGGTTCTACTGGCTACCGTGCTTTTAATTACCGCGATTGGGCAGCGCTTTCGGATCAAGGCCGCGCGCGTCGTTTTTATGATTCTTGCTTGTCTGTTGCTCTGCCTGCCACTTTGGCAATTGCTTGTGCTTCCTCGAATCTGACGAGGACTCTCAGTGTGACCTATTTGATCAGCGCCAAAGGCGCTGTCTCATGCCAGCCTGGGGCATCGCCCCAGGAATCCAATACCAAAGATAGCCAAGCGCTGAAAGCGCGAGTCAGTTCAGCGGCTGGTTTCTCAATCCCAGAAGTGAATCGCGCCTTCAGCGCTAACATTGTTTCGGGGGTTCCACGACCCCTGGGGCGCTGCCCCAGGCTGGCGCTGCATGTTGCACCGTTGGCGCTAAACAGATACGTAGTTGCTGCGGTTCGGTACTTCCAGAATACGCCGTGCGACATTTTCGTCGCCAAGACCAGCCACGCGTTGTGTTCCTCGCGAAGGGTGTGGAATTATCGGTCACGGGGGGCGGGCGTATTGCCCTAAGGTCTTATATACAAAGCTCCACAAAACTGCAAAAGTTGCTGCCGGAAAATTCGTTCTACCCATAAAATCATCTCGAGAGCGACCGCAAATCTCCAAGAACTAAAAAAATGAAACAGATACAAACCTCACTCAAAATGATCAGCGTCATCGCTCTGTTAGCGTTAATGGCCGGTTGTGCCACAACAAGCAGCACCCAAAACAAAGAAAGCATGCTTGTGGCATCCGGCTTTAAGGTGATCACTCCGAAGACAGCCGCTCAGCAACAAAAGCTCCAACAGCTTCCGCCGGGCCATGTGGCCATGATCAACAGAAAGGGGAGAACCTACTACATTTTCCCGGACGCGGCACATAACCAGGCCTATGTCGGTGGACCGCAGGAGTACCAGGCGTACCAGCAACTCCGCGCCGCAAATAACATTGCGAACGAGAATCTCGAGACCGCTGAAATGTACCAAGACGCAGCCATGCAGTGGGGTGCCTGGGGCGGGTGGGGCATGGGCTGGGGACCGATGGGAATGGGAGTAGGGGTTGGGCGCTTTAGATGAGCAAGATTGGTCAACTTCATGAGTCAACATTTACTTCAACCACTCCTCAACACATTTAAACCAAAATAACAACGGCAAACAAAAATGAAACGAAACTTAATCCCTAACGGCTTGTCGCTACTTATAGCCGCGGCTGCGCTTTTTAGCGTAGTCGCACCGGCCCAGGCGCAAGACAAGAAACCCAATATCCTGTTCATCATGGGCGATGATATCGGCTGGATGCAGCCGAGTTGCTATCATCGCGGCTTGATGGTCGGGGAAACGCCAAACATTGATCGACTCGCGAAGGAAGGCGGCATGTTCATGCTCTACTACGCCGAGTCGAGCTGCACGGCCGGGCGCACCGCATTCTTTACCGGAATGCACCCGTACCGCGCGGGCATGGTGCTGCCACAGTTGCCGGGCGCGATTTCCTACCTGCGGCCAGGCACACCGGCCCTCGCCAAGTTCCTGCTGGATCTTGGCTACACGACCGGCGAATTTGGCAAGAATCACCTTGGCGATCATCCGGATTCACTGCCGACCGCGCACGGCTTCCAGGAGTTCTGGGGCTACCTGTATCACCTCGACGCGATGCAGCAGGTGAGCTTCCCGGACATCAACAGCAACCCGACTACGCAGGCCGTCGTGCCTCCCTGCACAACGATTCCCATTCCCGGAGTCGCGAATCCACCGGGCGGTGTTGACCCAAAGCTCGGCACCTGCATGACCCCGCCCCGCCCTGTTCTTTGGATGAAGTCCTCCGACGGCACGGCCAAGAACCAGACGGGCAAGGATGAAGGTCCGCTCACGCTCGAGCGCTCGAAAACGGTGGACGAGGAAATCTCCTCCCACGTGAATGACTTCCTCGACCGCAATGATCCCAAGAAGACTAATAAGCCCTTCTTCGTCTGGTACAACCCGGCGCGCATGCACGTCACGACCGTGCTGTCGGACAAGTATATGGACATGGTGGGCACCAAGGGCGGCAAGGACTGGGGCGTCAACGAAGCGGGTATGAAGCAGATGGACGACAACATCGGCGTGGTCCTCAAGAAGCTCGAGGACATGGGCCAGCTCGATAACACGATCGTCGTGTTCACGACCGACAATGGCGCGGAGGTTCAAACCTTCCCGGACGGCGGCGTCACCCCATTCAAAGCTGGGAAGCTGAGCACCTGGGAAGGTGGCATGCGCGCTCCGTGCGTTATCCGCTGGCCGGGCGTCGTCAAGCCGGGCACGATCTTCAAGGAAATGTTCTCCTCGTTGGACTGGGTGCCCACGTTCGTGGAAATCGCCGGCGGCCTCAAAGGGGAGGAACTGAACAAGCAGATCATGACGGGAAAATATAAAGGCATCGTGAAGACCAAACTCGATGGGTTCAACCAGATCGACTACCTCACCGGAAAGTCGGAAAAGTCGAATCGCGAGTACTTCTTCTACTACCAGGGTCGCGAGCCCTCGGCGGTGCGCTACAAGAACTGGAAGTTCTACTACACCATGATGGGCTCGACAGGCCTCGCTGCACTTAATCCGGCGACGACCTTTCATTGGACTCAGATCCAGAACATCATGCGCGATCCGTTCGAGAATAACGTCGGGGCAGAACAGAAGGGCGCATTCTCGGCGGCCGGTGCGCTGGCCGGCCCGGTGACGGCGTATATATATGACTGGAACCTCCTGCCCATCGGCCAGCTCCTGTGGCAGAAGGAACTCATGTCCTACGTAGACTTCCCGCCGCTCCAGTTGGCGGCGAGCTACAACCTCGAACAAGTGCTCGATCAGGTGCGGGAGATGAGCAAAGATCACCCGAGCCAATAGTCGATTCGCCATCCTAGGATTGATAACGACGGCGGGCGGCTCGAAAATGGGCCGCCCGCTTTCCTCAGCAAATAGACATAGCCAGTACGATCGGGAGAAATCATGAGAACAAAAAAAGCGTTGCTGCAGAACCTATCGTTGGTCGCAGTAATTACGTTGGCATCGTTAACCACCGCAAGTGTTACCCGTGCCGCAGACCCAAAGAAGCCCAACATCCTCATCATCTGGGGCGATGACATTGGCTACTGGAACCTCAGCGCCTACAACCAGGGCATGATGGGCTACAAGACGCCAAACATTGACCGCATCGCCAAGGAAGGCGCGCTGTTCACGGATTGGTATGGTCAGCAAAGCTGCACCGCCGGACGCTCGTGTTTCATCACCGGTCAGTCGGGTTTCCGCACCGGCATGCTCAAGGTTGGATTGCCCGGCGCGAAGGAAGGTTTGCAGGCGCGGGATGTGACGATCGCGGAGTTACTCAAGGCGCAAGGCTACGTCACGGGGCAGTTCGGCAAGAACCACCTTGGCGATCGCGACGAACATTTGCCCACGGCGCATGGCTTCGGCGAGTTCTATGGTTCGCTTTACCACTTGAATGCTGAGCAGGAGCCGGAGCACCCAGACTATTTCAAAGACCCGGAGATGCGGAAAAAATATGCCACGCGCGGCGTGCTTCATACCTGGGCGAACCCAGACGGTTCGCAAAAGATCGAGTTGACGGGCCCGCTCAACATCGAGCGGATGAGAACGGTGGACGATGAATTCACCCGGGAAGCCCTCCGCTTCATGGAAGATTCCAAGAAGGACAACAAACCATTCTTTGCCTGGTGGAATGCCACCCGCATGCACATTTGGACGCATCTCTCGCCGCAATGGGAGGGCAAGACTGGTCTGGGTGTTTATCCCGACGGCATGCTGGAGCATGATCACGACGTCGGTCTTTTACTCGACAAGCTCAAGGAACTCGGTCTCGAGGATAACACAATCGTGATGTACTCCACCGACAACGGCGCGGAGAAATTCTCCTGGCCGGATGGTGGCACGTCGCCCTTCCGCAACGAAAAAGCCAGCAACTGGGAAGGCGCCTACCGTGTGCCCTGTGCCATCAAATGGCCCGGTGTCATCAAACCAGGCACCGTTCTCAACGACATCTTCTCGCACGAAGACATGCTTCCCACCCTGCTCGCTGCCGCCGGCGCGCCGGACGTGAAGGAACAGTTGCTCAAGGGTATGAAGGTTGGTAACAAGACCTTCAAGGTTCATCTCGACGGCTACAACCTGACCGATGCACTGGCTGGCAAATCACCCAGCCCGCGCAAGGAGTTCTTTTACTTCAACGACGACGGCTCTCTCGTCGCGCTCCGCTACAGCCAATACAAGATCGTCTTCGCCGAGCAGCGCGCGCATAGCCTGGACGTGTGGCAAGACCCATTCGTGCCGCTTCGTTTCCCGAAACTTTTCAATCTGCGCTCCGATCCCTTCGAGACCGCGGACCACGAAAGCATAGACTATGGACGCTGGCGGGTTGACCATGCGTTTGTTCTCGTGCCGGCACAGCAGTACATCGGGCAGTTCCTCGCCACGTTTAAGGAATTCCCGCCGAGCCAGAAGCCCGGCAGCTTTTCGATTGACGACGCGCTGCAAAGTTTGCAGAACGCCCCGAAAGCCATCGGCAACTAAAAACGAATTGCTATCCAGTCGATTTCGTGATGGAACATTCGCAAATGAACGAAGGAGTGCCATGCACAAAATACTCGACAAGCTCAAGGAAGAATTTTTTGCGATCCTGCCACCCACGATTTTCTTCTTCGTGGCGCTCCACGTGGTCACCCTTATTCGCGTATTGATCGCCAAGGGTTCGCATTTCGAGCCTCTGTCCACGGTCTCGATTGCGATCGCGTCGTTGGTTCTCGGAAAGGCTGTATTGATCGCGGACATGTTACCGCCGATCAATCGCTATCCAAACAAGCCACTCGCTTACAACATCGCATGGAAAACGGCGATCTACCTGCTCATGGCCACCCTCATTCACTATTTGGAACGGCTTATCGATTTCTCCCGGCAGGCGGGCGGCCTAGCCGCTGGTAATGCTAAGCTGCTCGCGGACATCGTGTGGCCTCATTTTTGGGCGGAAGAGATCATCCTGTTACTGCTGATTCTGGTGTACTGCACGGCGCGTGAACTAGCGCGCGTGATCGGCCGAGAAAAAATGTTGCGGTTATTCTTTGGACCAAACTCGTTGCCGGCATTTTGAGCGAGAAGTCTTCTTCGAAAAGATGAAATGAGCTGAACACAACCGAGAACAACATGAAACTTACAATTGTAAAATTATCAGTTGCTGCCGTCACGCTGACGGTACTGAGTTTGGGTCTTGTTCGCGCCCAGGACCCACTTCCGTCGTGGAATGACGGTCCCGGCAAACAAGCTATCCTGGAATTCGTCAAGGCGACGACGACTCAAGGCAGCCCTCAGTTCGTACCGCCCGAGCAGCGCATTGCCACGTTTGATCAGGACGGCACGCTGTGGGTCGAGCATCCGATCTATACACAGGTGATGTATTGCATGGAGAAGGTTCCGGCCCTGGTCAAAGCGAAGCCCGAACTGGCGAACGTCGCGCCGTTCAACACCGTCCTGGAACTGCTTCACGGCGATCGCGCGGCGATGGAGAAGCTGACATTACCCGACCTCGAGAAGATTGCCATTGCCACGCTGACCGGTATGTCGGTCGAGACGTTTGAGGCTGAGGTGAAGCAGTGGCTCGCGGAAGCAAGACATCCGCGCTGGAAGAAGCCCTACACCGAGCTGACTTATCTCCCCATGCAGGAGGTGCTGAAATATCTTCGGGCCAATGGCTACAAGACCTATATCGTCACCGGTGGCGGTCAGGACTTTGTGCGCGTGTACGCGGAGCAAACCTACGGCGTTCCGCCCGAGAAGGTCGTCGGCACGGCGCTCGGGACCAAGTATGGCTATGCCAAGGACGGTAAGCCCTTCCTCACCAAGGAACCCAAGCTCGTGCTCAATGACAACGATGCCGGCAAGCCCGAAGGCATCCACCTTATGATCGGCCGCCGCCCGCACATCAGCTTCGGCAACTCAACCGGCGACCAGCAGATGCTCGAATATGCCAAGGCGGGCGACGGCGCGCGGCTCGCGATGCTCGTGTTGCACGACGATGCAGAGCGAGAGTATGCCTACGGTCCCGCTGAAGGGTTGCCCGACACGAAAGTCGGCACGTTCACGCAGGCGCTCTATGACGAGGCGAAGAAGAACGGCTGGACAGTCATCAGTATGAAGAATGATTGGAAAGTTATCTTTCCTTTTGAGAGCAAATGAGCGCGCCGGGCTGAAGCGATTTCTGCCTTTGCATATTGCCCTAAAGTCCTATAGCCGACTGCAGTGTTGGCGTGGCATGATTGGATCGATCGGCCTTATGAAATTACTTAATACTTCTCTGCCTCAATGCGTGATCATAACAGCGGCGCTTTTTATTTCGCCATTTGAATTAGCGACAGCGACATCCACTCCAGGTTCCGGTCAATCCAGCAATTCGAGTTGGCCGCGCGAAAAATACAGCGACGGCACACGGCTCATTATTTATCAACCGCAGGTCGATGACTGGAGGAACTTCCAAAACTTGAGTTGGCGAATGGCGATTTCGCTTACACCCAAGGGTGGAAAAACAGCGCTAGGCGTCGTGGAAATGACGGGGCACACGGACATCGATAACGTTGCCAAGGTTGCCATCATCACGAATCCGGAGGTCACAGGCACCTATTTTCCGTCGATGGACCAGGCCACCAAGGAAAAGACGGAGCAATTATTTAAAAGCTTTATCCCACAGACCTTCTCAATCTCTTTGCATTCTTTGATCGCGTCCACGCCAAAGAAGGAACCGCCAGCCGGCGCGCAGTTGAACAACGATCCGCCGAAAATTTTTGTCGGTTACCGGCCGTCGATCCTCCTCAGCGTGAATGGTGAGCCAGTCCTTTCGGAAGTTCCAAACAGTAATTTGAAGTTCGTCGTCAATACCCAGTGGCCGCTGTTTTTTGATACAGCGACTTCCACTTACTATCTCGCAGTCGGACAGCAGTGGCTGACCGCCAATAGCCTTGAGGGCCAATGGTCGGCCACGAAGAAGTTGCCGCCAGAGATGTCGAAGGTGCCGGAGGACAAACAGTGGAGCGCGCTCAAAAAGTTTATCCCGCCAACTGCTAACCCCAAGGGCGCTACGCCGGACGTGTTTTACAGTGATAAGCCGGCCGAAATCATTCTTTTCGATGGGCAACCAGTCTACGCCCAAATTCCAAATACACAGCTCGAATACGCGACGAACACGAACAGTGTGGTGTTCGTCTATACACCGACGCAGCAATTCTACTATTTGACCGCGGGCCGATGGTTCAGCGCCAATGATCTGCAAGGACCCTGGACTTATGCGACGCCAGACCTTCCTGCCGATTTTGCCAAAATTCCACTAAGCAGTCCCGCTTCAGGGATACTCGCTTCAGTTCCGGGAACTGAGGAAGCGAAAGATGCGGTCTTGCTAGCGCAGGTGCCCACTACGATGACTGTTAACGCGAAGGCAGCGGCATCCAAGGTTAAGGTCGATTATGCCGGTAATCCAAAGTTTGAACCGATCAAGGGGACCTCGATGGAGTATGCGACTAACACTACCGACAAAGTAATCAAGGCCGGGGACGTCTATTACCTTTGTCTCCAGGGCGTCTGGTTCATGTCTCCTAATCCACAAGGGCCATGGACAACCTGCACTTCGGTTCCGCAGGAGATCTACTCGATTCCCTCCAGTTCGCCAGTCTATAACGTGACCTATGTTACCCAAACTGGGAACCCCGACGGCACGGTTACATCGAACTACACAGCGGGATATTTAGGCACGTTCATCCTGGGTGCCGCGACAGGAGCGATCCTTGCCGATGGAAGTGGCTATTGGTGGCCGCCGTACTGTGGTGGGGGCTACTACTATCCCTACCCCGCGACGTACTGTGGCGCTTACTGGGGCTATGGTTATCATCCTTATGCGACGCCTTACTATGATTACAACACGGGAGCCTACGGCTGGAAAGGGACGGCTTACGGTCCTTATGGATCGGCGACTGCCGGCGCTGGTTACAATCCCTACACGGGCACGTACGCGCGAGGCGGTACGGTCTCAACACCATATGGCAGCCGGAGTGCAGCGCAGGCCTATAACCCGTACACCGGAACATACGCGCAGACGCGACAAGGTTCGAGTCCGAATGCTCAATGGGGCAGCTCCTACGTATCGCGAGGGAACCAAAGCGCTACCATGGGTCATTATTCGAACGCCAATGGAACAGTGGCAGGCGCCGAGACTTCGCAGGGCGGAAAGGTGGCCGCCTCTAGCACGAAGTGGGGAAATAGCGCAGCCGGTAAAACTGCCAGCGGCAACATGTACGCCGGTCACGACGGAAACGTTTACAAGAACACCGGGAACGGCTGGGAGAAGTACGACAACGGAAGCTGGAATTCTGTAAACAAACCTCAGCCGAACTGGCAAGGAGCGGAAAGCAGCCAGCAACGGACGGGATCCGAGAATTATCAACAACGCTCGTCTGCAGCGAGCAGCCAAGATCGTTCCGGCGCAGGCAGCTATAGCCGGCCCAGCGAAGGAGGCGCTGACCGATCGGACTTTAGTTCTCAACAACAAG
>JBKPLX010000126.1:0-7970 GCA_046731855.1 Verrucomicrobiota bacterium | reverse complement strand
GCGTTTTTGCCGCCCATCTCGCAGATGACGCGCTTGAGCTCGCGTTGGCCGTTGCGCGTTTTGCCGGCACTCTCCCAAATCCACAGCCCCACCTCGCGTGACCCGGTGAAGGCGATCAAGTCAACGTCTTTGTGATCAACCATGTGTGCGCCGATAACCGAGCCTTTGCCGTTGAGAAAATTCAATACGCCGGGAGGCACGCCGGCTTCCTCGTAAATTTCCATCAGCATTGCTCCGATGATGACCGATTGCTCGGACGGTTTCATGATCACGGTGTTTCCCGCGACCACTGCGGCGCTGACCATGCCGCACAAGATAGCCATCGGAAAATTCCACGGTGCGATTACGAGCGCGACGCCGCGCGGCCAGTAGTGCTGATAGCTTTCTTCGCCTGGCACATTTTGTGTGAGCCGAGGCCGGCCTATCCGACGCATCTGACGGGCGTAGAAGGTGCAAAAATCGATGGCTTCGGCAATGTCGCCGTCCGCCTGAGCCCACGGCTTGCCAACTTCAAAGACCTCGAGCGCGGATAACTCGAATCGGCGGCGCTCGAGAATTTCGGCGACGCGTTCCAGCAATTGACAGCGCTCTTCGAACGAAGTGCGACGCCATTTCTCGAACGCCGCGCGCGCTGCCGCGACGGCCCGTTCGGCTTCGGGAATGTCGGCTTCGGCTGCGTAACCGACGATTTGGTCTGGCTCGCTCGGATTGACCGAGGAAAACATCTTATCGGTCCAAATCTTCTCGCCGTTGATCGTGAGCGGAACTTTGCGTCCAAATTGTTTGCGCTGTTCGCTCAGCGCCGCCCGCATTTTTTCCTGGTTCTCGGGCAAGGCGAAATTCGTTAGCGGCGCATTTTCATAGGGAGCGCCCAAGTGTGTCTTTGGTGTGGTTGTTGTCATATTTATCGTGGCATTTGATGGCGGTAGAACGCCGTTTCGATTCTGGCGCAAAATTTCGCATGGATCGCGCAACAAATCTTCTACGGACACGTTCTCGGAAAATTTTGCGCGCAAAAATCCTTCGTTCGATGTGTTCTCAAGGAGGCGTCGGACCAGGTAGGACATTCCAGGGAGGAGTTCCCCGACCGGGCAATATTCGCGGACGCGATAACCCATATCCACCAACGCGCGTTTGATCGGCCCGGCCATCCCATAGAGCAACTGAAACTCGAACCGGCTTCGGTCAATCCCGAGTTCCTCTGCGACCGACTGTGCGTGCGCAATACTCCGAACATTGTGAGAGCCAAATGCAGAGGTAACAATTGATTCGTTCTCCAACAGCAACCGCGTGAGCGTTTCGAAATTCGCGTCGCTCGCTGGTTTCTGAAGATAAACCGGGCAGTCCCAGCCATTCTGGCGCGACTTCGATGTTTCGTAGTCCCAGTATGCGCCTTTCACCAACCGGACTGCAAACCGCGTGCCGCGCGCACGGCCCCACTCGATCAAGTCGCGCAAATCGGCTTCGGAATCTTTCAAATACGCCTGAGTGACGATTCCCGCATGCGGCCAATCCTTAAACTCTTCCTCGGTAAAGATGCTCTTGAAGAGTTCCAGAGTAGTATTTTTGTGCGCATAGCTTTCCATGTCGAAATTGATGAAAGCGCCCAGTTCTCGGGCACGGCGTAGAAGCGGCCGCAGCTTCGGCGCGAGATGGGCGATCGCATCCGCCGGGTTCTCCGGACTGAATTGCGAATAAAGGGCAGAAATTTTGACCGAAACATTTACAACCGGAAAAAGCTTGGAATTTTTGTCTAGCGAATCGGTCCAGTCTTTTGTTTCACGCGCGAGGCCCTCCAGCAAATCGAGGTAACGCACTGCATATTCATCGGCCTCGACTTCGCTAACCACAGCTTCTCCCAAAAGATCGACCGTGAACCCAATTTTTTGAGTGCGGCGCTTTCGCAGTATCTGCAACACATCATTTGAATTTCGTCCGGCGATGAACTGACGCGCCATTTCGGAGACGTTCCACCGCAAGATGGGCCCACTGAGCCATGGAACCGTGCGCGCCAGACGAATGCCGGTTCTCAAAAATTCTGAAAGTTTTCGCGAATCATGCGCCTCGGCGAAGTATTCCTGAAGATGCTCGACAACTTCGCCCGAGGTGCGCAGCGAAGGTAGGACATCTACCAAACGAAACAATTGGAGTTTGAGCTGCTCATCGCGCATCGAGATCGTCATCAGTCGCTGATAAAATCCGGCCTTGCTGAAGAGCGACTCGGGGTGTTTATCGACCAGTTCGAAGATGCGCCGTCCGCGCTGCTCGATTTCGCTTTGAAGCGACCTCATTTAACGAAATTAGTGCGGCGCAATGCGTTAAGCAAAGACGGAACCAGACGCTTTATGGCTCTCAAAAAAAATTTACGTCCAGACACGCCCAGTTGGTGCCTCGTTTCCGAAATGAAGATGAAATTGCTTGAAGCAATTTTGAGGAGCAAGTGGAGGAGATTTGCCTGGCAGACTCCGGAGGCCCAGGGCTCGGATCTGTCAGGCAATCTCTTTTTTGTGCTGATTGATCGCGTGCGGAAACTCGCGTAGCAAACAAAGTGATGACCGTAGAGCGCCACGAATTTGCGAGCGACAACATCGCGCCGATTTGCCCCGAGGCGTGGGCTGCCCTGCAGGAAGCAAATGCGGGTTACGCCGCAGCATACGGCGAGGATCGTTGGACGGCGCGCGTGTGCGATGGGATTCGTGGGATCTTTGAGACAGACTGCGACGTTTATTTTGTTTTCACCGGCACGGGCGCGAATGCGCTGGCACTCGCGCAAATGTGTCAATCATTTCGCAGCATTATCTGCCACCAAAGTGCCCACATTCAGACCGACGAATGTGGCGCGCCCGAATTTTTCACAGGAGGATCAAAACTGGTTCTGGTCGGGGGCGCAAACGGGAAGATTGATATTGGACAAACGAAAGCGCTGCTGGTACGTCAGAACGATCTGCACTCGCACAAGCCGGGGGCGATCAGCATTGCACAGGCGACCGAGTTCGGAACGGTTTACACGCGCGGTGAAGTTGCGGCGATCACGGACCTCGCTCGTTCCAACGGACTGTTGGCACATATGGATGGTGCGCGTTTTGCCAACGCCGTCGCGTCCCTCAATTGCGCACCAAAAGCGATCACATGGGAGGTTGGAATTGATGTTCTCTGCTTCGGCGCGACAAAGAATGGGACGGCTGCTGGCGAATTAGTGATATTTTTTAACAAGGCGATTTCGCGCGAGTTCGACTATCGAGTAAAGCAGGCTGGCCAGCTCGGATCGAAGATGCGCTTCCTGGCTGCTCCGTGGCTGGGACTTATGACAGGAGACACGTGGCTGAGAAACGCCCGCCACTCTAATCGCGCTGCACACCAGCTTGCGCAGAACCTGCAACGCGAGGCGAACATCGAGGTTGTATTCCCGGTCGAAGCGAATGCGGTCTTTGCGCGGATGGACGATCAACTTGTGCGCGGCCTCCACGCGCGCGGATGGCGTTTTTACAAATTTATCGAGCCTGATGTTTATCGTCTGATGTGTTCCTGGGCGACCACTGAGAATGATATCGGCGATTTCATTCGTGACGTTACCCTAAATCATTGAACGAATAGCGATCAGTGACATCTGTATGAAGGTAAAATGAATACGATTGTGCGAATTCTGATGCTTGCTCCGATCCTGCTTGGCGGATGTCGGGCCACCCAGGACGTAGCGGCTACTTCCTATCACGTGACCCGCGGCGCAGCGGTAGGCTCGTACAAAGTGGCTCGGGCCGTCGCGGTCGGTTCGTATCGTGTTGCCAGTGCTCCGGTGCATTATGCCACGCGGAAGAGAGGCGATGACTCATCAACCATGGTGGGAACGGAGACTCCGTCCGATGTTACGAATCCCGGCCAATCAATTCCGCCAGAGGTAGCATCTGCCCCCCAACAGCAACCGCGAGTTGAGGCCGGGCGCGGCCAGAGCCGAAGATCGAGCGAAACTTCGGTCACGTCTCGCAAGGAGGCAGCACAGTCACAAACGAGCGTCTCATCCTCGGGCGCTGTTGCTGCTCCATTGACGGCGTTTCCAACAGGAAAATTAGTCCCTGGCAAACCGGGATATGTCTTCAGCCCATTCGACAAGGAAGGAAGATATGTGGATGTAAGTGGCTTCCCGTCCGGCACCAAAGTGAAAGATCCTTGGACCGATAAGATCTTTCTTGTTCCATAAGTTGTTACACCTCTGGCGTCGCCTCACACCATGGTCGATTGCCGCGAACTGCAGCGAGTGCTAGGTAATAACATGAGACCGGCATCGCGAGTTGCGACGTACTTCGTTGCTTGGTCTATCCTCGTTTTGGCGCCGCAGAGCCAGGCGCAGGTTTATCAAGGAAAAGACCTCGTTAAGGCCGAGCTCCTTTCCGATACGAGCACCATAGTTCCCGGAAAATCATTCACCATTGGTTTGCTGCTCCGAATGGCTCCGGGCTGGCACACATACTGGGCTTTCTCTGGCGACGCCGGTCTTCCCACAGAATTGAAATGGAAGCTGCCATCCGGCTGGAAAGTTAGCGAGATTCAATGGCCAATTCCCCTGAAAACAATCGATCCGGGCGACATTGAGACTTACGGATACGAGAACGAAGTCCTGCTGATGCAGAAAATTACGCCGCCGCAGAAGCTCGAGAATTCAATGGTAAAACTTTCAGCTGAGGCAAACTGGCTGGTTTGCGAGAAAATCTGCATTCCTGGCAGTGCAACACCGCAACTGGAATTACCCGTTTCGACGACGAGTCAGCCAGCGAACTCGGACCTCTTCGCGCGCTACCGACGTTTGTTGCCTCAAAACTGGCCAGAGTCGAACGCGGCGACGGCAAACTGGAGTCGGATTGGACGTGATCTTCGTCTAAAGGTTACAAGCGAAACTCTGGCCAATTATCCGGCGCTGGACTTTTTCCCATTACCGGAACAAGGCGTTGTTGTCGGCCATCCAACGATCGAATCACGCAATAGGAATGAAGTTGTCTTTCGAATTCCGATTGAGTCTTCGGAAAAAAGTCTGTCGTCCATCGCGGGCCTGATCGTTTATTCCCAGCGCCCGAATGGAGAGGACCGCGCCGCGTGGCGAATTTCGGCCGCGTCGACTGTTGCGACGACTAGTTCCGAGCCCGCCCGCGGAATCTTCACCTTTCTTCTTTTCGGATTTCTCGGCGGTATCATCTTGAATTTGATGCCGTGCGTGTTGCCAGTGATTTCGCTGAAAATCTTTGGATTCATTCAACAGGCGGGCCAAAGCCGGCGAAAAATTCTGCGGAGCGGTATTGCGTTTACGGCGGGAATTTTCGCCTGGTTCATCGGACTTGCGCTGCTTCTCATTGCGCTCAAAGGCGCCGGACGCGACGTAACTTGGGGCGGATTTCAGTTCACTAACGCCTACTTCGTCCTTGCCCTAAGCGTGATTGTCCTGGTGTTCGCGCTGAACCTCTTTGGCGTGTTTGAGATTTCGCTGCCGCAAGGCATGACACGCGGGTTGCTTTCAACCACCGAGCGCAAAGACGATCTGGGCTCATTTTTCCAGGGCATATTCGCGACTGTTCTGGCGACACCGTGCACCGCGCCATTCCTTGGAACCGCACTTGGTTTTGCGTTTTCGCAATCGCCTGCAGTTATCCTCGCAATGTTCGTCGCAATTGCCGCTGGAATGAGCGCGCCGTACCTGCTTTTAAGCGCTCAGCCGGCCTGGCTGCGATTTTTGCCAAAGCCGGGCGCGTGGATGTTGCATGTGAAACAATTCATGGGCTTTCTGCTGCTGGCCACGCTGCTATTTCTTCTTTACGTCTTGGGGGCTCAGCGCGGCTTGGAAGGAGCAATTTGGGCAAGCTGCTTTCTTCTCGTGATTAGTGTCGCCTGCTGGATGAAAGGCGCATTCGTTCTACCTACGACGTCAGCGATGAAGCGAGCTGTTGTTTTTGTGCTCATGTTTGCCGTCGTTGTCGGAAGTGGCATTTATTTCATCGGCGGCAAATTTCGATCTAGCAGTGTCGCGTTAGCCGATTCACAACTTCGCGGAGACTGGCAGACGTTCACACCTGATCGTCTGCGAGCTGAATTGGACCAGGGCCATTCGGTCTTTGTCGATTTTACGGCCGCGTGGTGCATTACTTGCAAATTTAACGAGGCAAATGTTCTCGAGAGCGCGGAGGTGCGAGACGCGTTTCAGCGTCACGCGATTGTGAAATTGAGAGCAGACTGGACTAACGGCGACCCAACGATCACGAAATTGTTGCAACGGTTTGGTCGCCCGGGCGTTCCACTTTACGTGCTCTACGCTGGAAAAAATGACGAACCGATTGTCTTTCCGGAAGTGCTGACCAAAGGCATGGTCTTGGAAAAACTCCAAACCGCCGCGCGCCGCGTTGCGGCACAATAATCGCGTAGGAATTGCGAAATTCGGATGACGAATGAGTGTCAAATCACAAGTGACGAAAGTGATCGAGCGCGACCGCTGTGGCACGCAGGACGATAAGACATTGTTGCGCGATTTTCGGCCAGGACATTGAAATATCCGAGTTCCTTGCCAATGTGTTGTTCACGAGAAATTGAACTACGTAACAACTTCGTTTTCTAACAAAACTATGAACAAAAAAGTAACCTTAAGCGTTGTCATATCAATGATCGCCACAGCAGTCTTTGCCTTGGATCCGCCTCCGGTTGGGAGCGCCGCTCCGGATTTTTCGCTTCCCGACGCCAAAGGCCAGGAGCACTCACTTGCCCAATACAAGGGCAAGTACGTCGTGCTCGAATGGTTTAATCCGGAATGCCCGTTTGTGAAGAAGCACTACGGCAGCGACAACATGCAAAAACTGCAGAAAGAATACACAGATAAGGGCGTGGTTTGGCTGACCATCGATTCCAACGCCCCCGGTACGGAAGGCAATTTGACGCCGGACCAGGCCCAGAAAGTCGCAAACTCTTGGAAGACGCACGAGACTGCGTTGCTACTCGATCCGGACGGCAAAGTTGGTCGCGCTTATGGCGCCAAGAACACCCCAAACATGGTGATCATCAATCCGGACGGAAAAATCGTTTACCATGGGGCGATCGACAGCAAGGCGACGCCCAATCCGGCGGATATCCCCAGCTCGACGAACTATGTCAAGGCAGCGTTGGATCAGTCATTGGCGGGCAAATCTGTCTCCACGCCACAAACCAAACCATACGGCTGCTCGGTTAAATATAAATCCTCGTAATTTTGTAGCTGCGGTCACTGAACACGCCCGACCGGCCTCACCAGATGCCGGCTACAGGATTTCGAAGCGGCGGTCGACGGGACCGCCGCTTCTCTTTATATCATCGGTCCTAAAAGTTCGGGGCAACGTGACCCGAATTGCATCTTAAAGATGAGAGACAGGGCCTTGTTCCAGGCATGACTTGTTCAGGCAGATGTATGAGAGTTGCTCTCGCTCTGCGGCTCCCAGCGCTTTGATGAACAGCTCCGGTGCCCCAAAAACCTTTGCGAATAAGGCCGAAAGTATTCTGATCCTACTCCTTTGTGTCGCAGCGGCTACTCGGGTCTTTATTTTCTCGGCCGCGTTCCCGTTCTTTAGCAATGTCGATGAGGACCTGCATTTTGATCTCATCACACAATATTCACACGGCAATGTCCCGCGCACTTTCGATCGGCTAAAAGAGGAAACCCTTAGCTGGATTGTGCCTTATGCGTCGCCTGAGTTTCTGTTTACACCGGATCAATTCCCGGGCGCGAATTTTCCGCCTCCTTTGTGGAAACAATCTGGTGCCGGCGCAGACGCAGAGATTGCCGCCACAAGAGCCGCCTGGAGCAGCGAAACTAATTTCGAATCCTCTCAGCCGCCGCTGTATTACGTCGTAGCGAGTGTTTGGTGGCGCGTTGGACAGTACCTCGGACTAGCTGGCCTTCGATCGCTTTACTGGATCCGTTTCCTGAATGGCCTTCTGATGGCACTCACTGTGTGGCTCGGTTATCT
>JBKPLX010000125.1:0-8723 GCA_046731855.1 Verrucomicrobiota bacterium | reverse complement strand
TTGGCGGCCATACGAACATGCATGTGGCGTTTCTGTTTGTGTCCGGAATAATTCTCCTGTCCGGCGTGGCCTGGCTAATTGGGGTGAAATATCTCCCTGCCGACACCGCCGCTGTAGAAAACGCCGCAACCGGCTGAGTAGTTACCGACGAGCTACAAAACGCGCGGACGCTTCACTTCCTCGACGGAGTAGCGCCGATTGAGGAGGAAAGCCACATTCGTTACCGCTGTTCCGCGCCACCTTCGGGAGGCGGAGTATTCGCTTCGCGCCTTTCTGGTTTCCTGTGAGGTCGCTTTTGATTCCCTTCACTGGTTTTGTCACCAGAATTAGTCGCGTCAGAGGGAGATTCCCGGGTTGCCTCGGAAGGTTCTCTCTGAAGTTCGGCACCGCCGCTCGGAGGTTCTGTTTCCTCCGGTCTGGCTTTTGTGCCCCGCCCTTCTTTAGTTCTGCTGCTCGGTGATTCTGTTTCCTCGGGCCTCCCTCTCGCCCCCGGCTCTCGCTCTCTTCTGCTTGATGGAGTCGCGCTTGCTTCGCCGCGTGCATGGGGAGACGCTGTCACATGCGGTCTCGGTGATGCTTTCCCAGCCGGAGACTCTCGTTCCACGGGTGACCTTGTAGCGGCTGGCGAAGGCTTTGCCGCAGGCGAGACGCCGCCGGCAGGAGGTGAGCCAGCCGCACCCGCGCCGCTGGTTGCTTCGGTGGTCGCTCCCGTTGTGGTCGTACGGGAAGTGCCAACCTCCGCTCCCGAGCTTACGCCATAGTAACTATAGACGTTGGTAATGTAATCCGGTCTCGAATATTCATCGATGCGCGCATAATCGAAAACTGGTGCGCTGTAGATTCGCCCTCGATCAACTGTCACAGTGAGAACATTTACGTCAGACGCAGGAGAGTAGACTGCCCACGGCACTGCAACGAGTTTGCCACCGCCGGCAGCACGTGTTTCACCTACATCCCCTGTGGAAAGAACGGTATAAGCCATGCATCCCGTGCTGCGATCGATCATGACGTCCTTTATGACGCCAATTTCTTCACCCTGTGAGGATTTCACTTTCGTGCCGACGAGCTTGCTAACTTGAACGGTCGTGCTCTGGGTTTGTGCTGATATGGGAACAACAACTACAGCCAGAATCGCGAGCGTTGCTGCGAATAAACGTAATGTTTTCATGAGTGAAGGGAATTGCGGGTTAAAGCGGATGGAGCCGCTAGAAACCAATCGCCCCTCCGCTTCGCCACAGACGTGAAAACAAGTGGCGCGGCCAGGAAAATACGTTCCCTTGTGAACCCTGATGTCGACCTCGCGCTGTCTCGCAATCTGTTTATTGATAGCGGCTGGCACTCATGCGCAGGCCGATGGCGTTCCCGACGATTGCACACAGCTCATCGTAGGGATCGCGCCGACTTGGAATTCGATGCGCGGTGAGTTGCGCCTCTTCGAACGAGCGCGTGGTGGTGATTGGAATGCGATCGCTGGACCGTTTCCGGTGTTGTTTGGAAAAAATGGGCTCGCCTGGGGCACCGGGCTCGCGGGGCAAAACGAACCTGGTCTTCGAAAGAAAGAGCGCGATGGTCGCGCGCCTGCAGGCGTTTTCGAGATTGGTCAGGTTTTTGGATACGAAGCACATCTGCCTGCCGGCGGCGACTATCCATACCATCAGGTGACGGAAGCAGACATTTGGAGCGATGACCCGCGCTCGCCTAACTACAACCGGCACATTGTAATCGATCCCAAGAATCCGCCAGATAATTACAGTCACGAGAAAATGCGCTCGGGCGATTTTGCTTATCACTGGCTCGTTGAGGTTCGCCACAATTCCGATCCGCCGGTGCCCGGCGCAGGGAGTGCGATTTTTTTTCATATCCGGCGCGGCGTGAATCGGCCCACCACTGGTTGCACAACGATGGCGCAGGAAAATCTTGTAAAGCTGATTACCTGGCTGCGAGCGAAGCGTCATCCTTGCTACGTACTAATGCCGGCTAACGAGTACGATAAAAAGTGGCGTCAGTGGAACCTGCCCTCTCCGGACGCGTTTCGTCACCTGCCTCAGGCAGGCTCCCAAAGTTTGCCTCGTTGATTGATGAAATTGTTCAGTTAGTTTCGCTTCATGCGAAGACGACGTCCTAATCCTGATTCGGAGGCGAACATTCGCCGCATCGACACAAAAACGCGCGCCAAGAAACAGACACACGGCTTTCAAGTCCACTTCCTTCGTGGAGACAAAATCGTAACCAAGATGTTTAGCGATAGTGTCTATGGCGGCAAACTGAAAGCCAGACGTGCCGCGCGAAAATTCAAGCAAACCGCTCTACGCCGTTTGCCGCGGAGAAAGTTTGTCGGATTTAAGTAGGCGCGCCGCGATTGCAGTTTTTCTGACGATAGACTTTCCAGCATTCGATAAATCCCGGCGCAAAGTCTTCTGGTCGCGCTGCGGTCCAACCATCGATGACCGTCTCAGGAAAGAACGCGCCTGTTTCAATCTCTGTTCGATTTGGCGATAAGTTGTCGGCAACTTCGCCTCGATAAAGCCAGATGAACTCCTGGTCAGTGCGTTCTGAAGCAGAGAGCTTTGAAATTTTTCTGAGAGGAACACCTATTCCTAATTCTTCCTTCAGTTCGCGCCGAGCTGTTTCATCGTAGCTTTCCGTAGCGCCTACATGACCAGCAGCGCTCGAGTCCCATTTCAGAGGATGCCGATCTTTCCAGCGCGAACGTTGCTGCAAATAGACTTCGCCTGCCGGGTTGAAAATCAGGATGTGAACGGCGCGATGGAGCAAGTTATTCGCATGCACCTGGGAGCGGCTGGCATCCCGCAGAATCCTGTCATTTTTATCGACGACTGGAAAACGCTCATTGTTCGTCAGGCGCATGTCCGGGGACGGCGGCGGAGCGACGAAATTCGCCAGGGCGATCCATTGAAGTAACGAGAGCTCTTCAGCTCGAGCTTTGGGATCGACGTTGAGATGCCGCGAGAGAGCGTCCCAGTTGTCGACTCGTTCCCGAAGCAACTTTCTTAGTTGCTTTCTCCTCTGAGAAAAACCAAGGCGAATCAATTTTACAAGTAACTCTTCATCATGCGCAGGCAATTCCTGAGGGTCCCGCGGGAGGAGCCGCACCACCGCGGAATCAACGTCCGGTCGCGGGAAGAATACCGTTGCTGCGACGGTGCGCAGATATTTTACGCGGTGCCCCAATTGAATGCGCAATGTAAGAGACCCATAATCATGAGTCGATGGTTCCGCCGAAAGGCGCATCGCCATCTCCTTTTGTAATGTAAACAACCATAGCGAGATAGGGCTCGGCTGCGCAAGAAACTTCAAGAGCAATGCGCTCGAAATGTTATACGGAAGATTGCCAAGTAATTTCACGCGTCGATGGGAAAACAAGGTGCGCGCATCGAATTTGAGTGCGTCGATGTTGAGCACTTCCAGTTGCTTGTGGCGGAAACGTTCGCGTAAGAAATTAGCGAGGCGTGTATCTTTTTCGATTGCGAGAACGCGCGTGCCTTTCTCAAGAAGGAGTTTTGTTAACGCTCCCAAACCGGGTCCGATTTCGAGGACGTAATCGTCCGAACTAATCTGCGCTTGATCGACGATCCATCGCGCAAGGTTCTGGTCGTGCAGAAAATTTTGGCCGAGCGTCTTGACTGGTGAGACGTGTATTTCTTGAAGCGTCGCCCGAATGTCGGAGAGCTTCATACTGAGGTTCGCAAACGCGCGGCGCGCCTGTCGAAATTAGTCCCTTTGTTCACAAAATCGTGTGAACAAAATATGCAGGAACGAGCAATTTTATTCACAAGTTATTCACGGGGGGACATACTAGGCATAAGCCTGATATGATCCGAGCATTGCGAACGCCTTCGCGTCCGCTCATTGAGCTTCTTCCAATTCCCGGCGGCGCCGTGTTTTCCGGCTCTTCAAATAAGTGCGACGCGCATCCTTTAGCGAGACGCCTTCAATAAAGTACGCTGTCGCAGCGCGACCAATCGCGTACGTTCCCGAGCCTGCGACCAGGCCGCATACGACGTTCCCCCAGCCCGGAAAAAATTTCAGGATCGCGCGGGCGCCTTCGCGCAGGAGCATCGCTGCGCCAACGTTCGCACCGAGGGCCCCGGCGAATTCCGCCGAAGCACGCAGGCTGCGTTCCCGGCCGCTTACATACATGATTCCAGAAACCATCATCAGTTGCAGGCTGGTCAGAATCGGCAGATCGGCGAGCGGAATCGGCTGCGCGCCGATGGCCGTACAGACGGCGGTCGTAGATTTTACCAAAAGCTGCGCCACTTCCCGCTGCCCTTCGCGATCTCGCGATATCCGGATCATCTCCATCCGTGCTTCATTCGGCAACTCGCGTGCGAGGATCGACATAAGACGGCGCGCTTCCGCAGGGAGCAGTTCAAATCCCTGATCGTTATCCACAGGAACCAGCCGCAACGTTTCCAAAAACTCGCTGCGTCTCGCGAGACTCGATCCGGCTGCGCGTTCGTCGCGTATTGCAGCGAAGCCGTTGTGATCGCGCGAAATGATCGTCTCCCACGGCGGAACGATGATCTCGATTATCTTGCGATCCGTTTCCAATGTCTCATTCCAGCTGAGATAACTGCTTAAGCCGGCCAATTCCCGCTTCTCCAGCTCGTGCGCGATTGGCTCATCACGAATGAAAAAAATGATATCTGCCGCGCGATATTTGAGTTCGTCCCGGACGTGAATGGCCGCGGAATCGTCAACCCCGCGAACATCAATGAACGAAATCTTTCCTCTCTCGGGAAAGTCGACCTCGAACCAGCGGCAAAGCGGGGCAACAGCATTTGGGGCCGCGAATTCGGCCGAGCCAAAGAGGGCGGAGATGATTTTCCTGGCAGGTACTTTCGCTGAGCCGGCAAAAAGAAAACGCGGCGGGCGTTGCTGGAGAAATAATTGCTTCAGCGGGGTGAGCTCGCTGAGAACAGCTTTTCGGATCTTGGAAGGCAATCTGCCTGCGAGACGTTCGAGCCGCTCGACAACCTGGAGCAGCGATGGCGTTTTCACGGGTGAAGTAGTCCTCCGATCTTCGGATTTACCGGCGTCCAATAGCTCAGCAGTGGAAAATACATTGTCGAACGCAAATGTTCGGCCATATAGAGATTCACGTCTCTAATCTTTAAACTGAAATCAAAAATCTTCCTTCCTTTTCCATGAGTCTAAATATCAAAATTCTCTCTGAGGCGGCGGATCAGGCACGCGGTTTGTGCATGGACGCTGTAGAAGCTTCGAAATCTGGTCACCTCGGACTTCCACTCGGCTGCGCCGAAATGGGCGCCGTGCTTTATGGGTATGCGTTAAAGTACAATCCAGACAAACCGCGTTGGATCAATCGCGATATCTTCGTTCTTTCGGGCGGGCACGGCAGCATGTTCTTGTACGCGTGGCTGCACATGAGCGGCTACGACTTGCCGATGTCGGAAATCAAACGATTCCGGCAATTGCATTCCAAAACACCAGGCCATCCTGAATTCGGCGATACGCCCGGCGTGGAATGCACGACGGGGCCGTTGGGGCAGGGAGTCGGCAACTCGGTGGGCATTTCCGTCGCCACAAAAATGGCGGCGGCGCGTTTCAACACTGACGAGCACAAGATTTTCGATCAGCACGTGATCTGTTTGTGTAGTGACGGCGACATGCAGGAGGGCGTCGCCTCCGAGGCGTGCGCGCTGGCCGCTCACTGGGGTCTCGATAATCTGATTTACATCTACGATTCAAATGCAGTCACGCTGGACGCCCCGGCGAAGGAAACGCAGAGCGAAGACACCGGAGAACGCATGCAGGCATACGGCTTCGATGTTCAGGACATTGACGGCCACGACATGCAACAATTTCTCGATGCGTTGAACGTGGCGAAGAGGCGCGACAACGGGAAACCGCAATTCATCATCGCACACACACTCATCGGCAAAGGCATTCCTGAAGTAGCAGGAACGTACAAAGCGCATGGGGAAGCGGGCGCGAAATATGTGGATGCAGCGCGCAAGGCGCTCGGATTACCCGACGAACATTATTTCGTATCGAAGGATGTATACGACTACTTTGCCGAACACAAAAAGAGGCTGCTCGCGGACTATGAGAAGTGGGAACAAACCTACAACGCGTGGCGCACGAAAAATTCTGACAAGGCAAAAATCCTCGATGACGGACTGGAGCGAAAAGTTCCCGCGGACCTTTTTTCGAAGATTCCTGATTTTCCCAAGGATGCGAAGCTAGCGACGCGAAAAGCTGGAGGGGAAGTATTGCAGCCCATTGCACAAGCGATGCCGTTGCTCATGAGTGGCAGTGCCGATCTGTACGGATCGACAATGAACTACATCGAGGGCGGCGGCGATTTCAATCGGGATAACCCGGGCGGACGCAACATCCGATTCGGCATTCGCGAACATGGGATGTGCGCGATTCTAAACGGCATCTCATATCACGGACTGTTCCGCGCATCGGGGGCAACGTTCACGGTGTTCACCGATTATTGCCGCGCTTCCATTCGGCTGGCCGCGCTGGCGAAGCTTCCCAATACTTACATTTTTACTCACGATTCCATCGGCGTCGGTGAAGATGGTCCAACGCATCAACCTGTGGAGACGGTGAGCTCGGTTCGGTTGATACCGAACATTGATGTGATTCGACCCGCCGATCCTGAAGAGACTGCGGGCGCGTTTGTGGCGGCCATGGAACGAGTCGATGGGCCTACCTTTCTCGCGCTCACGCGCCAAACGGTCCCGATGTTGAACGATATCGAGGTGAAATTGCGTCGCGAGGGCGTGTTGCGCGGTGGTTACATTGCGAGAAAGGAGAAAGGAAAACTCGACCTAATCATCATGTCGTGCGGGAGCGAATTGCAGCACGCGCTGGCCGCGGCACAACAGCTCGGCGACGGCGTGCGCGTTGTCTCCATGCCGTGCTTCGAGCGCTTCGATCGTCAACCTTCAGAATATCGCGAGGAGATTTTACCTAACGAATGTCGGAAACGCGTCGCAATCGAAGCTGGCGTGACCGAAATTTGGTATCAATACGTCGGCCTTGATGGCAAGGTGGTCGGGCTCCATCGATTCGGCTTGAGCGCGCCTGGTCCCGAAGTGATGAAAGAGCTCGGGATCGACGCGCAGCATGTGATTGATGCCGCTAGATCACTCAGGTAGGGCGATTGCCTCAATCGCGCCGTGTTGGATGCGATCGCGCGCGGGAAGGGCGGGTTCGGCTGAACCGCCTATCTCAAAACGCTTCTTGGGGCTCCTCCACGTTGCGCGCGCGAGTTTCGAAACGGGTGAACTCTTTCAGGAACGTCAGCGGAATCTCACCGACCGGGCCATTGCGCTGCTTGGCGATGATCAGTTCGGCTTCACCGGCTTTTTCCGCGCGCGCCTCCTCGTCTTCTTCGTAAATCTCCGGCCTGACAAGCAATCCAACGAGATCGGCGTCCTGTTCGATTGAGCCCGATTCGCGCAGATCGCTCAAACGCGGTTTGCCGCCGGAACGTTGCTCCGGTTGTCGATTCAACTGCGCAACTACGACGATTGGAATTTTCAGCTCCTTGGCCAGCCCTTTTAGCCCCGCGGAAATTTCGGAGATTTCCAACTGCCGATTATCCTGAGCACGGCGCGATGTCGATCGCAGCAACTGCAAGTAATCGACAATGATAAGTCGCACATCCTGTTGCGCCTTGAGCCGGCGGGCCTTCGCACGCAATTCGAGAATACTAAGGCTCGCGCTGTCATCGATGAAAATTTTTGCTTCCGCCAGTTTTGAAGCAGCTGCGGTCAAACTCGGGAAATCGCGCTCGCCGAGAAAGCCGTCGCGGACTTTCTGCAAATTCACACGCGCCCGCGAACAAAGCAGCCGTTGCACAAGTTGCTGGCTGCTCATCTCCAGGCTAAAGACGCCGACCGGAAGCTTCTCGTTGATGGCGACGTGTTCAGCAATATTCATTGCGAGCGCTGTCTTCCCCATGCTCGGCCGCGCAGCTATCACGATCATTTCCGAGGGATGCAAGCCACTGGTCATCCGATCGAATTCGACGAACCCGCTGGAGATGCCGGTAATACCGCCTTTGCGCTCGTAGAGCTTCTCGATCGCTTCGATCGCTTCCATTACCTGGTCTTTCATCGAGAGCATCTGACCTTTGAAACGGTCTTCGCCCACGGCGAAAATGGTCTGTTCCACTTCGTCGAGCAGATTGTTCACTTCGTCCTGCTCTTCATAGGCGCGCCGCACACTCTCAGTGGCGGCCGAAATGATTTGGCGCAGGATATGTTTATCGCGAACGATCTCGAGGTAGTACTCGAGATTCGCAGCCGTCGGGACGAACGTAAATAAGCTGGTGACAAATGCCGCGCCGCCCACGCTTTCGAGGAGGTTTCGGTCACGCAAGACTTGCGTGAATGTGATCAAGTCAATTGCCTGTCCAGCGTTCCAAAGATCGACGAGGACATTGTAGATCGTCTGGTGAGCCGGGACGTAAAAATATTGCTCATTAATTTTTTCAACACATTCGGCAATGGCTTGCCGCGGTGAAAGCAGCATCGACCCAAGTACGCCTTGTTCTGCCTCGACGCTATGCGGCGGCGTACGGTGAATATCCTGCGCAGAACCTGTGTGCGAAATGGGAACAACCTTTTCGCCGCTTCGTGCCGCCGAACCTCGGCCAGCGCCATTTCCCGCTTTACGAGGCTTCTCTCCTGTCCATGCGGACGATTGAGTCGCCA
>JBKPLX010000124.1:0-3373 GCA_046731855.1 Verrucomicrobiota bacterium | reverse complement strand
TTTGCGGCTGAGCAGGGCCGTCAACAAAAGCTTCGCTTCGACCCTGAACTTCTCTACGTCGCCGCCGCATTTCACGATTTCGGTCTCCTCAAGAAGTTCTCAAGCCCAAACGAACGCTTCGAGGTCGATGGCGCAAACGCGGCCCGTCAGTTCCTCGCCACACATAACATCCCCGAAGAGCAAATACAAACTGCCTGGCAAGCTATTGCCCTGCACACCACCCCGGGCGTTACTCACCACATGCGCCCTGAAGTAGCTCTGCTCTATTCGGGTGTTGGTCTCGATGTTCTCGGAAAAGGGCTTGATCAATTTCCTTCGGAGTTGCGCGACGAAATCGTGGCGAGGTACCCTCGCAAACACTTCAAGGAACGATTCCTCCAGGAATACTTTGCGGGCTTCGCGCACAAGCCGGGCACGACTTTCGGCACCGTGAACCAATCTATCTGTGAACGATTTATCCCAGGTTATAAGAGCCCCAACACCGTCGATCTGATGCTTGGATCTCCATTCCCGGATTCCGAATAGCAAGCTGAACGTGAAGAGTGTGACGTTCCAAACCAAGGAGGCAAAAATGCGGAGAGTAATGCGAGCTGGCTCGTTAGGGCTAATAGTGACGGCAATATCACTAGGAGTTTCGCCCGGGCGTGCGCAAAATCTGGAGCAGGTGAAACCTGTCTTCGAGCACATAATTCCGAACGCCGAAGGAAAGAGCATGGTCGCCGTCCTCGTGACCTATCCTCCAGGCGGTAAATCCCCGAGCCATCACCATGCCAGGTCGGCATTCATTTACGCTTACGTGCTTTCAGGCGCCATTCGCAGCCAGGTTGACGATGAGCCGGCGAAAGTCTATCAGGTCGGCGAAGGCTTCAACGAGATGCCCGGCTCGCATCACAGGATCAGTGAGAATGCGAGTGACAAGAACCCAGCAAGCCTATTGGCTGTCTTTGTCGTCGATTCCAAAGATAAGCCCCTGACTATACCGGACCAAAAGTAAGGATTACAATCATACCCGCGGCCCCGGTCCACTGCAGAGGATGCTTATGCGGCCCCCCGTTGTTTTCACATCAGCGGTCGACCACTAGGACGTTTTTTCCTCGTACCGGCTTTTGCGCATACGCCTGACTAGCTTCCTGCAACGGGAACGCGGCGCCCACGAAAACCCGGAGCTTGCCGGCGTCAATCATCCGCGAAATCCGCGTCAGTTGTTCGCGGTTCGGTTCGACGATGAAGAACGCGTCTTTGACCCGTTGCTCGCGGGTGTGCTCGGCGTCGGCGGCGATCGTCACCATTCTGCCGCCAGGACGCAGGACGTCCCATGACCGGGCGAGGGTATCGCCGCCAACCGTGTCGAAGACAACGTCGACACCCGTGACCGCGTCCTCAAACGATCGCGCGCGATAATCGATCACCTCGTCGGCACCGAGGTCGCGCACGAATTCCAAGTCTTGCCCGGACGCGGTCCCGATCACGTGCGCGCCGATCCCGTGCGCGATCTGAACCGCGAAGAGCCCGACGTTACCGGCGGCCCCGTGCACCAACAGCCGCTCGCCCCGGGTGAGCTTCGCCCGCTCGGCTAAACCCTGCCATGCGGTGAGCGCGGAGATCGGGACGACCGCCGCCGTCACGTGGTCGATCGACGTCGGCTTCGGAGCGACATCCGCGCTGCGGGCGACGCAGAACTCCGCCTGCGCGCCGTCGCCGGAAAAGTCGTTCATGCCGAACACCGCTTCGCCGACCGCCACGTCGTTCACGCCCGATCCCAGCCCATGCACTTCGCCGGAAAACTCGTGCCCGGGAATGATCGGGAACGGCCGCGGCTCGCCCGCCCGCGTCGTCCAGGTCGTAACCCACAGAAGTTCTGTCGGTGTCACTGCCGCCGCGCAGACGCGCACGACGATCTCTCCCTCGCCCGCCCGCGGCATCGTCGCCGCTCCGCACACCAGCGCCTCTGGACCGCCCCGCCTGTTGAAGTAGACCGCGTTCATCTAACCTTTGGCAATCTCGGCCGCATAACGAGAAGAAGATCAGCCGCCGCTAGTGACAGCGAGCGTGGATTGCAATGGACGGGTTGTCATAAAGTGAAGCGAGGCGGTACGCGGGACGGCGGTTGGCTGCATCACCTGCTTAGGCCTTTTCAGGTTCGGAATTCATAGCAAACAGCAAAAATGCCGCAGTCGCCGAAGTGAAGACTGAATAGTCGAGGGGAGCTTTTGGACCTAGCCCAATAAGCATGGTTATTGCGAACGATAGCAAAAGCGTGGCGCTGGCCAGGGCAATCCACCGCAGTTGCCAGCCAACCAATAGACCAACAGCCAACAGACTCTCCGCTAACGTCGCCGCCCAACCCACCCACGGAATTATCGGCGCTGGCAAAAACCAATTAAGCTTGGCCACATATGCGTTGAAGTGTGCCAAGTCCCCCCATTCGACGCCTTCGGTGTCTGCTGGCCCCCACAATCCCAAGCGGTCCGCCACTGCAGAGAGGAACGCTACGGCGAGAGCGACCCGCAGCAGCAAAACCGCAATGCCGACGAGTCTCTTCTTCATCGTTTTCGTTTTATTCCAGTCCTTTTAAGATTCCGAGATTTTTACGAAACCCTCCTGAACAAGTTGTGTTGTGCGCGCCATGGCATCGGTGTTGATCTTGATTCCGGGAGTGAGGTCGGCATTTCCCCAGCCATGAGCCTTCGCCGTCGCGCCACAGAGTTCGACTTGCACGCCGCGTCCCATTAGATCTGTAACGAGCTTCCTGTAGGGGTTGCCGGTGGCAATATGACGGTCGGCGTTATACGCCTGGTCGTGCAAGGTCACGTGGCCTGCATTGGTGTGAAAGATTGCCACCACCTGGGACTTGGCCTTCCAGTTGGAGATATCGTTGACGATGAGGTCAAGGTGAAATAGGGAGGCGGCCAGATCGCCTTCGAACGATAGCGATGCAACGCTGAATACATTCTTAACTTCCTTCAGTTCGACTGGGATATCGATGTGAAGCGCTTTTTCCTGATCGTTCATAAACAGTCCTTTCTTTTGATTCAGACACCCTCATAGACGAGCCTCGTGAAAAAATCGCCGTTGATCACGAAGCCGCCCCATTTCGCGTCGTAGTCGGCAGTTGGTTTAGCAGCGACGACTTCATCGCGCGATTTTCCCTGCTTTTTCAATACGCCAATCTTTTCACGAATCTTCGCCAGCATGTCGCGGAACTCGATCAGCTGGGATTTGTTGCCAATCGGGCCGTGTCCCGGAATGACGATTGTCTTGTCGGTTGCCCTGGCCACGTTTGCTTGCGCGGCGCGAATCATTCCGTCGATGCTGCCGCCCGTTGAGTAATCAATGAACGGGTAGTAGCCGTTCCAAAAGGTATCAGCGCAAT
>JBKPLX010000123.1:0-6235 GCA_046731855.1 Verrucomicrobiota bacterium | reverse complement strand
CATCACCGCATGTTTTGCGTTGCACTACTCAAACCGCATTGCGTGGAATGGAATTCGACGGCCGATTTTTTTCAGATCGCAACGGTTGGTCTCATTCGCGCATGTGTCGAATCAAGCGACGGCACATCGAACCTGATTCTGCAGGGACTGGACCGTGTCAGATTTAGCGCTTTCCAGCAGGAAGCGCCATTCCCGATTGCAAGGATTGAGTCGCTTGAATCCGACTCCGCCACGTCTGTGGAAACCGAAGCGCTCGCCGCGAAAGTGCTGGAACTTTATTCAAACCTCAAAGGGGATGGAGCCCGGCAGCTTCCTCCTAAAGTTGACCGTTATCTGTCCGATTTGAGCGACCCGGAATTGCTTGCTGATCTCGTCGCCTCAACATTTGTGAGCGATCCCCTTCGTCGCCAACGCGTCCTCGAAGAACTCTCCATTAATAAACGGCTGCGGCTGGTGATTCAGTATCTTCGGGAAGAAAACGGAAGCGCCGCTGCATAGGTAGGGGCGATTGACCTCGATTGCCCGCTCCATGGCGTGATCACCCGCGTCGCGGGCGGTTCGGGTGAACCACCCCTACCTTTGCAAGCCGCGCGCGTTCTTCCATCAAGTATCGGTCCGTCATTCCAGCGATGTAATCGCATACAGTGCGATGCAATCCCTCGGTCTCAATTCGCTTCGCCGCCGTCTCGCCCAGTTTGTCAGGATCGACCAGATACGCCTGGAAAACCTGCCGCAGCATTTCGCATGCGCGCCGATTAACTTCGGAAACGCGCGGATTATAATAGACGTTCTGGTACAGGAATTTTCGCAAATCCCGATTCGCTTGGAGCAAATCATCGCTATAACGAATCAGAGGCGCTGGCTGTTGCCGCGCTTCGTCTGCACTTTGGACGCCCGCATCTGCGATGGATTTTGTGCTGGTCGAGACCAGATCGCGCACTTCCGTGTCGATAATATCTCGAATGATTAGCTTGTGCAGTTCCGGCTCCCGAGCGTCGGAATAGCGTGCCAGCACAGCCCGCAGGCTTCGACGCCAGACCTCGTTTTTTTCCAGTTGTCCCGCATCGAGGATTTCAAAATCCACCGCGTCATCCAGGTCATGGCTGTAATAGGTAATCTCGTCTGCCAGATCTGCCACCTGCGCCTCCAACGATGGGCAACGATAGCCTTGTAAAGCAGCAAGTGCCTGCGCTCCGGTCACCTCTGCCATGTCATGAAATGCTCCGTGTTTCCGCAGGCCCTCGCGCACTTCAAATGTCAGGTTCAACCCCGGAAAATTTGGATAAGGATCTTCAAGGAGCTCGACTACTCTCACACTCTGACGGTTGTGATCGAAGCCGCCATGCTTGCGCATGCATTCAGCCAACATCTCTTCGCCCGAATGTCCAAAAGGCGCGTGTCCCAGATCGTGCGCCAGAGCGATCGCTTCGGCGAGATCTTCATTCAGACGTAATGCGCGGGCAATCGTGCGGCTAATGGATGCTACCTCAATGGAGTGCGTCAGGCGGGTACGCAGGTGGTCCCCGGTGCCATTCAAAAAAACCTGGGTCTTGTACTCCATCCGACGAAACGCGCGTGAATGTATTATCCGCGCCCGATCGCGTTGGAACTCGGTGCGAAACGCATGCCCCGGCTCCGAATATTGCCGGCCGCGCGAAACGCCGGACTTTTCGGCAAATGGCGCAAGGACAGCGCGCTCACTGGCTTCCATGTCCTCGCGTGTTTTGAAGGAAGCCGCGAGCCGAGGCGCCTGAGGCTCAAGAGGATGATTGGTCACAATTGATTCCCAATCTTATTTGTCGATCTTAGCTTTCGAAACCTCAAATTCGATATGGCTAAGAAAACTCGTCGCAAGAAACAAGTCACGCCCGAACGTTTGATGGAACTGAGCTTCGCGTACGCGCCACCGTTGATCATCAGCGCGGGTGTGACTAACCAGGTTTTCGATTCGCTGGAAGACGGCGCGAAAACAGCAGAGCAAGTCGCAAAGAAAACCGGGGCATCGGCGCGGGGTCTGCGAATTCTAATGAATGCGCTCATTGGTTTAGGGCTTCTGAAGAAAGATCGGCAAGGAAAGTATTCGCTTACACCCGAAAGCGCCGCCTTTCTTCTAAGCAAAAATCCAGGAACGCACGCGGGATTTTTTGGAACCATTGCGCCAAACCTCATTTCACGATGGCTACGATTGTCAGACATCGTTCGCGAAGGTCGTCCGACCGTCGCCGTAAACCAGGAAACCGAGGGCACGGAATTCTTTACTCAGCTGGTGGAAAACATCATCCCGCTGAGCTATCCGCCTGCGCAAAGGCTCGCCGATCATTTGAAGTTAGCGAAGGCAAAGAATGAAATTCGCGCGCTCGATATTGGCGCAGGTTCAGGTATTTGGGGCATTGCTCTCACCCAAAAATCCCCGCAGGTGAGGGTGACCGCGGTCGATTGGGCGGGAATGATTCCGACGACAAAGCGAATTACACAAACGTTCGGCGTCGGCGCTCGCTTCAATTATATCGAGGGGGACATGTTGGAGGCAAATTTCGGCACCGGCTACGACATCGCGACCCTTGGTCACATTTTGCACAGCGAAGGCGAAGAACGCAGTCGCCAGCTGCTCGCGAAAACCTTCCGCGCCCTAAAATCCGGCGGCACGATCGCAATTGCAGAATGGCTGGTGAATGATGATCGCACCAAACCGCTACCATCGTTGATGTTTGCCGTGCAAATGCTCGTGAACACCGAAAAAGGCGACACCTTCAGTTTCAACGAAATCAAGAACTGGCTGGAAAAAGCGGGTTTCAAAAAGGTGCGAAAAGTAGAAGCGCCTGGACCTTCACCACTAATCCTGGCAACAAAACCGTAGTGATACAGACATTCTTGTCTGCATGTCGATACTCGCAGACACGATTGCCCGCGTCACGAATCGTCTTCTCATCCGCGCATTGATCTGCTCTCATGGTACCGAATGAAACAGGTAAAAACGAAATCGGGTGCCAAGACCAAAGCGCGGTCGACTCGAAAAAATATTGAAGGACTCAGCCCGTACAGCAAACCAGCCCTTCGCAGCGAAGCGTTTGCGAGAGCGCTCACCGATGCAAAATCGTGCGTCGACAATCGTGACCGTCTGCAAACGCTTTTCAACGAAGCAGCGAGAAAGGCAGCGGCCGTACCCAAGGACTCCTTTAAAGAGTATTGGCCTTATCTTCAGACAATGCTGCGTTTGGTTCGTGCGCATCATCGCGCGGAATACGATCAGGCTGCGCATGATTCGCTGTTATGGATCGTTGCTGCTCTCAACTATCTGGTTGATCCATTCGATTTAATTCCCGACAAGACACCATTCCTCGGCTTCATCGACGACGCAGCCGTTGTCGAGTTCGTGGTCGACAGGACACGGCAAACCCTTGACGATTTTATGACTTGGGAAACGGGACCGCGGTAGCCACCGGATCTGGACATCGCGTGCGGCCAGCTGTGCCAAGACTGCACTGGAAGGATTTTCGCAAGAACTTCAAACCAGCAGTAACGCTGGGTTTTCCAGCAGGTGCCGAAGCTCTTTCAGATATTCGGCGCCCAGGGCGCCGTCGATGACGCGGTGATCGCAACTCATCGTAAGCGACATGCGATGGCCCACGATGATCTGGTCGCCGTCATCCACCACAGGGACTTTTGTGATCCTGCCAACAGCCAGGATGAAACCCTGTGGCGGATTGATGACGGCCGAGAAACTGTCGATTCCCATTCCGCCAAGATTTGAAACTGTGAATGTGCCGCCCTGAAATTCTTCCGGCTTCATCCGTTTGTTGCGCGCGCGATGCGCTAAATCTTTCGCCAGCTCGCTGATCTCGCGCAGCGATTTGTCTTGCGCGGCACGGATCACTGGCGTCAGCAGCCCCTCTTCAATCGCGACTGCAATTCCAAGATCGATGTCGGCGTACTGAACTATTGCATCGCCATCAAACGAAGCGTTCACTCGCGGAACCTTGACTGCGGCTTGCACAGCCGCTTTTAAAACAAAATCGTTTACTGTGATTTTTGCAGCTTCCGCACCTTCGCCCGCTGACTTCAATTCCTCACGTGCCTCCATCAGCGGCGCGGCGTTGATGTCGATATCGAGATAAAAATGTGGAACCGGGCCGAGACTTTCGACCAGCCGCTGCGCAATAATTCTGCGCATTCCGGACAGTTGAATGCGCACCCTTTCGCCTGCTTCTGCCGCCGCCGGAACTTTAGGCGCCGGAATAGCGGGTTTTGATTTAGCTGCAGCTCGCACATCGGTCTCAGTCACCCGGCCTTCCGGTCCAGTGCCTTTGACGCTGGAAAGATCAACGCCGAGCTCGGCGGCAATTCGCCGCGCGACCGGCGACGCTTTCACTCGTGCTTCTTCAGTTTTTTCAATCTTGGGCGCTGGCTTTTCAGGTTCCGCTTTCTTTTCTACCTTCGGTGGCGGTGCTTCCTTCTTTTCTTTTTCTTCCGCTTTCTTTTCCTTTTCTTCCGCTCTTGCCGGCTCCTGCTTTTCTTCCTTTTTCGCTTCTTTTTCCTTCGGCTTCTCTTCTTCTTTTTCCTCTTCTTTGGTCTTTGGCTTTTCCTCTTTTTCTTCTTTCTCTTTTTCCTTCGCTTCTTCCTTCGGCGCTTCCTCGCCTTCGCCACCGATAAACGCGATTTTATCTCCGACATTTACCTTGCCGCCTTCCTGGACATAAATCTCTGTGAGGGTTCCGTCCTCGGGCGATTCCCATTCCATTGTCGCTTTGTCGGTCTCAATCTCAGCGAGCACTTCGCCGGCCGAGACCTCGTCGCCTTTCTTTTTTTTCCACGTGACCAGAGTGCCCTCGGTCATCGTGTCGCTCAATTTGGGCATCTGAATTTCTGGCATGGCGGTCTCCTTGAAGAGTTAAAGCGTTGAACAGTTGAAGCGGTAACTAAATACTTCGCTCCAACGCTTCATCGCTTCAACGGTTATGCGTAGCAAACTTGTTTCACAGCGGCGATCAGCTTGTCCGCGTTTGGGAGCACCGCTTTCTCCAGCCGCTCATTATAGGGCATTGGTACGTCTTCTTGTGATACGCGCATAATGGGGGCGTCGAGCGCATCAAAGATATTTTTCTGAATCCTGTAGCAAACCTCGGCACCGACACCGCAGAACGGATGATCCTGTTCGACGATCACCACGCGATGTGTTTTCGCGACCGAATCGAGAATTGCCTTCTCATCGAGTGGTTTAATCGAACGCAGATCGACAATCTCCGCGGAGATGTCTTCTTCCTCCAGTTGATCCGCGACCTTGAGCGCCAGCGGGACAGTTTGCGCATAACAAATGACCGAGACATCGCTGCCTTCACGCTTCACTTCCGCCTTCCCAAGTGGGATGAGCAACTCCTCATCCGGAGGCTCCACCATTCCCTTTGAGCTGTAGAGCAACTCCGCTTCGAGGACCAGAACAGGGTTGTTATCGCGCACGGCTGTTTTGAGTAATCCTTTTGCGTCGCGCGGCGTGGCAGGCGTGCAAACTTTCAGGCCCGGGACGCTGGCGTAAAAATTCTCCGTTGCATGCGAATGCGTAGCGCCGAGCTGATGCGCCGGTCCGTTCGGTCCACGAAAGGTGATGGGGATATTAAATTGCCCGCCAGACATCGTATACATATTGGGGGCGTTATTCACGATCTGATCGAATGCCACGAGCGAAAAGCTAAACGTCATGAACTCAATGATTGGCCGCAACCCCACCATTGCCGCGCCAACTCCCAGACCAGCAAATCCATTCTCACTGATTGGAGTGTCGATGATCCGCCGCGGGCCAAAACGCTGAAGCAAACCATGACTGACCTTGTAGGCGCCCTGGTATTCCGCGACTTCCTCGCCCATCAGAAAAACGTTCGGATCGCGCTCCAGTTCTTCCGCGAGCGCTTCATTGAGAGCCTGACGATATGTAATTTCTCTCATCGCCTGTTTTCTGTGTTGGCACGCATGTCGGCTACATGTTCGTCGGACTTTCCCGGCGAGTCGCCTGCCGCTGCAGCTCCATTGGCATATGTATAATCGTAAAGCGTATCGAGCGGCGGCTGGGGACTTTTCTCGGCGAACTTGACAGCGGCCAGCACTGTCTCTTTCGCTCGTTTATCGAGCAGATCGAATTGTTCGTTAGTCAATTTTCCCTCGCGAGTGAGCTGCGCACGCAAGCGTGTGATCGGATCATCGAGTCGATACTTCTCCAGTTCCTGTTTCGTCCGGTAACTTGCCG
>JBKPLX010000122.1:0-19664 GCA_046731855.1 Verrucomicrobiota bacterium | reverse complement strand
TCCGAGAACATCGAGACCAACACCCGAATGGAGCAGAGCTACTTCAGGGCGCATGTGGTGAGTAATGCCGGGGGTGGTGTGCAGGGCAATAGCTTGCCAGGCAGTTTGTATCTGCTCTTCGGGGATATTATGTGTGGCGAGGAACTGACGAGCCGCGTTTGCGCCATCGACCTCGAAGCGTTCGTTTGGGCTCGAGAACTTCTTGAGGAGACCGAAATCGTGAAATGCGGCGGCGACATAGAGAAGTTCAGCGTCAAAGCGAAGCTTTTGTTGGCGGCCCTGCTCAGCCGCGAATAGATAGACGCGGATGGAGTGATTAATAAGCACGTCGGTGGAATGTCCACGCAAGATGTCTGTGGCTTCTTTCGCAAGCAAGGAATCGGGTATGATAAGGGAGGAAGAAGTTGACATGTTGTCTCCTTTCATATTCGACATGATCAGCGTGCGCTAACGCGATGGTCGGTTGACTTCAATTTCGCTTTCACGACGGGTCGATTGGAAGCTGGCGTCCGTTTTGCGGCAACTTTAGGTGCAGCTCGTATTGTGCCTTTTGTTGTCGATGGGCTCAACGACACGAAAGGCGAGCTAAGCCCTATATCTCCGTGAAACCACATCCAATCCTTGGCGTGAGCTGAATGATTCAAGGCGATTGCTGCAATTGATACAATAAACAGAGTTTTCATAGTTTACTTAACTATCACGATAAATTCCAGTCGTATTTCATCGCTACGGCACATTCGCGGGATTATTTACTGCTGTGGCTGGTTCACACGTCGCCGGAACTGGTCATGGCACACCTAAGACTATTCTGTCGCCGAAGACCGCTGCTCCTACTGTGGTGCTGCGTAAATGAGATGTCCTACCGTGGGCTCTTGTTCACCCCGGTCTGGATAAACACCGGGGCCGTCCGCATTCCGCCGCAGAGGATCCTCGACACTGATCTCGCTCCGTGAGTCGCCGCTGCGAAATTTTTTGAAATGCCGGCCTCAGAACTCGGGAAATAGGGTGTGAACAATCCACAAACAACGAAAGACATCTCATTTCTCGGTTTTACGGTAGCGACCCAAAACCCCCTGCTCGTTAGCGAAATTAAAAATCAGATGATCGCTCAATTAAGTAGCTTGGTTGGTGCAAAAAGGCCTATTCAATAGCCATCAGTGAGGATAACTCGGGCAACGTTCTCGACCACTGCCGATAGGTTGAAAGAACAATGAGACTCACCATGTCGGGCCAACGAAAGTACATTTAGAAACATGACAACTCCTGCAAAAGATTTGGCAAAGAAAGTCGCCATCATTACCGGCGGCTCTGGAGGAATTGGTCGCGTGGTGGCGAAAAGATTGGCAAATGACGGCTTTGCTATCGCGGTGCATTATGCCGGAAATCCGACTAAAGCCGAGTCAGTCGTAGGCGAAATTAACGACGGCGGCGGCAAGGCCATAGCCGTGCAAGCGGACGTGGCGAAAGCAGCGGATATCGAAAATCTTTTTAAACAGACGCTCGAAGCCTTTGGCAAGATCGACGTGGTCGTGCACTCGGCCGGAATCATGCCTCTGCTTCCTATCGCCGGAGGCAATGTCGAGACTTTCGACAAAGTAATCGCGACCAATTTGCGCGGGGCTTTTTTGGTACTAGGAAGAGCGGCACAACACCTTCCCGCAGGCGGACGCATCATAGCTTTCTCAAGCAGTGTCATTGCGAAGTCATTTCCCAATTATGGTCCTTACATCGCCTCCAAAGCGGGCGTAGAAGGTTTGGTAAAAGTTCTCGCCAACGAATTGCGAGGCCGCAACATAACGGTCAACGCCGTCGCCCCGGGTCCGATCCCAACTGATTTGTTTCTCAAGGGAAAAACCGAAGCGCAGATTGAAGAATTCAAAAAACTTCCTCCGCTGGAACGATTGGGCCAAGCTGAAGACATCGCTGGGGTCGTGTCGTTCCTAGCCGGTCCGGACGGCGGATGGGTAAATGCGCAAGTACTGCGGGCCAATGGCGGTTTTGCCTGAGCTTTCCGAAGCTTGGATTTAGCTGCATCTCAAATTCGAATCAGAAAGAAATCAAACATGAAGAAGATTATCATTATTACTGGCGCTTCGAGTGGTTTTGGGGCTTTAACTGCGCGCGCTTTGGCAAGGACGGGCCATACCGTTTATGCGGGCATGCGCGAGACCAAGGGGCGTAACGTGCCACAGGTTGAAGAGGCGCAGAAGTTCGCCAGGGAAAACAGTGTCGATCTACGCAGCATTGAACTAGACGTGGTCTCGCAGGCATCGGTCGACGCTGCGATTCAGCAGATTATCGCCGACAATAAAAGGTTGGACGTTGTCGTTCACAACGCCGGCCACATGGTATTTGGCCCAGCTGAAGCATTCACACCCGAGCAACTCGCAGAGCTATACGATGTCAATGTTCTAAGCACTCAACGCGTGAATCGCGCTGCTCTGCCTCAGTTGCGCAAGCAGAAAAGAGGTCTCGTAATCTGGGTTTCGAGCAGTAGCGCGGCGGGCGGCACTCCGCCCTATCTTGCGCCGTACTTTGCAGCAAAAGCGGCGATGGATGCCCTGGCTGTAGTTTACGCGCGTGAACTCACTCGTTGGGGAATCGAAACCTCGATCATCGTCCCAGGTGCGTTCACAGGCGGTACAAATCACTTCGCGCACGCTGGCTCGCCCGCTGACAAAGCGCGAATCGCTGAATACGACTCTGGTCCCTACGCCGGTTTTGGCGATCAGGTGCGCAAAGGTTTCGCTTCAATCGTGCCGCCTAATGCCGACGCCTCTGCGGTTGCTGATGCCATCGTGAAGGTAGTCGACACTCCATTTGGCAAGCGACCATTCCGAGTACACATCGACCCTACACAAGACGGGGCGGAAGTTGTAAACGCAGTTTCCGATCGAGTCCGCGCGGAGCTTCTTCGTCGGATAGGACTTGGTGATTTGCTGACACCGCAGGATCTGACAGCCGAACTGCAAAGCGCCGCCTAGTCATAACGGAAAGCAACGGAGTTTGGATGCCGAATTCGGATAGCGTTGGCAGCCTGATCTGAAAATACTATCGTATGCGCATGCTACGCAGTGACTGAGCCTTCACTGGCACGGGTGTGATGAATATTTCCCGGTTAAACTTTGCTCATCTGCCAACACCGATCGAAACGCTGCCCCGTCTGTCTGAGGCTTTGGGCGGACCGCGTTTGTTGATTAAACGCGACGATCAAACCGGGCTCGCTTTTGGCGGCAACAAGACTCGTAAGCTGGAATTTCTGGTAGCAGAAGCACATGACCAGGGAGCGAAGAGCTTGGTGTCTGGCGGGGCACTGCAATCCAATCATTGTCGTCAGATCGCAGCGGTAGCGGCTCGATTCGGTTTTAAATGCATTCTCGTCCTGACAGGCGAAAAGCCGAAGCAGCCTTCTGCAAATCTGTTGCTCGACCAATTGTTTGGCGCGCAGGTCTTATACGTTGCCGATCGTAAGGACCGAGACAGAATCCTGCAGGAGACATTTGATCGCGCTGTCCAAGAAAGATTAAAACCGTATCTCGTTCCATACGGTGGATCGAACGAAACTGGCGCCTTGGGTTATGCATTCGCGATGAAAGAATTCGTGGAGCAAAACTGCCACGCGGACTGGATTGTATTCGCCACATCCTCTGGCGGAACGCATGCCGGACTTCTGCTGGGTCAGCGCGTGTTTGGATATAAAGGTAAGGTGCTTGGAATTAGTATTGATGAAACAGAAGCGTGGTTGAAGGAACATGTCTCGGAATGGGCATCATTAACCAGCGTAAAACTAGGAAAGCGCATCGAATTCACGCCGGCTGACGTATTGGCAAATGCCAACTATTGCTCAGCAGGTTATGGGGTGTTAACCGACCAGGAGCGTGAAGCTATCCATCTGTTCGCGACGTGCGAAGGTCTTCTGCTTGACCCAGTCTATACCGGACGTGCCGCTGCCGGGATGATTGACTTGATCCGCAACGGATTTTTCAAGAAGAATGAAACCGTGTTGTTCCTACACACGGGTGGACAACCAGCGCTGTTCGCGGATCAATACGCGAACAAGATTTGACGGGCGAATTTAGCCTGTTGGTTCCACGCGCCAGATTAAACTTGCGCTGCTTTACAACTCGGCGATTACCAGACAAGCATCGTCCGTCAGGACTGTCGAGCCGGCAAAGTTGTAAACATCTCTAATAATGGCCTCGAGCAGCGATTCGGCAGACTGATCAAGATTGGACCGAATGCTTTCCCGCAAACCTTCAATGCCAAAGTCACGCCCTTCCTTGTCCTCCACCTCGACGACGCCGTCGGTGAAAAAGAGAAGGAAATCGCCGGGCGACAGTTTGGCTTCGCTCGTCTTAAACTGCGCGTTGGGAATTAGCCCCATCGCAGGCCCGCTGGAGCCTTCGCCAGATGCAACCACGCCCACTTCGCCCGCCATGCGGCGCACATGCAACGGTGCAGGATGACCTGCTCGTGCAAAACGCGCGTCGCGCTCTCTGATATTGATGACACAATAAAGCACCGTCGCGAAGACTAGCGTCCCGGTCTGCTTCAAGATTCTGGTGAACTCGTTATTTAGCTCCGTGAGAAATCGACTCGGGTCGGCGGCCTCGGCCGCGTGTGTTTCGATCAACGCTCGCAGCATCGCTGTTATCAGCGCCGCGCGGACGCCGTGTCCCATCACGTCGCAGATGCAAAATGCCGGCAATGTCGTCCGAAATACGTGCGATATGAAAAAAATCACCGCTCATCATGCTGGCTGGCAGGTAACGATGACAAAAACGCAGGCTCATCTGTCCCTTGCCTGCACCTGCCAAAAAACTCGGATAAGCGTTTGGCATCAGCGCCTGCTGTAACTCGGTTGCCATGCGCAGATCGGTTTCCATCTGTTCATTCTTTCGGCGAATGACACGGTCGCGCTCTTCCAGTTCGCGGATGTTGGTTAACAACAGGGCATTTTGTACTTTGAAGAGGGTCTCGGTAGCGATGAATCCGAGAAATCCGCCGCTCTCATCCACTAAGAGCACGTCGTCGTAGAAATTTTTGTCCGGGCGCGCAAACACGGCGCGCAAGACATCTCCGATTGGCATCGCAATCTTGATGCGCGTTTCTTGCTTGCAAAGATGCTGCTTGATCGGCTTGCGCGCCCACAGCGAAAAGCCGTAACGCCCACCAAGCAACGCCGCTGTTTCCTGTCGCGAACACATCCCCAGCAGACGCTCGCCGTCCAATACTGCGGTAAAGTTTGCTGTTCCATTCTTAAAAATCTCAAAAACCGTCTCCAGTGTCGCACTGCTCTGCGTCGCCGTACGGTGGCTGACAAGGGCGAGCAAATCGATCGATTCAGCTCGTACCGGCGGACGAAGATCGACAAGGACCGGAGACGCTTGTCCCTGAGGTTGTGCGGTCGCGTGCATAAACCTCTTACTAACGGATTTTCACAATCAGCGTTTGTTACAAATTTGTGACAAGATGCCAACGCGCGCCGGGATCAAGTTTCACCCTGCGCCGTTGGATTCTGCTACATCGACGGGCAATCGGTCAGTAGTCAGTGGGCATTTCTATCTCAAATGAGGGAACCAGCATTATCTCATTTTTGGCAGCACAAAATCCCGCGAACGCGTAATGGCCGAAGCCTCCATAATCGACAAAGATCGTAAACTTCGATAAAACGAACCAACCGATATAACCCAATCTCAGAAAGGAAGAACACATCATGCCATACGTAACCGTAGGAAAAGAAAACGGAGCTAACATCGATATCTATTATAAAGACTGGGGTAAAGGACAGCCCGTCGTGTTTAGTCATGGCTGGCCGCTAAGCGCGGACGATTGGGACCCGCAAATGCTGTTCTTTCTTTCCAAAGGCTATCGCGTGATCGCCCATGATCGGCGCGGACACGGTCGTTCGACACAAGTAGCCGACGGCCATGACCTCGACCGCTATGCCGACGATTTAAAGGCCGTTACCGACCATCTCAACCTGAAGGATGCAATTCACGTCGGCCATTCGACCGGCGGCGGGGAGGTGGTGCGTTATCTGGGCCGTCATGGCGATAAGAACGTGGCGAAGGCGGCGATCATCAGCGCCGTGCCGCCGCTGATGGTGAAGACTCCGGCCAATCCGCTCGGCCTGCCGAAATCTGTATTCGACGACATGCAGGCTCAACTCGCCGCCAACCGGGCCCAGTTCTATTACGACGTGCCGGCTGGCCCGTTCTATGGCTTCAACCGTCCCGGCGTGAAAACGATCGAGCCTGTCGTTTGGAATTGGTGGCGCCAGGGTATGACGGGCGGTGCCAAGGCGCATTACGACGGCATCGTCGCGTTCTCGCAGACCGACTTCACGGAGGATCTGAAGAAGATCTCGGTGCCGGTCTTGGTCATACATAGCGAGGACGACCAGATCGTGCCCTATCAGGCCGCCGGTCCACTCTCAGCCAAGCTCCTCAAGAACGGCACGCTGAAGACGTACAAGGACTACCCGCACGGTATGATCACGACGCAAGCCGAGGTCATCAATGCCGACTTGCTCGCGTTCATCAAATCTTGAAAAGCAACGTCTGCGCAGAAGGTTGAGTGATTACTTGCCTCAGCTGCGGCCTAACTAATCAATGCAACGCGTCATTTTATGTTAAAGTCCTGGTTCATTATCGGAATTTTGCTGTTGAGCCACTTCACAGGGGCACAAAAACAAGCTTCTCCTGTACGGAACATTGTTCTCGTTCACGGTGCCTGGGCAGATGGCTCGGGCTGGAAAGACGTCTACGACATCCTCGCCAAGGACGGCTACAAGGTCAGCATCGTTCAAGAGCCAGAGACATCCTTCAAAGAAGATGTAGCTGCGACGAAACGCGCGATCGCTCAGCAGGACGGGCCGTGCGTTGTAGTCGCTCACAGCTATGGCGGATCTGTAATCACCGAAGCCGCGAACGATCCCAAGGTTACAGGATTGGTTTACGTCGCGGCCCACATGCCAGATGCCGGAGAGAGTGAGGCCGAGGATGGAAAGCGCTTTCCGAGTGATCTAAGTAAGTCAACCGCGATAAAAAAGACAACTGACGGTTTCACTTACCTCGACCCTGCACAGTTTCATGAGTACTTCGCAGCCGACCTGCCCGCGGAGCGAGCCGCTTTCATGGCACGATCACAGGTGTTCAACAACGCTGACAATTTCAATGCAGTTATCACGACACCTGCGTGGAGAAGCAAACCGAGCTGGATGGTCGTGCCCACAAAGGATAGAACCATCAATCCCGATCTTGAACGGTGGTACGCCGCGCGAGCCAAAAGCCACACAATGGAAGTTTCAGGCGCGAGCCACTCGGTTTATGTTTCCCGACCAAAGGAGGTCGCGGCTGTAATCGAAGAAGCCGCAACGCGCGCGCGATAAAGTCTGATGCGAGACAAAGAAAATGTCGACGCCGGTGCACCTTATTCTCCTCGGCACAGCGGTCGTCTGCTCGTCCGCGTGTACACCGAGAGACAGTCAACCTTTTGCGAATCCTGTGATGCTCAGTAGTCGTGATGGCAAGCTTCACGTTGATCTCATTGCCGCACCTGCCGTTTATACGATCGGAGGCCACCGATTTGAAGGCATGCTCTACAACGGACAATACATGCCGCCCCTCTGGCGCGTGCGTGCGGGCGACAGCCTGACTGTGACGCTGCATAATCAGCTATCCGAGGGGACAAACCTGCATTTTCACGGTCTGAATGTTTCTCCGCTGAACAACGGTGACAATGTGTTCCTTCACATCGCTCCCAGACAGACGTTCGCGTATCAAATAAAGATCCCCGAGAAGCACATCGGTCTGTTTTGGTATCACCCACACGCACATGGAGACGTTGACCGGCAGATCATCGGTGGCATGTCTGGAGGAATTCTTGTTGAGGGCAGCGACCGTCTCTATCCGTTCTTGAAAGGTCTGACCGAAAGAGTCCTTCTCCTCAAGCATCATCCCATTGGGCGGGCTGACTATGAAGAGTTAGTTACAGTGAATGGCACAGTGATGCCAACCATTCCCATTCGACCAGGCGAGGCGCAATTCTGGCAGATCGGCAACATCGGAGCCGACCGCTTTCTGCGTCTGAAGATTGATGGAATGCCGTTCTATCTTACTGGAAGAGATGGCTACTTCGTTCCCCGTCCAATCAGGATGGAGGAAGTTATCCTGGGACCTGGCCAACGATTTTCGGCAATTGTGGTTGGCGGCCAAGCCGGCCGATACCAATTCAAGTCAGTCGCGTTCAAGTTCGATGAACGGCAGCCGCCATTGCCGGAGGTGAATCTGGGAACAGTAGTGTCGAACGGTCCGACGGCGGATGTCGCAGCTACAGAAGCAAAGGTCAGCACACAGCATGTGAACGGACCACTGTACGTGGACATGGTGCGATCGAGTCCTATTGCGCAGAAGCGTACGTTTGCATTCTCGGTCAACCTACAAAAGACATCGTTCTTTATTAACGATCAGGTCTTTGATGAAAACCGGACCGACGTAACTGTGAAGCTAGGCGACACCGAAGAGTGGACGATCCTAAACAAAGATTCTCAGTATCACGACTTTCACATTCATCAGACTGGATTTTTGGTTACGGAAGTCAACGGTGCTCCAACCGATTTCGACGGGCTTCGCGACACCTTCAGCGTTCCTCCTCAGCGAGATGGGAAACCGGGCGAGGCAACGCTCATCATTCCTTTCACCAATCCGGAAATTGTCGGGCGCTTCGTGTTTCACTGCCACGTTGTGAAACATGAAGACAAAGGTATGATGATGGCGGTCGAAGTGGTACCGTAGAATTGAGCAATAATGAGCACAAGCATTCGAAACCGTTTACCCGGCACAATCGAGAAAATCGTTTCTGACAAAGTCGTGTCAGAAGTTCTTATCCGAACTGCGGCTGGAAGCGTCAGCTCGATTATCACGACGGGTTCAGTGAAGCGAATGAATCTTAAAGAGGGCGACACCGTTTTTGCGATAATTAAGGCAACCGAAGTGTCGGTCGAAAAAGAATAGCCTCATTAAGTAAGCGTGCAGCACGGTAGTCACGGTGCTGTGTCGCCGTGTTACGTCCAACAACAGTGCCTGAGTGCCTCGACACAGCGAGGCGGCTACAATTGAGCAATAGCGCCGTCGGGCAGGCACCAGAAACATCCAAACTGCCATCTCGAAGGAGGGAGTGGGTATCCAGTCTTAAGTAACACCGCGAAATCCTGCTGACGCGCAATAGCTACCAAGGAAAGCATGACGGAGCGTTAAAACATGAAAATAAGACCAGTAATTGGTTTAATAGTTGCCATCACATCCATGGCGCTAAGTCCCATGATGTTGGCGGCTGGGCACGGTGGCGGTGGTGGTGGCCACGGCGGCGGATTCGGTGGTGGTAGTTTTCACGGCGGCGGCGGCTTTCATGGTGGCTTCGGCGGTGGTGGTTTTCACGGGAGTGGTTTCAGTCGCGGCGGTTTTCACGGCGGCGCGTTACATGGAGGTGGCTTTCGCGGCGGGTTTAACCGCAGCGGTTTTCGCGGCCATGGCTTTCGTGGCGGCGGGTTTCGCGCTGGTGGATTTCACGGAGATCGGTTTCGCGATCGAAACTTCAACGATCGGTTTTTCTTCTTTGGGGGAGACCCGTTCTTTTACTATCCCTATCCGTACTACGGATACTATCCTTATGGCTATTATCCCTATGGTTATTATTATCCTTACAGCTATTATCCTTACGGTTACGGGTATGGCTTTCGCGGCCGCGGTTTTCATGGCAGTAATTTTCACGGGCGCGGCTTCCACAGCGGTGTTTCTCACAGGAGTAGCTCTCATGGCCGCGGTGGCAGTGGTTGATGATTCGTGCGATAAGACCATGCTGGCATCCACCAGTCTGTCGCCCGATTTGCCTCAGTCGCTTCGCTTGCCGCAGGCAATGATGAGTTAAAAGAACCAAGAGATCGTCACTGGCGTAGACCAATTGCGCGCGCTGACGAGCCGGTTCGGGTTCGTATCCCGAAAGAGGGAGCATGGATCACCTCATGAGTAGCACTAAAAAATCTTACGCAAGCGAAATAGCGTTTCTTTGATCGCCGCATGATATCTGCGTATGAAAACGAGTACGGTTTCAGGTGGTCCTGAGGAAGTCACCAGTTCTTACGTCCAGCTTCAGCAGCAGATACATGACGCTTTGCGCGTGCAGCACCCCGAGTGGATCGAGCCGACCGGCGATTGTCCCACGTGCGAGTCGTACGAGTCGCGCCTGGCAGAATTGCTCGGTCTTTCTTCCCCGCGGAGCTAGCCGCTCATTTTAAGCCATACCTTCGATCACCCAAGAAAGAACGCATGAGTTGGACCTATAAGGCAGTGCGCACAACAAAGCTCGTTCCGTTCGATGCGCCAATGTCCAAAGAAAAGAAAGTCTGTGCGCTTGCCTAACAAACCCGAGGATTGGCCGCGGTTGTTCGAGTAGTATTTCAACGCCGGCGATCTCGATGTGGTTATGACTCTGTATGAAAAGGAAGCCCGCTTCGTGAGCCGGTCCGCCGAAACACTGGTCGGTTGCGACGCAATCGCAAGGTAATAGGCGCCTTGATCGACGCGAAAACGCAATTGCACAGCCGAGCGCTTAGGGCAGTCAGCGTTGGCGACATCGCACAGTTATATACCGACTTTGAAGGCACGACGATTGGAAGCTGATCATGGGCGATCCTAACGCACGCGAATGACACCAAGTAGGAGAGAGAACGGGCAGCTACTTTGAATCAGAAGCCGTGCCGCCAGGTGGTCTTCGCCTTTTGCTCGAAGACGCGTGCTTTCATCTGAAACGCGTTTTACGAGAACTAGCCCAAAAGAGGGAGTAATGATCACCCCATAGGTAACATCGCAAAATCCTGCGGACGCGCGGTGGGCTGACGTCTTACAAGATGGAAACTTGTGATAACAAAATACATCAAGGAGATGCCTGTGAGTGACCAACGAGTTGGCGAATCGAAAGCAAAAAGAGAAATCGTGACGCGCCCTCCCCTGCCGCCATTTACTCGAGACTCTGCCATTCAGAAGGTTCGTCTGGCAGAAGATGGCTGGAATTCGCGCGATCCGGAAAAGGTTGCACTAGCTTACACAGTCGATTCGCGCTGGAGAAACCGCGCCGAGTTTCCGACTGGACGACAAGAGATAATTCAATTTCTAAGGCGCAAGTGGGCTAAAGAGCTGGATTACCGCCTAATTAAAGAACTCTGGGCTTACACGGAAAATCGCATCGCCGTGCGCTTCGCTTACGAATGGCACGATGACTCCGGGAATTGGTTCCGCTCGTACGGCAATGAAAATTGGGAGTTTGATGATCACGGCCTGATGCGGCTTCGCTACGCGTCCATCAACGATCTTCCAATTAAGGAATCAGAGAGAAAATATCACTGGCCGCTTGGGCGCCGTCCTGACGAGCATCCTGGGTTAAGCGACCTCGGCCTATAACGCAATCAGGGTCACGATCACTATCGAAACCACGCGCCCGACTCAGTCAGACGGCAAAGAAGAATTATCGCGCTAAAAAGCACCAACATCCCATCGGAGAAAGTCATGAATAATTCTCATCCCCTCTAGAACAATGAAAGGAACAACAATGAAAAGTGACAAAATTAACGGAAAAGTAGCGTTTATTACTGGAGCAAATCGCGGTCTCGGTTTGGAGACGGCGCGCGAGCTCGGCAAAACTGGCATAGTTGTCGTTCTCGGATCGCGCGATCCTAAGAAAGGTGAAGCTGCAGCTGCCAAGCTCCGCGACGAAGGCATCACCGCTGAAGGTCTGAGCTTTGATGTCAACAAGACGCAGGACTACCAGAAAGCTTACGATTACTTCGCGAAAAAGTACGGCCGGTTGGATATTCTGGTTAACAACGCCGGCGTTTTGAAAGAAGGCCAAGCTGATTCAGTCCCAAACCAGACCAGCGCGGTATCACCGGGAACCCTGCGCGAAACGTTCGAAACGAATTTTTTTGCCGTTGTTGCGCTGACACAAAAACTATTGCCGCTCATGCGGAAAGCGCCGACAGGCCGGATTGTGAACGTTTCCAGCATCCTTGGTTCTCTGACGCTGCATTCCGATCCAAACTCGCCGATTTACCCGTTCAAGACTTTCGCTTACGACGCGTCGAAAGCTGCATTAAATGCGTTCACGGTGCATCTCGCCCACGAATTGCGCGACACCAAGATCAAGGTGAACTCGGCACATCCCGGCTGGGTAAAAACGGAGATGGGCGGCCCAAACGCGCCGATGGAACCTAGGGAGGGTGGCAAAACGAGTGCGCAACTTGCTACGCTGCCCGACGACGGCCCTAGCGGAGGGTTCCTCCATCTTGGCCAACCACTTCCCTGGTAAAACAAACGAAAGGAACACAAATGAAAAACAACACATTCTCAGGCAAAGTGGCACTGGTAACCGGAGGAACGTCCGGCATCGGCAAGACGACGGCCATCGAATTCGCGCGCGCCGGCGCGAAGGTAGTTCTCACTGGCCGACGAGAAAAGGAAGGCAAACAGGTAGTCGCCGAAATTAAGAAACTCGGCGGCGAGGCGGCGTTCGCCCGCACGGACATCGCGAAAGATGCCGACGTGAAAGCGATGGTCGATTTCACAGTGGACAAATTCGGCCGGCTCGACATTGCGTTTAATAATGCCGGCGTTGAATGGAAAGGCCCGCTTCATCAGGCTATTGAAGCCGAGTATCGGCGCGTTTTTGACACCAATGTTTGGGGCGTTCTCAATTCGATGCGTCACGAAATTCCTGCAATGCTCAAGAACGGAGGGGGCGCCATCGTCAACAATTCCAGCGTGGCTGGACACGTAGGCATGGGCGAGGTTAGTATCTACATTGCGTCCAAGCACGCGGTCGAAGGCTTGACGAAATCTGTCGCGCTCGAATTCGCCAGACAAAACATTCGTGTCAATGCGGTCGCTCCCGGTGTGATCGCCACAGATATGTTTGCTCGCTTCGCCGGAGGTGAATTGGGCGATCAGATTACCTCGATGATTCCTGTCGGGCGTAAAGGGGTGAGCGAGGAAATCGCTGCCGCGGTTCTCTATCTCTGCTCGGACGACGCAAAATTCACGACCGGGACATCGCTGATCGTCGACGGAGGCTGGATCGCGCAATAAAACTGAGCTCCGAACACATGAAACCGAATGAAAAAGATGCGGGCAAGCTTGAACGGAAAATTGCACTCGTTACTGGCGGCAACAGCGGCATTGGCCTTGCCACGGCAAAGCAGTTCGTAAATGAAGGTGCCTACGTCTTCATCACTGGCCGTCGTAAGCCAGAGCTGGCAGCAGCAGTAAAGAAAATTGGAAAAAATGTAACCAGCGTCGAAGGAGACGTCTCGAACCTCGATGATCTCGATCGTCTCTTCGCCCAAATTCAAAAGGAAAAGGGCAAACTGGATATTGTTTTTGCGAATGCCGGCGTCGCGGAATATGCCTCCTTGGGCGAGATAACTGAGGAGCACTACGACTCTATATTCAACATCAATGTGAAAGGCCTTCTGTTCACGGTACAGAAAGCGCTGCCGCTGATTGCGGATGGTAGCTCTATCATTCTCAACGCGTCCGTCGTCGCCAGCAAAGGGTTGCCGTCTAATAGCGTTTATAGTGCTACAAAAGCCGCCGTGCGTTCGTTCGCCCGTACATGGACAACGGACTTAAAGAATCGTCGCATTCGCGTAAATGTGGTAAGTCCAGGCTCCATCGAGACGCCCGGACTGAATAACCTGCTGGCTTCCTCAGGAGCAGGCGACGAACGTTTGAAGATGCTCTCTAACAATGTGCCGCTGGGCAGGCTCGGCACGTCGGACGAGATCGCCCGAGCCGTTGTGTTTCTCGCATCCGACGACAGCAGCTACATCACCGGAACGGAGTTGTTTGTGGATGGCGGCTTCGCGCAAGTGTAGGCATCGATACCGCAGGATGTTCCGCCGCTTTTGAGCCTTCGCCTCCCATGGTCGGACAACCATCTCAGCCATCGGCCCGTGCTAAAATCAACGATGTAGGCAATCACTGGCCTTACAGGTTTGACGCATCTGTCACTTGCCCCAGCCACGCGGTAAGGGCTACGGTGATCAATCTGATTGTGATATGAAACTTTCCAGCGAAACTGACACTCTCTTCAATGCTTTGCGACAAGCGGCGAGGCCGGAGCCGGTGAGCGCGATTGAAAAGCTTATCCATGACGCGCCGGATCGCGAGCTTTGCCGTATCAATGCCCTCGCCCTTGCTGCCAAACACAAGCTCAACGAAGAGGATGTGATCGCAGCTTTTTTGCATGGCGCGCGCCTTGGCATTTTCGATATGTCCTGGAACATCCTTTGTCCCGCTTGCGGAGGCGTTCTCGATTCAGGCGCGACGCTTAAGACCGTAAAACAGGCTGAATACACGTGCGTCCTTTGCGCCGAAAATTGCGAACCGACACTCGACGAAATCGTCGAGGTCACGTTCACTATCAGTCCGCGGGTGCGGAGAATCGCGGCGCACGATCCCGAGACGCTGCCTTTCATCGAATATTACCGACAGGTGTTCTGGAGTTCAGGTGTCGATTTGCCCGATGACGAGGCATTGGCAAAATGGTTTAAGGAAACGACCCTGGATGCGGTCGAGCTTTCGGCCGGCGAGAAGTCAGTGCTCTCGCTCCAGTTGCCCGAAGGGTACCTGATCGTCTTCGATCCGGTCCTTCACATGTCGCAACATATTGAGGTGGCGGGCGAGCCGACGCCTGAAAGCCAATCGCTTTCCTTCGTCATGACCAGGGATCACGCGCCATCCAAGACCGTTCAGATGCGCCCGGGCTCTCTGCGGATTGCGTTGGAGAACCGATTAAATGTGCGCACCTTGCCGGCTATTTGGATCGTTAGCGATAAGGTTCACGAGCTCGTCAACAAACGCCGCCCGTTCTTGACGGCGAAACGTCTTCTGACCAACCAAACATTCCGCGACATTTACCGCACTGATACGCTTGACGTAGATCAGAGACTCAAGATTACCAGTCTCAGTTTTCTGTTCACCGACCTCAAAGGCTCAACGGAACTTTACGAACGAGTTGGAGATCTGGCTGCCTACGATTTGGTGCGCGCCCACTTCCGTATCTTGAATGAAATCGTGGCCGCGGAAAGCGGCGCTGTGGTAAAAACAATAGGCGACGCCGTGATGGCGACGTTCCCGACGCCAGACCGAGCGATGGCGGCTGCGCTGAAGATGCGAGAAGCGTTGAAGGACTTGAAAGGCGACCTGCTGCTGAAGATCGGCATCCACGAAGGGCCTTGTCTGGCGGTTTCGCTGAACGATCGGCAGGACTACTTCGGACGGACCGTAAACATCGCAGCTCGTGTCCAGGGACTCGCGACGTCGCGTTCCATCTTTGCGACGGGACGGGTCGTTACTGACAGCGAAGCCTCGAAGCTGTTGCAATCAAACGGCATCGCCGCGACTCCGGAGAAGCGCTCACTCCGCGGGATTGCCAAGCAGGTCGAGATTTTCGAAATACCTTGAGGCTTGGCGTGTACAATTTCGGCTCGCCGAGCCTGATGAAGAAAACCCACAGAGACACGATTTAAGACCATGCCTGCCCAAGGCTGCTCTCATCTCGAGGCGATCGCCTCCGTTAAACAACCGCAGCGGCGCGAATGCGAGGAATGCGTGAAGATTGGTTCATACTGGGTCCATTTGCGCACCTGCCAGACGTGCGGCGTCACGCTCTGCTGTGACAGCTCCCCAAATCGTCACGCCAGCAAACACGCGCACGCAAGCGGGCACCCGGTCATCGCCTCTGCTCAACCCGGTGAGCGTTGGCTGTACTGCTACCCTGACGATGCGTTTTGCGAATATTGAAGAGATCGAAGCGCGAAGGAAAAGGCACCGCACCAGCAGGCTAGTCCCGCGAAGGCGAAGAGTCCGCCAATAATGCGCATCGAAATTCCTAGGTGACCGCGCGACGAAGAACTTCCGGGGACAGATTTGCACCCGTGACCAAAATCACAATCTCGGTGTCGGCGTAAACGGATGGATCCTGAAGGAACGCCGCCGTCGCCGCTGCACCGGCACCTTCCGCGACTACATGCTCGTCGAGCAGAAGAATGCGGATCGCGGCGAGCAGTTCCCGCTCCGAAACCAAACGCACTTCATCCACCAATTCGCGGATGGCAATCACATTTGCTCCGAGTGGATGGAGTGATGCTAAGCCATCGGCAATCGTGTCGCATGCATCGGTGGGGAAGACTCGCCCTTGTTGCCATGATCGCACATAGGCGGGTGCCTGTTCCGCCTGAACACCAACTATGCGAACACCGGGATGACGACGCTTCGCTTCAGCGGCCACGCCGCGAATGAGCGCAGTGTCACCCATCGGGACAAAAATGACGTCAGGCGCTGGTATCTCGTCCAGGATTTCACTGGCGATCGTGGCTGTACCCACGGGAACGAGCGGATCGCTCGCATCGTCGAGAAAATAGTGGCCGTGATCGCGCGCGAATTCTGCGGCGCCTTCGCTCGCCACCGATTCGCCCATCGCGCCTCGCTCGACCACTTTTGCACCAAGCTCGACAATGCGCGCGCGTTTCACCGGGTTCGGATTTTCCGGAAGAAAAATCGTGGCACCCACTTTTGCGATGCGGGCGGCGTAGGCAACAGCGGCGCCGTGATTACCGGTGCTGGCGGCAACAACTCCTGATACCGGGCGCTGCGCCGCAGTGGTGAGCAAAGCGTTCAACGCTCCGCGCGGCTTGAATGAGCCCGTCGGTAGATCGCTTTCAATTTTTAAATGGACCCGTGCGCCTGAATGTTGGGCGAGGGAATCCGCCGACACGAGGCGCGTGGGCCGAAAATATCGCGACAATAATTCGCGTGCGTGTTCGACTTCCGTCGCGCTCGGAATCATTGCGCCGACTTCATTCTTCACTTGGCCTTGTAGGCGTTTGCCCATTCGTCCGCGAAATCTTCGAACGTTGACGCTTTATCGGTTCGACAAGCTAGCGCTTCAATCGGTATTTGTAATGACCCACTGTTGGAGAATTGGCGACGCGGACGCATTCGTAACCGCTTTGTCGCCCGCCGGTATTGTCGAAAAGACGTGGGCCATCGCCAAGAAGAACAGGAACGATGTGGATTTCCATTTCATCGATAAGTCCGGCTTTCAGGTATTGCTGGGCGACGCTCGCGCCGCCGCCCAAAGTAATGTCTTTGCCCTGCGCGGCAGCCTTGGCCTGCTGAAGCGCCGCGTGAATTCCTTCGTGACGAAGTGAAAAGTTGTGGCCCCCTGCGTCTCAAGCGGATCGCGGGCGTGATGGGTGAGAACGAAGACCGGCATTTGGAAAGGCGGATCGTCGCCCCACCAACCATTCCACGGCTTATCTCCCCACGGCCCACCTCCGCCGCCAAACATGTGACGTCCCATGATGGTCGCTCCGACATTCTGAGAATATTCCTTGGCGATATCGTCGTCTGTTCCCGTCGCGCCTCCCTCCATCCCGTGCATGGCGCGAAAGGTCCGAGTCGCAAAGGCCCACTCGTGCAGTTGCTCACCGCCCTCGCCCAGCGGATTTTCGACGCTTTGGTTCGGCCCGGCCACATAGCCGTCAAGTGATATCGTGATGTTGAGCCGGAGTTTACTCATGGTTGGTTTCAGTTTACGGGAGACAAACGTCGTAATCAGGGCTGGTCCGGAATTTCAGCTTCAACCAGAGAGTCAGCGATTTCTGCCAGCCCAGATAGTAGGCCTCAAACATGCGGTTATTCAAATCTTTCGGCACGAGCCCGGATTCCTGGCAATGAGCCACTTCGACAGGCCGATCAGGCTGATCAAAAACCAAAACACCTCGATCAAGAACGCTGACACGTTGAACTTAAAAATGAGAGAAAGCATGATTAGCAATGACCCGGCGGCGTTCAGCAGCGAAAAGCTCAGCGATGAGCTGGGAAGTTTGTCGAGTTGCAGGAGGAGATAGGCAATCACGATGAGTAAAACGCCAATGAATCCGGCCAGGTCGAACAAATCGAAGTTCATAGTATTGCCAGCTTATGATCAGGCGATCGGAATGTCGTGTTTGTGCGCCTCATTACAACCACCTCCGTCAGTGGTGAATCTACAGTGCGCCTACTGTTGTGTGGAACTGTCGAATTGGAGTTCGCGACTCGCCGTTGTACTGGCCCGCAAATTATCGCGCCCGCTTGAGCGGGCACGGACACTTAAAACTCACGATTGAACTATCAGCGCCGCGCGGCGAATTTACATCTCCACTTATGAGCGGCTTCTTCGAGGAGTTGCAGCGGCGGAAAGTTTATCGCGTCGCCGCGGCTTACATCATCGCCGCAGGCTTCATCATTCAGATCGGTTCGGCAGTTTTTCCAGCGTGGGAATTGCCGAACTGGGCGCTGCGTCTTGTGGTTGTGCTTTTGTTAATTGGTTTTCCGATCGCGCTGATCCTGGCATGGGCCTACGACGTCACACCGCAAGGGATTGAGGTTACCAAGTCTCCGCCAGGCGCTCATCGGCGACGCAATATTATTACTCTTACTGCTGCCGGACTCGCGATTTCTGCGGTCGCCGGATTTTTCCTGTTTCCGCGCGCCTCCGGGCGCAATGTCGAGAAGTCGATCGCCGTCCTGCCGTTCCAAAGCCTTAGCGACGAAAAAGAGAATGCCTACTTCGCCGACGGCATGCAGGACGATATCCTCACCAATCTTTCGAAGATTGGCGATCTGAAGGTGATTTCGCGCATGTCAGTCATGTCGTACCGTGGCGATGCGGTACGCAACGCTCGCGAAATAGGCAAAGCGTTGGGCGTAGCGACGCTTCTGGAAGGCAGTGTCCGTCGGATTGGCAATCGCGTTCGCGTCAACGTACAGCTAATTGACGCTAACAACGACGAGCACATCTGGGCGGAAGATTACGACCGCGATTTGACTGACGTCTTCGCCATCCAAACCGATCTCGCGCAAAAAATTGCCTCTGCTTTGCAGGCAAAGCTTTCGCCAAATGAAAAAGCACGTCTTGATCGGCGGCCAACCCAAAATTCCGATGCCTATCTGCTCTTCGTCCAGGCACACGATTACGCGAATCGCATGGAGATGCTCCCCGACACGTACTTGAAAGCCGTACCGCTTTTCGAACAAGCCATCAAACTCGATCCGACCTTTGCCCCGGCTTTTGCCGGTCTCTCCATGGTGGAGAGCCGGATCTATCACAGCTTCGATCCAACAGCCGGCCGTCGAAAAAAAGCGCGGCTCAACGCGGATGAAGCCCTCCGACTGCAACCAGATCTGCCGGAAGGGCATCTCGCGCTCGGGTTCTCATATTATTACGGCGACCGCGATTACGAGCGTGCCCTGGCCGAATTCGAAATCGCCAAGGCCGGACTGCCAAACGAGTCCGAAGCCTATTTCGCCATCGGCGCTATCCAGCGACGTCAAGGCAAGTGGTCGGAATCAAATGCTAATTTGGAAAAAGCCGCAACGCTCGATCCGAAGAACACAGACGTCCTGATTAACCTTGCTATCAGTTACATGGCTCAGCGGGATTTCGAAACCGCCGACAAGGTTCTTGATCGCGTCGTTGCGGCATCGCCGCAATCGTTTCAGGCGCGTGTATTGAAAGGATTCCTGGCGGCCCAATGGAGAGGCGATCTTAGCGTGGCCGAAAAA
>JBKPLX010000121.1:0-8794 GCA_046731855.1 Verrucomicrobiota bacterium | reverse complement strand
TGGTTCTCATCGACACGGGTGCCGGAGAACTGTTCGGTGCCGCAAGTGGGTTGCTTATTTCCAACCTAAAGGCAGCAGGATATCAACCTGAGCAGATCGACACTATTCTGCTGACCCACATCCATGGAGACCATTCCGGTGGCCTTTGCGTTGGTGGAGTCCGACAATTCCCCAACGCCACCGTTTATGTCGACAAGCGCGACCTCGAATATTTTGTGACCAGGAAGGACAGAACCGATGACTCTGAAACCCTGCAGAGGCAACTCAAACAGTCCCGCGCAACAGTAGGTCCATATCTCAGAGCCGGGAAGATAGCGTTCGTCAAGGAGAACTCCCATTTGATTGCGGGCATCACCACGATCAGTCAGCCTGGGCACACGCCTGGACATACAGCCTACCTCGTACAGAACTCCGGCCACACGCTTCTTGTCTGGGGGGACATCATTCATTCGAGTGAGGTGCAGTTCGCGCATCCTGAGGTGACCGTTGCCTATGACACAGTGCCAAGTGAGGCTGCCGAAGCGCGTCTGCGCCAGCTCCAGTTCGCCTCCAGCAAAGGAATGATTGTAGCGTCAGCTCATATTTCTTTTCCGGGGCTGGGCCACGTCCGTAAAGTTGGCGCCGTCTATCGCTGGCTGCCAATCCCTTACAGCTCAACAGCAGCCGAGCTTGATCCTAAACCTTGAAAGGAATTGGAGGTGGACTGGCTGGTGCGATTCATACAGATCTCTTGCTGGATTGAAATCATTTCGATGCATGTTAATGCTCAACAGGCTCTATCCCTAAAACCATTTTACGGATCGGACTGGCAGAACTGGGATGAGTTGGATTTGCAAACCCGGCTGTCTTCTCGTTTAGATGCGACCTGGGTTGCGCAAGGGAGGTTCAGCTCCCGTCTTTCGAATCCAGCGGTGGGTGTGCTTGGCGGGGATTTCAACTTCGAGGTTTCAAAACATCTCGTGATCACGCCCTCCTACTATTACTTTGCATTTCGTACTGCCTCTGGCGTGGAGGGCCACGGACACGATCCCATCTTGGCAGCTACTGTGCTCGCCAGTTATCGAGTGCTAACCCTATCCGATCGCAATCGTTTCATAGGAGCGCTCGGAATTACCGGCACTCAGGATTTTTGGATCTATGGGAATCGGCCGAGGATCGACTACAAGATCGGTCCTGACGCTTGGAAGACTTCGCTATTTGTGTGGGACGAAATCTTCTATTTCTCAAACCACAACGGTTGGACGAGGAACCGCTTGGCAATCGGCGGAAGGAAAGCTTTGAACGATCGAACTACGGTCAATTTGTATTACCACCGGCAAAATGACGGCCACAGCAGTCCTGGGGTGATCAACGCAGTCGTGGTTTTGATCGAGCTGCGCTTGAGGTGAACATGAGCACTAAAACAGATGAAAATTGTCGCAAGCGGCATTGATAGATGACGACAAAATATTGCGGTAAACTCGAAGGAAAAACCGCTCTCATTACTGGGGGCGCGAGCGGCATTGGCCTCGCAACAGCCAAGCGGTTCGTCGGCGAAGGCGCGCACGTGTTCATCACAAGCCGCCACGAAGCGGATCTGGCTGCAGCGCTGGAGGAGATCGGAGAAAACGTGACCGGTATGAGTGGCGACCCATCGAAGCTAGACGATCTCGATCGGTTCTACGCACAAATCGAGCGAGAGAAGAGGAAGCTCGACATTGTGTTCGCGAATGCGGGCATGGCGAGGTTTGCTCCGCTCGGCCAAATCACGGAGGAGCACTACGACTCGCTCTTCAACATCAATGTGAAAGCGCTTCTTTTCACAGTGCAGAAGGCACTACGACTATTGCCGGATGGCGCATCAATCATACTGAATGCGTCCGTCGGCTCGAGCAAAGGGGGGCTGCCATGGAGCGTTTATGGCGCTACGAAGGCCGCCGTACGTTCGTTCGCCCGGACTTGGACCACGGACTTGAAGGAACGTCGCATTCGCGTGAACGCCGTAAGCCCGGGCGGCACCGACACGCCGGGGTTTAGCGATTTGCTAGCTTCCACGGACGATGACCAACAGCGCTTGAAAATTTCCAACGCGGTTCCACTCGGCCGGCTCGGCACACCCGCCGACGTCGCGAACGCGGTGGCGTTTCTCGCGTCGGACGATAGCAGCTACATCACCGGAACGGAATTGTTTGTCGATGGCGGCTTCGCACAAGTCTAGGTGACAACTTATGATTAATTACAGTGGACCAGTTGCCGACACTGCCGAGTTTGCAAAACCACGAGTGGCTCTGTGAAATGAATGCAAGAGGTTCCTCCGCGAGGGCTAGATTCCGTCCAGATGAGCATCATTAGAATGCGTATTTAGCGCCCGCCTGTCACTGTATATCCCGCAGCTTTCAAATCTTCAGCCAGTTCCAGTTCCATTTAGACATCTGCTTCAAACAGCATCGGGTTGAAATGTTCGACCTTCGTTTATCCCCATACCCCATTTGGAAAACACGGCTAGTTCCGAACGAAAATTTTTGCCCTTGCCTAATGGCACACTATTACGGTAAATCCTGCACACAAAGCGGCGAAATCGCCCGTTGATTTTCGACGCTTTACGATTTGTGGGAAGTAATCCCACCCCTTCCGCCAGTGTACTTCGCAGTGCACAGTTTTTAGACAAAAACAAAGCTTAGCGACGTCTTAACCAGGATCTCAATTGCATCCCATTTATTCACCATCAGCCTCACTGGCTGAATCCAAAAACAGTGCGCCTGCATCCAGATTGTTGCTTTTGATGCGTTCAAAGGCAGCTTCCTCACTTCAATCTTTTTTCATGAACATGCTAATTCGATCTCTTTTTCTTCTCTGTTTGACCACTTGCGCCCTCATTTCGATTTCACCTCTCTCCGCGCAAAAATTGCCCGAGACGACGCGCCTGTTGCGTTTCCCGACCACGAATGGAACGCAAATCGTTTTCTGCTATGCGGGCGAGATTTATACAGTAAGCAAAGACGGCGGTATTGCCCGACGGCTGACGAGCGGTCCTGGATACAGCTCGTTCCCGCGTTTCTCGCCGGACGGGAAACAGATCGCCTTCACTTCGCAATATGATGGCAACACAGAGGTATATGTAATGCCAGCTGAGGGCGGCGCGCCGAAGCGGCTGACGACTTCAGCCACGCTCGGTCGGGACGACATCTCCGACCGCATGGGGCCCAACAACCTTGTGATGACATGGGAAAACACAAAGCCGCTAGTCGTCTTCCGTTCGCGCATGAAGTCGTTCAACGATTTCATCGGGGCGCTGTTTACCGTCGGGCTGAACGGAGAATTGCCCCAGCAGCTGCCGGTGCCGCGGGGCGGTTTCGTTTCGTTTTCGCCGGATGATTCCAAGATGGCTTATAACCAGGTGTTCCGGGAGTTCCGCACCTGGAAACATTATCGTGGTGGCATGGCGGACGACATTTGGATCTACGATTTCAAAACCGGCGCCACCGAAAATCTGACGAACAATCCCGCGCAGGACATCTGCCCGATGTGGGGACCGGACAACAAAATCTATTTCACCTCCGACCGCGACAACCGCATGAATTTGTTCGTGATCGACCTCGCGACGAAAGAAACCAAGCAACTCACCCACTTTACAGACTACGACATCAAGTTTCCGTCGATCGGCAAAGACTCGATCGTGTTCGAGCAAGCCGGGTACATCTGGCGCTACGATCTCGCGAGCGGTCAGGCAACGCCAGTGCCCATCGAGATCAAGGAAGATTTGGCGATTGGCCGCTCCGCGCTTGTCGATGCAGCCAAACATATCGAATCGGTGAACCTCGCGCCGGACGGCGAGCGCTCCATCACAGTAGCGCGCGGCGATCTTTTTTCCGTGCCTGCAAAGAACGGAACGCCGCGTAACCTGACCAAGACCTCAGGCGCGCATGAGCGCGACGCGGTTTGGTCGCCGGACGGAAAATGGATCGCCTATAACTCGGATGTGACGGGCGAGAACGAACTTTACGTCCGCTCACAAGATGGCAAAGGCGAGCCGCAACAGATCACAAGCGGCGCCGACACCTATTACTATGCGCCGAAATGGTCGCCCGACAGCAAGAAGCTGCTCTGGAGCGATCGACTGCAACGATTGCGTTATGTCGATGTCGCAACCAAAGCAGTGACGCTGGTTGACCAGGACAAATACGGCGAGATCCAGGGGTACAACTGGTCGCCGGACAGTCAGTGGATCACCTGGGCACGCCCGGAGGAGAATGAAATGCCTCGCGTCTATTTATACTCGCTCGCGAACAAACAGCAGACCCCTGTCACCGACAGTTGGTACGGCTCCGGCGAAGCAGTTTTCAGCGATGACGGAAAATATTTGCTGCTCGGCTCCGCGCGCGATTTCAAGCCGACATTTGGCGACCAAGAATTTGCAAACGTGTATCGCGACATGCAGCGCGTTTATCTCGTCACACTGGCTAAGGAAACGGAGAACCCGCTGGCGCCAAAGAGCGATGAAGTCGGCAAGGCTGAAGAAAAACGACAAAAGGAAAAAGCAAAGGCAACCGAAGAGAAAAAACCGGAAGAAAAAGCCACTGGGAAGAAGCCGGAAGAAAAACCAAAGAAGCCCGTCGTTGTGAAAGTAGATACCGATGGAATCCAGAACCGAATCCTTGGTTTGGAGGTTACGCCGGGAAATTATCGCAACATCCGAATGCTGGATGACGGGCGGATCTTCTATCTACGCCGGACTGCGGCTGATGAAGTCGGCGAAGAGGACGAAGAAGGATTTCCTGACAGGGAAAGGAAATCGCACCTTTGCGTTTATAACGTAGACGATCGCAAAGAGACGGTCCTGGGCGATGCGAACAATTACCAAATCACGTTCGACGGCAAAAAGATGCTGCTGAAAGTCAAAAAAGATTACGCCATCATCGATGTGCCAAAGGACAAACTCGAGACCAAGGATCACGAGCATAAGATCCAGGGTCTCGACACGCAGTTGGATCGACATGCCGAGTGGAACCAAATCTACTTCGAATGTTGGCGGCAAATGCGCGATTTCTTCTTTTCACCCACGATGAACGGCGTCGATTGGAAGGCGATGAAAGATAAATACGCTGCGCTGCTCCCATTTGTGAATCATCGCAATGATCTCACCTACCTTCTCGGCGAACTGATCGGCGAGTTGAACAATGGCCACACCTACGTCGGCGGCGGTGAGCGCCCCGATACCCCACGCATCAAGCTCGGCTTGCTTGGCGCGGAATTCTCTCGCGACCCGGCCACGCGCGCCTATCGCATCGAGCGCATTTTACCCGGCGAAAATTGGGACAAGAAAACTCGCTCGCCACTGACCGACATCGGCGTAAACGTGAAGCCGGGCGATTACATTCTTGCCATCAACAACACGCCGGTGGCGAGCCTGCCAAATCTTTACGACGCGCTCATCGGCACGGCAGACAAACAGGTGACTCTGCGTGTTAACTCCAAACCAACTGACGCGGGCGCACGTGACGTGACCGTTGTACCGATCGATGACGAAGCGCCGCTCTATTATCTCGATTGGGTGCAAAAGAACATCGACTACGTAAACAAGAAAACCGGGGGCGAAGTCGGTTACCTGCACATCCCAGACATGGGCCAGCCCGGGTTGAACCAGTTTACCAAGCTTTACTTTCCGCAAATCCGTAAACACGCGCTGATTGTTGATGTTCGTGGCAACGGCGGCGGATTCGTCTCACCGCTGGTGATCGAGCGGTTGCGGCGCGCGCTGGTGATGATCGGCATGGCGCGGAACGGCGTGCCCCAGACTGACCCGCCGCAAACGTTTATCGGCCCTATGGTCACGCTAACCAACGAATTCTCCGCATCCGATGGCGATATTTTTCCGTATCGCTTCAAGACGCTTGGCCTCGGCAAGCTGATCGGGAAACGCACGTGGGGCGGCGTGATTGGGATTCGGGAATCGCTCCCGCTTGCTGATGGCGGCCAATTCTTCAAACCGGAATTCGCTCCGTACTCAAAAGATGGCAAACAATGGATCGTCGAAGGTCACGGTGTTGATCCGGACATCGTAATCGAAAACGATCCCGGGAAAGAATTCAAAGGCGAAGATCAGCAGCTCGACCGTGCGATCCAGGAGATCCAGGAGGAGTTGAAGACTAAACGGTACGATCTGCCTCCAGTCCCACCCTACCCAGATAGAAACCCGGCGAAGGGCAGCTAACCTACGATCATTCTGATCGTCATGTGACCAGCCCTCAATTGACAATCAACGGACACCAGCGCCGTTGATGCAGTTGTCGATTTGCAAACACGCGACGTCGCGTCAGGAAGCGAAACTACAAGGGAGGGATTGTCCAGCCTTCCCGAGGCCGCATGGAACGAGCTTTTCCAAACCGAATCGAAGCAGGGCGGCAACTCGCGGAGAACCTGGAGAAATACGCTGGTCGCGATGACGTGATCGTGCTGGGGTTGCCGCGCGGCGGTGTGCCTGTTGCTAATGAAGTTGCAAAGCACCTGCGCGCGCCACTCGACATTTTTATAGTGCGCAAACTCGGCGTCCCTGGTTTCGAAGAGCTGGCTGCCGGCGCAATCGCTTCGGGCGGAGTGCGTGTCTTGAATGAAGATGTCATGCGTGCGATTCCGCACGCAGAGCAGGCAATCGAGGTCGTTACCGCGCGGGAGACAGCAGAACTGCAGCGACGCGAACAAATCTACCGTGAAGGCCGCCCCCCACCTGAGTTACGGGATCGGGTCGCCATTTTGGTGGATGATGGATTGGCCACGGGCGCGACGATGCGCGCTGCGGTAAAGGCATTGCGACAGCGAGGGGCCGCGAAAATTGTCGTAGCAGTGCCGGTTGGTCCACCGGATACCTGCCACGAGATCGAAGAACAAGCCGACGAAACAATCTGCCTGAGCACGCCCGAATTCTTTCAGGCTGTCGGTCAGTATTACGAAGATTTCTCGCAGACTACCGATGAAGACGTGCGCGAACTGCTTGGCCATGCCTCGCAGGACGTATCCTAAGAAGTCAAATGAACCAAACCACGCGTAAGAGATGAGCGAAGTGCAAATTCGTGCCGGGCGCGCAGTTCTCCCCGGAAATTTAAATATACCTAAAGATGCGAGCGCCGTCGTTCTTTTTGCACACGGCAGCGGCAGCAGCCGTCACAGTCCACGGAATCAATTTGTGGCGCGTACTCTGAACGAAGCCGGACTCGCGACGTTACTTTTTGATTTGCTCACGCCAGGGGAGGAAGCGACCGACATGCAGACTCGGGAGCATCGATTCAATATCCAATTGCTGGCCGAGCGCCTCGTGCATGCGACAAAGTGGGCAAAGCAGCAAGAGCAAACGAGCAATTTGCGGACCGGCTATTTCGGCTCCAGCACGGGAGGCGCGGCGGCGCTGGTGGCGGCGGTCGATGCTCCGCAGGACGTAGGCGCAGTAGTATCGCGCGGCGGGCGACCTGATCTGGCAGATGAAGCTTTGCCAAAAGTGCAGGCACCGACCCTGCTCATTGTTGGGGGCAACGACGACATCGTCATCGAATTAAACGAGCAAGCGCGCGATCGAATGCGCTGCGAAGCAAAACTGGAGATTATTCCAGACGCGACACATCTTTTTGAGGAACCAGGCGCGCTGGAAAAAGTCGCACAACTTGCAAGTGACTGGTTCGTTAAACACATCGGCAACGGCGGCTGATCGTATTCCGAGCGAAGTCGAGAATGGAGCGACTGGGAAGCCGCGACATAGACGGGAAGGCCGGAGGCTGAGCGAACGGGAAGTAAGCGAATCAAATCAACGGGTTGCAACCTTAAGCTGCCATCGCGGGGTCGTTCGAATTCGCTTCTGCTTCGCTCAGGATGACGCGCGCTCCTATTTTCGTGTGTCTTTGAACGTTGCCACCCGCCCCCACAAGCTTTTCGTTCCCCAAATACCGGCTCGAAGGCATTCCAATTGCACAATCTGACTGTGATCGACAAACAGGTTCACATCGACGCCATAATTTTTGATGTACCACGCAAACACATCGGGATCGGCAGCTTCAAACATCAGCTTTTCCATTCCTAGCTGATCGATGAATTTCCCGGGAACATCTGTGCGCCATGGTTCGACATTTTCCGTGATGCCTTCGCTCTCGATCATGATGATGTCGGCGCCGGCATCCAGAAATCGTTTGGCCTGCGCGATCGCCCAGTTGGGATCGCGCGTGCCTTCGGCCTTTAGTTCTGCGGCCGCGGTCGCGCCACCGGCCCCGAATTGAATCCCAACTTCCGGTTTCGCTTTCAATCCCGATTTGCGCACCAGTTCGATCAGGCGCGCCCAATCATTCGTCGGGATCGAGATGAACCCAGCCGAGATCTCGATTGTATCGAATCCGAGCTTTTTGCATTCGGCGACATACCTCCGTACAGCGTCGTCGCCTTGCACGAGTACGCGCTCAATGAAACCACCGGTTGAAACAAGCACATCATGTTTATGGCAAAGCTCGATGATGTCTCGCACTGTCCGCTCCGGCATGAGAGTGAACGAGCCGCCGGCAAACTTGAGCGAATCGACGTAGGCACTCATCGTTTCGAACAAATCCTCCAGGTAACGCCGGCCGATGACTGAATAGTACGGGCCGCGAATTTCTGTCAGGCCACGCTTCCGCGGTTTGCCTTCCCGCTCATTGATTCGCAGGAATGGAAAACTGCGTTCAGGCTGTTTCGGCTGTCGTTTTGCTTTCATCGCCACTCAACTGGGAAACGTCGCGCAATGTCGCAGCGGTCGCCTCTTGGTAGCGGTCGCCGCGGCGACTTTGTTCTGGCGTCTCGCCGA
>JBKPLX010000120.1:0-10208 GCA_046731855.1 Verrucomicrobiota bacterium | reverse complement strand
GGTTCGATGCCCTAACGAATTACATCAGCTTTGCTGGCTACGATTCAAACGTCGACCATTACGAGCACCAACCACAAGAGTTCCGTGACAGATGGCCGGCCATGCAAATCATCGGTAAAGACATTCTTGTTCCAGCGCATGGCATTTACTGGTTAATCATGCTGCACGCGATCGGATTTCCTGACGAACAAATGCCGCAATTGCTCGTCCACGGCTGGTGGAATCTAGGCGGCGCGAAGATGAGTAAAAGCGCGGGGAATGTCGTCGATCCATTCGTACTTTCCGAAAAATACGGCGCCGAAGCGGTGAGGTATTATTTGATGAGCGCCATCGTGACGGGCAAGGATGCGGATTTCTCCGAGGAACGTTTGGTCGAGCGCTACAATGCCGATCTCGCTAATTCGTTAGGCAATCTCCTTAATCGTTCGTTGAACATGATTTGGAAGTATCGCGAGGGGAAACTTTCATCGAGGCGAGTTGAAGACAAGCGAATCCAGGAGTGTGAGCTGCTCGTGCTAACGGAGATTCACGGATACAAAGAGGCCTTCGAAGGAGGTGCACCCAAGTATCCCAGTCTGGAACCGCATTCGATAGATAGCGCAGCACATCACGCCCTGATTGTTTCCTTTCACGCCAACCGTCTGGTCGAAGTAGCGGCGCCTTGGAAACTCGCAACGGAGAAATCAGAACAAGAAGTGCTGGATTCAGTTTTGTATTACCTCGCCGAATCTCTCCGCATTATCGCGATCTTGATTTCGCCTGTGTTACCGCAAGCGGCGCATGGAATTTTCGATCAGCTCAATTGGAAGATGGATCTAAGCCGAAAGGAAGAACGGTTCTCACTCGCAGATGCAGAGTGGGGGAAACTGCCAGACGGACATGTCGTTGGCAAACCGGTACCCTTATTCCCGCGAATTGAATCCTGACTTGTGAGCAGCGAGGACTGCTGCCCCTAATTCACTGCGCACATTCTTCGAATGCAGCGGGTTCACCGCGCAGATGCGCGAGCACTTCGCCGGCGAAATGGAGAGAGCCGGTAATTAAGATCGGATTTGCTTTCGCGCGCGCAAACCTTAGTGCCTCATCCACGGACGGAGTGATGGAGTAGGGGAGTGGTGGAGTAATGTTGGCCAAGACTCTTGCTAACTCTTCCGGTGCAGCCGCACGTTCGCTTCGAATTTTTGGCAATAGAACAGAGTCACTAATCGGTGCGAGCGCCTCACAAATTGCGCGCAGGTTTTTGTCAGAAAGAATGGCCAGAATGAGAGTGGCGCGCTGATCGCCAAACATTTCGTGCCATGTTTCTGCGAGCGTATGCACTGCGGCGGGGTTATGCGCGCCATCGATAATTGTGCGTTCGTCCCATCTTTGAAAACGCGCTGGCCATTCAATACGAGCAAGCCCCTCCGCGATAGCTGAGACGTCTATATCAAGCTTCCCTTCGCGAAGCGCGGCAATCGCGACCGCCGCATTTTGTTTTTGATGCGATCCCACGAGCGCAATTGGTGTCTCGTCATATGCATCGGCTACAAATTGGGTCGACGCTCCGGACTTATCCGCACGCGCGCGAATAACTTCTTCGGCTTCCGGTCGCTGCGGCGCACAAACAACGGGAACACCTGGCTTGATAATTCCAGCTTTTTCGGCGGCGATTTCGGAAAGCGTTTTGCCCAGCCATTTTTCGTGATCGAAATCAATTGGCGTGATCACCGAAACAGTCGATTGGATGGCGTTCGTAGCATCGAGCCTGCCACCCAGACCGGTTTCGAGGATAACGATCTCGACCTTCCTGTCCACGAACTGCTTGATGGCCAGCGCGGTGATAACTTCAAAAAATGTGGGATGCGGATCCCAGTTTGCGACGAGATTGCGAATAGTCGTTAGACCATTGGCGACCGCGTCTTCAGAAATCATTTCGCCATTCACGCGGATGCGCTCGCGAAACGTAATGAGGTGAGGGGACGTGAACAGACCGGTGCGGTATCCTTGGGCCCGGCAGATCGAATCAATCATGGCGCAAACAGATCCTTTGCCGTTTGTGCCTGCGACATGAAACACCTTGCCAAAGGTTTGCGGCGAGATGCGTGTAATCGCCAGATCAAGTTCATCGAGTAAGCGCTCGATGTTTTCCAAGCCGAGTTTGATTCCGAAGCGCTGGAGACTGTACAGCCAGGCTAGCGCTTCACGGTAATTAATCGACGCCCCTCCCGACACGCCAACCCTCACGGGCTTGCCCGTCCATCTCGCTCGGCTCCCGCCGGCTCGATTCACGGCGCGACAGGGAAATAATTGAGCAATCGGCTGATCTGCTCGCGCATCTTCTTGCGATGCACAATCATGTCGATTAAGCCGTGCTCTTCGAGAAACTCCGCGGTCTGAAACCGTTCCGGCAAGTCCTGGTGCGTCGTTTCCCTGATGACGCGGGGACCGGCGAAGCCGATCATACTCCTTGGTTCAGCTAAAATGACGTCACCCAGTGACGCGAAACTGGCCATCACGCCGGCCGTGGTCGGATTTGTCAGGACGGAAATGTAAGGAAGCCTGGCTTCCGCGTGGCGAGCGAGCGCGCCGCTTGTTTTAGCCATTTGCATCAAGCTCAACATTCCTTCGTACATGCGGGCTCCCCCGGAAGCGGCAACGATGACTACCGCGCAGCGCTCGACGGTTCCATATTCAATTGTGCGCGTGATTCTCTCGCCAACTACCGAACCCATAGTCGCAGCGAGAAAGCCGAAATCCATGACCGCGATCGCGACCTTGTGGCCGTCAAGAATTCCATGTCCGCTAATGACAGCGTCAAGAAGACCGGTGCGTTCCTGATAGTTCTTCAGCCGCTCTTTGTAATTGGCCATCCCCTGGAAACGCAGGACGTCCACTGATTTCAAGCTGGCGTCCATTTCCACGAAAGAGTCCGCATCAAGCAGGTTCTGAATCCGCTCCTTGGCCGGTTGTGCAAAATGATAATCGCAGCGCGGACAGACCCTTTGGTTCTGCGCGAGCTCGATCTCGGGTACGACCTCCGAGCAGCCGGGACATTTTTGAAAAAGGCCGCGCGGAATCTCCTTTTTCTTTCCGCCGTCTGCCTTGATCGCGGGTTTTTTGAAAATGGCCATTGCAATTATGCGCGCGCCGCCGTGGCCGCGTAAACAGAGATCGCGCCCGCGCGTTTCAAGATCCGCGCGCACTCGCTCAGGGTAGAACCTGTTGTAAGAACATCATCGATTAACAGCACGTTTAAGCCTCGCACGTCCGCGTTCTTTCGTAAACGAAACGCGTTATGCAAATTTTCCATTCGCTCGGCGCGGTCAAGCGCAGTCTGTGTAGTTGTGTATCGAACGCGTTTCAGCACCGGCTTGCAGTGAATCGATATCCGTGCGCTCAGCGATTCAGCAAGCAAGCTCGCTTGATTAAATCCGCGTTCCCGCTGGCGAGTTGGATGCAATGGCACGGGCACGATGATGTCAAATTTGCGCCCGCAAAGACGTTCATCGTCAAACGCCGCGCAAAGCCAACGCGCCACCAGATGTCGCAAGTGAACCTGACGCCGATACTTAAAGTCGTGAATGATCTGGCGAACAATACCGCGGCCACGGTACGCAGCCACTGCTGCATCAAAGTAAATTTCGCGATGAGCGCAGTTGGCGCATGTGAACGCGGTCGCAATTGCGCCGTCGAAAGGCTCGGAGCATTCCTGGCAAAATGGCGCGACGATGCGCATGGCTTTTGCTTCGCATTGCTCGCAGAGATATTCGCCAGCTCCAGTCTTGCCGCCGCAGAGAGCGCACACCGGAGGGTAGAGAAGCGATGTGGCCGCTTCGAACAATTCAAACCTGCGAAGCGCGATCATATTTCAGCCAGGTGCGCATTATTATCCAAGTGAGAACAGCTACACCAAGCGGGATAATTCCAACCAGCATGTTCTTTCCTATCCAGGGAAGGATGAGCGCTTGCTGACGTACCAGTCTGCTAAATGTGCCGCTGGCAAAGATCCACCCGCAATGCAGGCCAATTGAAAGCCATAACGACTGAGTAAGCACACGCGCGTCGGCGAGAATCCAGCCGATCAAAAATAATGTCGCCAGCGCTGAGACCAGCATCATCGGCTCTCCAATTCCGTCAAATGCATGCGCGATCGAACTGAAGCCGGAGGTCCATGTTACTATCTCGGACGTCCGCTCGGGGGCTTTTAAAAAATGGACGGCTGCAAAGATCGCTGAAACCGCGCAGATCGCTATGTATTTCCGGCCGGTCCTGAGCAAAACGCCTAAAACGATCCCACGAAAAAAAGCCTCTTCAATGAACGGAACCGCTATTGAGGCCAGGAGCATCTTGCCAAAACGCGCCCAGGCAAAGCTGTGCCGAAACCCATAAACGTGAAACGCGATGAGTAGAACGCCGCAAAGGAGCAGGGGAACCACCGAGATAGCAGCGCCGGCGACGAGATCGCGGCCCCAGCGCGAATTCGGTGCAAGGCCCAGATCAGCCAGGCCTCGCACGTGGCCTACTCGTAGCAATGGCCACAGCAAAAGTACGGCGGCAACCAGAAGGGCGCGATGAAAGAATGTTTCGAAATCGTACCTGGCCAAAAACGGAAATACGCCGTGCGCTGCAAGAGACTGAGCAGTCCAAAAAAGAATTGGCGCAAGGACCGCTCCGATGACAATCGTCGCGATGAAATACGCCGCCAATTTAATTACGTCTTTCAAGGCGCTAATGTAAGGTTTCAGTGCGATGCGGAGTCAACACATATGGAAGGACAGAAATCAAGATGGCAGAAAACGCGAAGTGCGCGCGACGAAGTTCGGCAGCGCATGGCGGTTCCAGGCCAAAATAGCGGGCGACCTTGACTGGACGTATTACGATCGCCCGTTACTGGAGGACTTGCTGACATTGAAAGAAATCCTGGTGCGAAAATACCAACGGCGGCGCGCTTCAATCGAAGACGTTGCCTCAATCGACAAGCTAATCCAGGAACAGCGCGCCTATGAATGACCCATCAAATATCGGTCATGAATGAGTGGAACACCGAGGAATTGACCGCGGCCGACCCGCCTTCGCTGAGGCTACGGCGTGGTTTTGAAGTGCCGAAGCTCAACAGGAAGTGAGGCTTCATGATTGAGTGGAACACAGACCAGTTGATTGCTTGGGACAAGCAGTTCGTCTGGCACCCGTTTACTGACATGCCTGAATGGTGTGCCCCGGAGCATGAGCCGCTGGTTCTGGTGGAAGGGCACGGAGCGGTGCTGCGTGACAGCAGGGGTCGCGAATACATCGATGGGAATTCCTCCATCTGGACGAACATTCACGGGCACAACCACTCATACATTAATGCGGCTATCCGTCGCCAACTCGATCGCGTCGCGCACACTTCATTCCTCGGCTTCACGAACCCGGCAGCCGTCGAACTCGCGCAGGCGATCATTGGACTCTTCCCCGATAAGTCCTTGAGCAGAATTTTTTTCTCTGACGACGGCTCGACGGGAATCGAGGTCGCTTTGAGGATTGCGGATCAGTATTGGCGGCTGCGGCATTCCAGAAGGCATCAGTTTATTGCATTCCAGAATGGCTATCACGGTGACACAGCCGGCGCGGCGAGCCTGGGTGCGGCGGCCATGTTTCAAATCGGGTCGACGCGCTGGAACTTTCCGGCCATGCAGGTTCCAAATGTTAGAGCGCTGGAAGCCCTTGCCCCCGCCGAAACAGCGAAGATTGCTGCCGTGGTAATTGAGCCGCTCATCCAGGGAGCCGCGGGGATGCGTCTGTGGCCTGCCGGCACGTTGAGAGCCGTTCGCGACTGGTGTAACCGGACCGATACCTTGTTGATTATTGATGAAGTAATGACCGGATTTGGCAGAACCGGCCGAATGTTTGCGTCGGAACATGAGGGAGTAATTCCCGATATGATGGTGATGGGTAAAGGACTGACAGGTGGGTATCTTCCGCTAGCTATTACTTTGATATCTGAAAAACTGTTTTTGGCCTTTGATGGGTCCGTAGCGGAGGGTAAAGCGCTGGCCTACGGACATAGCTATACCGGAAATGCGCTCGCTTGCGCCGCGGCCAAGGCAAGCCTCGAAGTCTTCGAGAACGAACATGTCCTGGAAGCTTTGCAGCCGAAAATTCAGTGCCTGACTACAGCGCTGGCTGATCTGGAGAAACTCGCGGGCGTAAAAGAAGTCCGACACTGCGGCTTTATTACCGGTATTGAGCTTGAAGAATTGCCGAACGGTCAACGGCCCAGTTTCGCTGCGGCTGTTTGTGTCGAGGCCCGTCGCCAGGGTCTGCTGACCAGGCCGCTGGGCAATGTCGTCGTTCTCATGCCGCCATTATGCATCACGATCGATCAGTTAACTAAAGCTGCGGAGGCTCTTCGTGTATCGATTGCCGAGGTGCGGCATCGCTCCGTTGTTGCCGGAGCAAAAAATGCCGAAGAAATTACGGCTTGATCAGCTTCTGGTTGGTAAGGGGCTGTTTCCAAGCCGCGAGCAGGCGCAGCGCGCGGTGATGGCTGGCGATGTAAAAGTTGGCACCCGAGTTGCCATGAAGCCATCTGAGCTCTTCGACGAAGAAGCGCCGATCTCAATAAAACCGATACGCAAATATGTCGGGCGGGGTGCGTTAAAGTTGGAAAGCGCTCTCGACTATTTCAAGATCGAGGTGCGCGGGAAAAGGGCGCTGGATATCGGCGCTTCCACCGGCGGTTTTACGGATTGCATGTTACAACGCGGCGCCGATAAGGTTTATGCGGTAGATGTTGGCCATGGGCAATTGAATTGGAAACTGCGCAACGATCCTCGCGTAATTGTTCTTGAAAAAATCAATGCGCGATCTCTCTCACGCAAGCAGGTTCCCGAGCTTGTCGATCTTTGCGTCATTGATGTTTCCTTTATCTCGCTGACCTTAATCCTGCCAAATGCATTCGACTTGATAACTCCAACCGGCGTGATTCTTGCATTGATCAAACCACAGTTCGAACTGCAACGCGCGGACGTTGGCAGGGGCGGAATCGTTCGCGAGCCGGACCTCCACAGTAAGGCGCAGGAGAAGATCGTCGCATTCGTCACAGATTCACGCCATGTGGTGACCGGAATTGTTCCGTCTGCTATTAAAGGCGCGGACGGGAACCAGGAATTTTTCGCATGCATCCGAAAACGATCGGAATAATCGCGCACACCGGGAAAACGGGTGTTGGTGACCTGGTCAACGCGATCGCTGAGGAGTTCAGTGGTTTTTCGATCACACCTTTGCTGGAAAAAGAAACAGCGCGCATTGCTGGAAAAAAATCTGATTATTCCATCACAGAGCTTGGCGCCGCGGCCGATCTTCTGGTTGTAGCCGGAGGCGACGGGACAATTCTCCGCGTAGTTGAGCAGCTCGGCGAAGCCATCAAGCCGATTTTCGGGATCAACGTGGGCTCGCTCGGTTTCTTGACCACCGCGAGTTCTGCGACCTATCGAGAGGCAGTGGAATGCCTGGCTAGAGATCGGATCAATTTTAGCCGGCGAGCGTTGCTTGAGGCCAGGGTGCGGCTCCGTGAGAAACAGACCGCCAAAATGCTGGCTCTGAACGACGCGGTACTAAGCCGCGGCGAACTTTCGCGACTGGTGCTATTGCGCACGCGAGTCAATGGCGAACCGCTTACTGAGTTCAACGCGGACGGCTTGGTTGTTGCGACGCCGACAGGTTCGACCGCTTACTCATTGTCGGCCGGCGGCCCGATCCTCGATCCGGAGTCGGGAGTTTTCGTGATCACACCGATTTGCCCACATGTCCTAACGAATCGATCGATCATTGTCGCTGAGGGATCAACGATTGAGATCGAAGCGAGCGACCCCGACTATCCGGTGTTCCTGACGCTGGACGGCCGCAAGCCGATCCATGTCGAGCGCGGATCGGTAGTTACTATCCGCAAAGCAAAGAAGACGCTACCACTGGCGTCGCTGCCTGATGTCTCGTTTTTCAGCGTGGTCAGGCAGAAATTGAAGTGGAGCGGAAGCAATCTTTAAAAGGGGTTTCGTCAAACAGGCGCCCACGCCAATACCCATTTGATTTCATATGACATATATTGTCTGATGTTGTAACTGTGGTTTCCTGGGCTTCTAATAGCCCGGCGTTTTTTTAAGCAGCCGACCTTCTCCCTTTCTTCGCTTGCTGCTTTGATCTGAGCGTTTTAAATGGTGATAACTCGCCAGCGTGACCACAAGCCTTGACGTTCCGCCGCTGGCTGGTAGCGTCCGCGAACCTCAAGTTTTTACAATACGATGAAGACCTCCCGCAGCGTTTTTCGTTACTCGATTCTTGGCTTCTGTATGATTTTTACCTGCGCCGCTCCTGTCCGTGCGGCCCGCGAGGAAGCATCGGGTAGCATCCAGGAAGCGATGTCCCCAGCGGAATTCAAAGCCGCCGGTTTGAACAAGCTTTCGGCGGAGGAACTACAAAAGCTGAACGCCTGGCTGCAAGGCTACAGGGAAGTCGCGGAAAAGGCCGCCGAAAAGAAAGCCACGGCGCGCGCCGAGAAGGTTGAACACACCAAGATGGATCTACTTGTCAGCCGTGTGGATGGGACCTTTAACGGGCTAACTGGGAGGACCGTGATCCGTTTGGAAGATGGAACTGTATGGAAACAGGCAAATGCTGATGACCGACATCGACCCAAGGTAACTGATCATCCGGCAGCCGTCGTCATTCACGGTATCTTCGGATATAAGATGCAAGTTGAGGGAACCCAGGAGTTCTACGTCGATCCGGTCCGAAATCCGTAGAATCGCTGGACTTCGCTATTGATTCGCTGCATGCGGTCTGTTCAATCGGTTTAGAACGAGGTTGTCTAGACACAAGAATAGTTGTTCCAGTGTCTTAGTGAGATTATTCTAGCGCATGCGTGAAAACATATTAGCCAACTCTTACCGCTAGAACGCCTACTCCAGCGGAAGTTCAATGCGCTCTTCGGGTTCGCGCGGGACGAGGCTGTTCCGCGCGATGATTCGCGCGCAAGTATTCCATCGCAGGATCGGGTCATCATATCCAGGCGGGCGAATGACTTCGGCTTTTTCGAACCAACTCATCGCCTCGCGTAAAAGGTCGTAAGCCTGAAACCGGCAATCCGGCGTGTTCTGACGCAGTTTCATCTTCGCACGGCGTTCGGCCACGATTCCAGAATAGTACGCATGGTCGTACGCTGATTTCATCCGCGACAGCAACTCCTTTGTTTGCGTATCGCTGACGCCGTAACCTTTTTCAAAGCGGTCGGTCAATGCGAGAAGGAGCGTAATGAGCGCCTGCTGATTTTCGGGGTCAACATGGAGAATGTCGAGGCATATGCTTTCCGCTTCGCCCGGTTCGTTGAGCAAACGGTAACGCTCAGCTTTCTCCAGCGCCGCAGGAATTGCGTCTTTGTGCAGCGTTTTTAATTCGCTCATGCCTTCGCGGGTGATCTGTTAAATCGTTACATCGCGAATCGGGCGGAACGCAAATTGATTCACCGATCTCGATTTACGATTTACCAGTTTCGATTCTCGAATCACTCTTCTTCTTCAACCATCTCCAGACCCAGCCAAACGGATCGTAAAAGTCGTCTACGACGCGTTCTTTCAGCGGAATAATTCCGTTATCGGTAATTTGAATGCTTTCGGGGCAAACCTTTGTGCAACATTTAGTGATGTTGCAATAGCCGATTCCCTGCGTGTTTCGCAATTCCTCGATGCGATCTTCGGTATCAAGTGGATGCATTTCCAGCGCAGCAACATGAATTAAGAAACGAGGTCCGATGAATTTTTCGTGCATTTGGTGATCGCGCAGCACATGGCAGACATCCTGGCAGAGAAAGCATTCAATACATTTACGGAATTCCTGCACACGATCGATGTCTTCCTGCTGCATCCGCCAAGTACCATCGGGCGCGTCGGGAGGTCGCGGCTTAAACGCTTTGATTTTCTTCTTTACACGAAAGTTCCAGGAAACGTCGGCTACGAGGTCTTTCAGGATTGAAAAGGCTTTTATCGGTTCGACTGTGATCGGTTTTTCCAGTGGAAGATCGCTCAGTCGGGTCATACACATTAATTTGGGCATTCCGTTGACTTCCGCTGAGCAGGAGCCGCACTTGCCGGCCTTGCAGTTCCATCGGCATGAGAGATCCGGCGCCTGTGTGCGCTGAATATCATGAATTGCATCGAGTACGACCATGCCTTCAGCAATCTCCGTGGTGTAAT
>JBKPLX010000119.1:0-9217 GCA_046731855.1 Verrucomicrobiota bacterium | reverse complement strand
GCGAAAAGGTTTGCGACATTCGCGCAAGCAATGAGCAGGACCAATCCGACCGCGCTAAGGAGCAGCGTCAGATTAGTCCGATATTTGCCGATCAGACTTTCCAGTAGCGGTGTGACCGAAATACTGGCCCCCGCGTTAGTGGAGGGATACTCCTTTTCCAGGCGTGCAGCGATGGCCTTCATCTCAGTGCGCGCCTGATCGACAGTTACGCCGGGCTTCAATCGACCCCAGACAAACAGCATCGGATGGATGACGCGGTCCTGCCAAAACGGAACGATGCGCCGAGCAAATGGAAACCAGACATCCGTGTCCTGTGGTGAATTCATTTCGGGCGGCATCACGCCAATGATTGTGAAACCCTGATTATGAAGTTTTATCGTTTGCCCCAAAACAGCAGCGTCGCGTGCGAAAGCGTGCTGCCAAAGGCGATCGCTGATCACCACAGCCGGCGGGCCGCCGGGTTTTTCTTCCTCTTCGTTGAAGATTCGCCCCAGTTTGGGCGACAACCCAACGACCTTGAAAAACTCTTCGGAAACATAGGCGCACGGGATTCGCTCGGCCTCCCGTCCCGGAATACCGCTCAGGTTTCGCGATTCGCGCCGCGTGATTGCGAAATATTTAAAGACGTTGTTATCGCGTTTCCAATCCTGATAATTCGGTAACGAAACGGAAAATTCCTGACCATTGGTCGATTCGTTTAGCACCATGATGCGATCGGCATCCGGATACGGCAAGGGTCGGAGCAAGACTGCGTTGACGATGCTGAAAATCGCAGTGTTCGCACCGATGCCGAGGGCAAGGACTAGCGCCGCAATGAATGTAAACCCGGGTTGCTTCACCAGTTGACGCAACGCGAATCGAATGTCCTTAACCATAGGAAGCTGTTGTTTTGTCAGTCAAAGTGTTCCGCTTCGGTAAGCGAGAGAACGCGCTGCGGACCTGAGAATTGATGCAGTATATTCATCCCTGTTCGTGTAAGGCTTCGACTGGATCGATGCGCGTTGCGCGCCAGGCCGGGACAAAGCAGGCGATGAATGCAACGACGATTAGAATGATGAATGCTGTCCCAAATACGATCGGGTCGCGCGGACTCACCTTGTATAGCAAGTCGGCCATCAAACGCGTGAGCATCACTGCTGCCACTATTCCGATAACAACGCCGGCTGCAGTCAGTCGAAGTCCGCGCGACATCACCAATCTCAAAAGATCTTTCACGCCGGCACCGAGCGCCATTCGCAATCCGAGCTCACGCGTGCCTTGTGAAACAGAATAGGACATCACCGCGTATAACCCGATTGCCGCCAGGAAAAGGGCCATCGCTCCGAAAAGTGCGACAAGCGTCACCGCCAGCCGCTCGCTATAGCTCATTCGATCGACCTGCTCTCCTAATCGATAGGCGCGTCCTGGCGCCAGATTCGCATCCAGCGCGTGCACCGCAGGTGCCAGAACATTCAGGATTGCACCGGGCGTTTGGCGGGTCCGAATCACGAAAGAGTTTTGGATGCCGAAATTCTGCCGTAGCGGCACGTAAAAGAACGGCTTCGCAGGCTCGCGTTTTGTTTCGTAATTTGCATTTTTCGCAATGCCGACGATCTCGAGCCAGCGGTCTGTGACTTTCACCCGTTGTCCAAGCGCTTTTTTACCGGGCCAATACTTCGCGGCCATCGTTTCGTTGATGATTGCCACCGGCGGCGCGTTTTCATCGTCCGTGCGAGCGAATTCGCGGCCGGAAACAACCGGGATCCCGATCGTTCCAAAGTAATCCTCGGCTATTTCGTTGTAATCGGCGGTCGGCTGCTCGTTAGGCGGCGGTTGGTAGCCATCAACTTCGATCGGCGAGGACGAGTACGGCGTGTAGGTGAATGGAATCACACGCGTGAGACTGGCCGATTCGATGCCGGGCAGTGCGCGCACGCGGTCCAACAGCTGCGTGTGAAAAATCTTGGCGCGCTCAAGATCATATCCAGCCGAAAACAAATCCACACCGGTTGCGACGACGTCAGTGGAAAAGCCTGGACTGGCGTTTCGCATTTTATTCAGGCTTTGCAAAAGCAAGCCGGTGCCAGCGAGTAAAACGAAGCTGAGCGAGACTTGCACGAGCACGAGTGCAGAACGCAGACGCGATCGACTGCTTCCGCCGAGAACGCCGCCGGCCTCGCTCTTCAGTGCACTGGAAAGATCGACATGGCTCGCTTGGATCGCGGGCACGAGCGCGAACACCAAGGTTGCGAGAACGCAAATTGCCGCGCTCACCGCAAGCACACGCCAGTCGATCTGACCGGAATAATCAATGACGATTCCTGGCGTCGTCGAGGGGAACGTCAGCACGAGAGCGTTTCGACACCAGTATGCGACTGCAATTCCGCCCGCCGTAGCGATCAGCGATAACAACAAGCCTTCGGTAAGAAGTTGCCTGATCAACCGTCGTCGACCAGCACCAAGTGCAAGCCGCATTGTCATTTCATGTCGGCGCAACAACGATCGCGCGAGCAACAGATTGCTGACGTTCGCGCATGCAATGAGCAACACCAGAAAAACGACAGCCATTGTGATCGCAAGTGTCTGAGACATGGCGCTGGCGCCGTTGAACGGTGTTTTCCACAGAGGTAGGAGTTCGACGCCGTGACCACGGTTTGTCGCCGGAAAATCGTTTTCCAAACGTTGTGCGATCGAATTCAGTTCGGCTTGTGCCTGTTCGCGACTGACGCCGGGTTTCAGAAATGCGTAACCTTCGATCCAACGCGCGCCGCGATCTTCGAGTTTGTAACCGGTCGAGTCGAACGTCTCCTGCATGGAGATCGGCACCCAGAAATTGAACGAATAGCCTACGAACGTCCCGTGAAATTTTTCCGGCGCGACACCGATGATCGTGTGCCAAACACCGTTGAGGTATTGCGTTCTACCGATGATGTTCGGATCGAAGTTATATCGATCCTTCCACGTCCGGTAGCTGATCACCACCACCGGATGCGCGTTACGGCCAGTTCCTTCCTCCGGTCTGAAGCTACGCCCTAGAATCGGTTTTATACCGAGCGCGTCGAAATAATTCGCCGACACAATCCCCGCAGACGCGCGCTCCGCTCGATCACCCACGCTGAGCGAGGTGCCCGTAATTTTATCGACAATGAATGACTCAAACAGGGTTGAACTTTTTTCGAAATCGACAAAGTCAGGATAGGAAAGTGAGTTGTCTCCAGTGACCCCGCGTATGGTGCCGCCAAGCGCAAACATCTGGTCCTGGTGCGCGACCAGCGGGTAGGGACGAATCAAAATTCCTTCGATCCAGCTCAAAACGGCCGCATTGGTGCCGACCCCCAGCGTCAAACAGAGGATTGCGAGAAGCGAAAAGCCAGGACTCTGTCGAAGCATTCGGAAGCCGAACCGAAGATCTTGGAGAAAGGTCTGCATCTAATTCGTCATTCCGTCCGAAGCGCTTCGATTGGGTTTACAAATGTTGCGCGTCGCGCGGGCAGGAAACATGCAAGCAACGCCACCACTCCAAGAGCGAGCGCCGTGATTGCAAGAAGGGCCGGATTATGCGGCGAAACCTGGTAAAGCTGCGTAGTGAGTAAACGGCCTAACGCAAGCGCCGTCATCATTCCGATGACGAGTCCCAATAAAACAGGGGCCATTCCCTGTCGAACAACAAGCCGCAGTACATCCGCGGTTTGCGCGCCGAGCGCCATGCGCACGCCGATCTCCCCAGTCCGTTGCTCGACGGTGTAAGCGACTGCCCCATAGATCCCGACTGTTGCCAAAAGTAGCGCGACGCCGGCGAAAACGCCGAGCAAGATCATCATCAAACGCGCCTGGCCGAGTGCCTGAGCGACCACCTCATCCATGCTTTGCGGTACTGCGATCGCCAAACCTGGATTCACTTTCGTGAGCGCGGATTGCACCAACCTTGTGACCGCATCCACCTTGAGATTGCTGCGAACGGTAATGTTAACGAACGGGAAATTTTCCTGCGTCCAGGGCCGATAAAATTCCATCCCCGGCGCCTCGTTCACGCGGATCGAGCGAACATCGCCGACGATGCCAACGATTTCGCACGGCACACTGAGACTGGTAACGAGCAGCGTTTTACCAATTGGATTTTCGTTGGGAAAAGCTTTTTTCGCGCCGGCCTGGCTGATCAAGCAAACCTGCTGACCATCGGCCACGTCGTGTTCGTTGAACTCACGGCCTGTGAGAAGCGGGATTCCCCAGGTTCGAAAATATCCCGGCGCAATGTCATGGCTGGGCGCACTCGGACGTTGCTCGATCGGCGGGACATCACGGTCGCTACGCGCGTAAAGAGTCCTGCCACCACCTCCTCCGGCCAACGGAATATCACCACTGATCGTCGCGCTTTCGAGACCAGGAATATCGCGCAATGCGTTGAGTGTTTGTTCGACGAAATGCTGCCGTGATGCCGCGTCGGGATATTGCGCCGCCGGCAAGGTGATTGCGCCTGTCCACAAATTCTGGGAACGGAAGCCAATGTTCTGCTGAGTCAAACGAATGAAACTGGTGATCAGCAATGCTGCGCCCGCGAGCAAGGTCAGTGAGAGCGCGACCTGCGCGCCGACGAGAGTCTTGCGGAAGCGTTGTTGCCGCACGCTGCCGCTTGTTCCGCGTCCGCCTTCTTTCAAGCCATCGACTAAATCGGCGTGCGAAACCTGAAGCGCCGGATAAATACCCATCAACAGACCGGTCAGGATCGACAATCCGATCGTGAACACGAGGACTGGTAGCGAAAGGCTGGTCGCGGTGTTCGCTTCCAGCGGGAGAAAATTAGACGCCATCCTTGGAACCAACGGCACTAGTCGCCACGCGACGAAAGCGCCGACAGCTCCCGCTAGAATGCCGACGAACAGGCTTTCGAAGACGAACAGCCGCATGATTCCCGCGCGCGAAGCACCAATGGCCATGCGCAAGGCGATCTCACGACGACGGGCGCTAAAGCGAACGAGTAGCAAGTTCGCGACGTTGCTGCAGGCGATGAGCAAAACAAAACTGACCGCCGCGAAAAGCGTGATGAAACCCGCGCGGAAATTCTGGGTCACGTCCTGAGGCAACGTTCTGAACGTGGTCGTCAGTCCGCTGTCGATCTTATTCGGATATTGAGTGACATAACTTTGGTCGAGCGACGGCAGTGCGGCGCGCACTTGCTCCACCGTCATCCCGGGCTTCATTCGACCGACCACGCGCAGAAAACTCGTGCCTCGCATCATTCGTTCGTAGGAAAATCCCGGAAGCTGAAACGGCTTTGTCGTCCAAACTTCGGCGACTGGGTTCGCTCCAAACCAGGCAGCCGGCATGTTCGGCAGAACTCCGACGATCGTGTGCGCAGTCCCGTCCAGAGTGATGCTGCGTCCAAGAACGTTCGGATCGCCGCCGAGTCTTTTTTGCCAAAAATTTTCGGTCACCACTGCGACATCTGCGCCTTGTTCTTCTTCCGGAAGAAAATTGCGTCCGCGAATTGGGCGCACGCCAAGCACATCGAAGTAGTTCGAAGTCAGCCTGCCGCCGAAGATTTGGACCGGATCGCCAAGTCCGGTCAAAGTGAAGCCAAAGAAATTCTCTCCTGCCAGTCCGTCGAACAACGTCTGGCCTTCGCGATAGTGAATAAAGCGCGGCGCCGATATACCGATGTCCACCAGATCGCGCGATTTATCGCCGCCATACAAGTGGAGGAGGCGCGACGGTTGTTCGAAGGGCAGGCCTTTCAAAAAAAGGTCATTGATCAAGGTGAAGATAGTGGTGTTGAGTCCAATCCCGAGCGCTAATGTGATAACAGCAATCGCAGTGAACGCAGGAGATTTACGAAGCTGGCGTAAAGCGAACCTTAGATCGTTCATCTCACTCAGTGCGTAGTGCCCGAATTACATCAATGCGCGCTGCGCGAGCGGCGGGCAGCATCGAAGCGGCCACGGCGATCGCCAGCAGCACCAACGCAGAGACGAACACTGGCAACACGCCAGGCATCGTTATGTCTGCGAAATAGCTGCGCGCCAAACGCGCGAGAACGAATCCAAATATCGCGCCTGCCATGATCCCGGCGGTTGCCATTGCAGCGCCTTCCGTGATGACATCTTTGAAAAGACGCTGCGGCTGCGAGCCAAGCGCCAGCCGAATACCGAACTCGCGCGTGCGCGCGCTGACAGAAAATGCGAGCACGCCCGCAACGCCGACTACCGCAATCGACAAGGCAACTGCGGCGAACAGTCCAAACACCACGGAGTTCAAACGTTGCGGGGTGAGCACTTCGGCGCGGGCGTCTTCGAGCGTAGCGGCATGCTCGATTGGTTGTTCCGCTGACAGCTCGCGAATAAGGCGCGTGACCGGCGTGACGAGCGAATAAGGATTCGCACTCGTGTGGATGAACAGGCGGCCGCGAAAAAGCGGACCCTGTTCAAAGGTGTTGTAAATGGTGACCGTCGGCTGCGGAACAACATGCACGTCGTCGATATCAGCGGTGACGCCAATGATGCGTTGCTGCGGCTCTGGAGTCTTACCAGGGCGCTTCAAGACCGGATCACTGAAGACCACGTGCCGATTGATCGGGTCCTGATTTGGGAACATCCGCTTCGCGAGTGTTTCGCTAATGATGGCGACGCGCTCCTTGCTTTGATCATCGAGCTCATTGAAATCGCGACCTGCAATAATGGGAACGCCGAGCGCCGCAAAGAAGCCCGGAGAGACAACACGATACTGCGCGCGCGGATCCTCTTGGCCTGAGCTGTGATCGTGACCATCGGCGCAGAATTGCAGGGTCGGGCCGGAGCCCGCATCGCGCCAGGGAGCAATCATTCCGAAGGCGGTCTTGGTAACACCTGGAAGACTATCAACGCGACGGATCACTTCCTTGTAGAAATTGCGAACCTGCTGACTTGTCTTTCCGTAAAACACAGCAGGCACGTTAATGGCGAGGACATGACGCGAGTCCATACCGGTCTGCGTTCTTTGCAGTGCGAGGAGCGTAGTCACCAACACGCTCGCGCCGGACAGCAACACGAACGATGCGCCGATTTGCGTGATAACGAATATCCGTTGGCGGCGCTTGCTACTGGTCATCTGAACGCTGCCGCTCGATAAGTGCAGTGCACCAGACGTGTCTGCAGGCAGGCGCGGGACAACGGCTAAAATGACCGCGGCGACAACGGCGAGAGCACCGCCTGCCCACAGCAGGCTGGAGTCGACGGTAAGATCGAGCGCGCGAACAGAGAAACGCGACGCGTAACGAACCAGCACGTCAACCAGAAATTGCGCACTCCACACGCCGAGCGCCGCGCCAGCGCCGCAAAGCAGAAGGCTTTCGGCCAGCAACATGCGGCGGAGCGTGCCTCTGCTTGCGCCAAGTGCGGTACGAACCGCCAATTCACCTTCGCGCCGAACTGTCCGCGCCAGAATAAGATTGGCGACATTGGAACACGCGACGACGAACACGAGCACTGACGCGGCGAGCAAAACGAGAAGCACGGTCCTCGCGCCCGAGGTGATCTGGTCGCGAAGCAGCTTCGCGGAAATCTGAAAGTCTCCCTGTCTCGAGTACGCCTCCGGATGATCTTTTTTCATCGTCGCATACACGGAGCGCAAATCGACGCGAGCTTGCTCGAGCGTTGTTCCAGGAGCGAGACGCGCGAAAAGTTCCGTCATGCGATGGGTGCGCTCGGTGACCATCGTGGCCGAAAGATGATGCGGGCTGCTGGCGACGTTCGCGATAATTTCGGTCTCCTGCGGATACGGGACGCAAGGCTCAAGCACGCCGATGACCGTGGCGGAACGCTCGCCAAGTTGAACGGTCTTGCCGATCACAGAAGGATCTCGATTGAGAGCGTCCGACCAGAAACGATAAGTGAGGACAAGAACACTGGCGGCCTTCGGACCATCATCTTCCGGCTTGATGAGGCGCCCGAGAACGGGATGCAGACCCATTACGTCGAAATAGTTCCCGTTGACCACTCCGCCATTAACTTCTCGAGGCTCGCCGAGGCCGATGAGCGTGAAGGCGATTGTGGAGAAATCACCAAACTCGCTGAGGCCCTTCACCCGCTCCTTTAAGTCTCCAATTTCCGGCATTGACCAGGTGCTGTTTTCCTGGTCCATGCCCGGAGCGCTCTGCCTGATATAAATCAACCGGTCTTCGTCTCGATTGACCAGAGGCTTGATGAGCACACCGCGTACGAGCGTGAAGATGGCGGCGTTGGCGCCAATCCCCAGCGCCAGCGTGATCACTACGACAAATGTAAATCCAGGCGATTTGCGAAGCTGGCGCAGAGCAAATTTTAGATCGTTCATATCATTCGGCGCGTAATGCTTGAATGGGATCGACTTGAGTCGCACGCTGCGCCGGGAGCAGACATGCGAGGAGAGCGATAAGCGTGAAGAGCAACGTCACGCCGACGTAAATGAACGGGTCGAGCGGCTGCACAGAGAAAAGCAACGTCTGAATCAAACGCGATGCGCCGGTTGCCGCGGCGAGCCCAAGCACAAGACCGAGCGCGACGAGCCGCAGGCCGCTGCGGAGAATGAGGGCGAGTACTTGCCCGCGTTGCGCGCCGAGCGCCATGCGCAGGCCGATTTCGTTCGTCCGCTGCGTGACCGCGTAGGCAAGCAAAGAGTAAAGACCCACCGCCGAAAGCAACAGCGCGACGCCAGCGAACGATCCCGTGAGCCACGCGGTAATGCGCGGGAAAATCAGCGACGAGCTGAGCGCGGTATCCATGGTGGTGAAAAACGTGAGGGCCAGCGTGCTGTCGAGCGAGGCGAGAGTGGAACGCATGGCCGTTTGCAGCGCCGCCGGGTCGCCGTCGGTGCGTACCACGAGGGTGCCGACCGACTGCGCAACCTGACGAAACGGCACATACATTTCGTCCGGCGCGGGCTCGTTAACGTTGGCGCTCTTCACGTCGGCGACCACGCCGACGATTTCGCATTTGATTTCGTCGCGGCCGCGGAGCAAAATTTTGCCGAGGGCCGATTCGCCGGGGAAAAGTCGCTTCGCGAACGATTCGTTGATGATGCAAACACTCGGGGCTTGATCGTTGTCGCGCTCGTTGAACAGGCGGCCCTCCCGCAGCGGGATGCCCATCGTCATAAAGTAATGTTCGCTCACTCGGTCGAGCCAGGAACGTCCGCGCTCGGCTTGCGGTGGCACGGGCCGGCCACCGATCGCGTAAGTCGTCGTCGCTTGAAATCCCGTGAACGGCACATTGTAGCCGACGGCGGCGCT
>JBKPLX010000118.1:0-37457 GCA_046731855.1 Verrucomicrobiota bacterium | reverse complement strand
GCCGAGGACCCAGAAGAGTACATCATCACTCCGTCACTCCACCACTCCATCACTCCACTCCAAAGCCATGCGTAAATTCTACACTCTTCTTTCGCGCGAAGTACGCGGCTACTTCCATTCCCCGATCGCGTACATCGTGCTTATCTTTTTCCTGATAATCAGCGGGATCGATTTTTATTTTCAGGTCTCTTTCATGAACCAGCGCCAGGTGCAATACACTGTGCAGGAGGCGTTTTTTAACTCAGTCTTCTTCTGGTTTGCCTTTGTTCTGATTTTTCCCCTTATCACGATGCGTTTGTTTGCCGAAGAATTTAAGCTCGGCACGATTGAACCATTGACAACTGTCCCGGTGCGCGACTGGCAGGTAGTACTGGCAAAATTTTTTGGCGCGCTGGTCTTCTATATAATTCTCTGGATCCCGACGCTGCTGTACTTTGTCATCTTCTTCAAGGTTACGAATGAACCGGCTGCTCATTCGATCGGAGCATACTTCGGGTCCTATCTGATGCTTTTGTTGCTCGGAATGTTTTATCTTTCCATTGGTTGTCTAACATCCGTTCTGACCCGGAACCAGATCATCGCGGCGATTATTTCCTTCTGCGCAATTACGCTGCTGTTTTTCCTTGGCCTGGTTCAGTTCATTCTACTCGACGTGAGTTCCGAGACGCGCGACTTACTGGGCTATTTCTCTGCAATCGAACACATGGGGACCTTCTCGCGCGGCGTAATAGACACACGCCCAATCGTTCTCTACGTGAGCATGACCATCGTGATGCTGACCCTTACACATCAGGCGTTTCAATCCCGCAAATGGAGGCTTTGAGCGATGGCTAACGAAACAAACCAGCGCTCAAGACGTTCGGGAAAAAAGATTCGCCGGGTTCGCATTGGGTTCAACGTTCTCGCGCAAATCGTGCTGGTCTTGTTTCTGGCGGCGATGGTGAACTCGATCGCCTTCAAACACTACGCGCGCTGGGATTTTTCCCGCGACCAAAAATATGCGCTCTCAGATAAAACGAAACGTTTCCTTGACACACTCAAGGGCAAGATGCGCATCACGGTTTTCTTTCCGCCCAACACACCGATTACCACGGACGTTCAGAATTTGCTGACGGAATATCAGTATGCCGGTAAAGAAAAGGTCGATATCGAGCACATTGATCCCGAGCGTAATCTTTCCCGCGCAAAGGAGTTGTTCGACAAGTACAAAGTCGTTACCGACGAGCCTCTTTTAGTAGTCGATTACGAGGGACGCAATAAGACGGTTAAGGCATCCGAGATGGCAGACATCGACCAGAGCGGAATGGCGCTGGGCGAAAGCCCTCGCGTAGCCGCATTCAAAGGCGAACAAGCCATTACCAGCGCAATGATCGACCTTGTGGAAGGAAAAAAGAAGACTCTTGGATACGTCCTAGGTCACAAGGAACCGCCACTTGCTGAAGGGAGCACGATCTCCGTCCTGAAGACATTCATCGAAAACGAAAACATCCAGTTCAAAGAGCTGAACCTTCTCGACCTGGATGCGATTCCCGAGGACGTGAAAACCGTCATGATCGTAGGGCCGCAGTACGATTTTTCAGACCGCGAAATGAAAGTGCTGCGCAATTTCTGGGACAAACAGGGCCGGATCTTGCTTCTCCACGATCCGGCGGCAAAAACGCCGAAGCTTGATGCGTTTGTCAACGAGCTGGGCGTTAAGGTGAATGACGACAGACTGATGGTCTTTCTGCGAACTGGGATCCAGGAGTTGGCACTAACAAGAGATGTTCAAGCGCGGTTCCTCGGCGACAGCCCGATCACCAAACGATTAGCCGATGTACGGGCGCTGTTTTTGGGCGGTACTTCTTCGCTCACGCTTGAGCCCGACCGCGTCCGTGCCGCCAACGCGCGTCTCGAGCCCCTGATTCAGGCTGAAAAAGGCTATTTTGCCGAGACTGATTATAACACGGAGGATCAAGCAAAACTGCAGGCTGACGCGAAACGGGATAACAATACGCCACTAACAATAGGCGCAGCCATTGAAAAAGGTGGCAGCGCGGATGAGCGGGTGCAGGTGAACTCGTCGCGGCTGGTAGTCGTTAGCAATGCCACCTTCATTCAAGACAATGCGATTACGCAGGATCAGCAGGGCCTCGATTTCATTTCCGGCAGCGTGAACTGGTTGTTGAGCCGCGAACAGCTAATCGGTATAGCACCGAAAGTTTCGAAGCCTCTTACTTTCAGTCTTGACCCGGATACGCTGGCTCGCCTGCGCTGGATCATTCTGATTTTAATGCCGTTGATCCCCGCCGTGATCGGAACGGTGGTTTGGTGGCAACGGCGCGTCTAAGACACAGAATGTTGCCGGAGCATCGCCATAACATCTATCCCTTGGGCGAGCGCACCGCTCGTCTAACATTTTCGACAACGCCGAAGCTTTTCGGCGCAACACTGTAAAGTATGAATTGGAGAACTACTCTAATCCTTGCTGTCGTTGTGCTCGCTGTGTTCGCGTACCTGAGGTTCTTTGAGATGAAACAGCCGAGCACGGAAGAGGCCAAACGGCAGGCGCAGAACGTGGTCAATTTCGATCGAGGTAAGATCGATGGCATCATCATCCAAAATGGCGATGAAAAAATAGAAATACGGCGCCGCGACAACAAATGGCGGCTTGAAACCCCAATCAAGGATCAGGCAGACGCCGCCTTAGTTGAGAATTTGCTATCGGACCTGGAGACCTGGCAAAAGGAGGGAACAATTCCGGCGAAAGATATTGAGGCCGATAAGAGTAAACTGAATGAATACGGCCTGAACCGGCCAAAGCTTAAGCTCAAATTGATCGGCTCTGACAGGCCTCCTGAAATCTTGTTTGGAAAAGACGCGGCGCTGGAAGGCAGGATGTATGTCCGCTTTGACAACTCCAAGGAAACATTTCTCGCCAAACAATCGGTTAAGAAGGACATCGACAAGAAAGCGGAAGAATTCCGCGACAAAAAATTAGCTGATCTAACCACTGCACAGGTGCGCCGCATCGCGTTAAAGACGCCTGCTGGTGAAATGGAGTTAGAGAAGAGGAACGAGCACTGGGACATCGTCAAACCACTTCGCGCTCGCGCGGATGACGAGAAAGTTGGCGATCTGATTGCGCAAATCACAACAGCGCGCATTCAACAATTTGTGGCCGACGATCACGGTGACCTGCGACCTTATGGCCTGGCAGAGCCGCGCGGGTCGATCACGTTATTTAGCCAGGAAGGAAGAAAGGACGAAAAGGTTGAGATTGCTGACTCGATCAAAGTCTTTGGTCAGGAGGACAAAGGGCAAATGCTGCAAATCGGGAGCGTGCCCGAGAAGGAAAAAGACCAGGTTTATGTCCGATTTGTCCCTCGTCGAGCCGTCTACACATTGCCCAAGAAGATTGAACAGGCGCTGAACGTCAAGCCAGCCGATCTACGTGACTATCATTTAGTTCGAATCGACACAAACGTCCTCGATCGGATCACGATCGATGTTCCAAGTAAAGGTAAGACCGTGCTTGCACGCAAAGATGGACGCTGGACCATCGCCAGCCGAAATAACGCGCCCGCAGATTCAGGCGCGGTCCGCCGATTAATTGACACATTACAAAACGAACGGGTGACAAAGTTCGTGGAAGATGTCGCTTCGAATCTGCCAAAATACGGTTTGGACAAACCTCGTCTACAATTAACGTTCAGCTCGTTCGCGTCGGAGAACACTGCCGAGACCAAGGCGGGTGAGGAACCATTTGCTACACTCGCCTTTGGAAAGGAAGACGGAGATAGTGTTTACGCCCGACTCACCGATGAGCCATTTGTCGTGGCAGCCCATCGCGGTTTGGTTGACCAGATCTCAGCCGACCCTTTGCAATGGCAGGAGTTATCGATCTTTAGGTTTAAACCTGACGAAATTCATCGTCTGAGCATAACCACGGACAAAGAGCTGTCGCTGGAACGCGGCGAAAATAACCAATGGCATTGGCTAAAAGGCACTGGTGAGATCGATAGGACAAATGTGCAGTCGCTACTCACCACGCTCTCGAGCTTGCATGCAGTGCGTTGGCTCGGACCAACGAAGCCGCAAGATGGCTTGGAAAAGCCGCAGCTCACTCTTGCATTCACAACTTCGCCTGACAACAAGGTATCACATAAGTTGATCATCGGCGCTCCAGCTAATGACGGAACGTGGTGCGCCCATGTAGACGGCCGGGAAGGCACGTTTGTGATTAGCAATTCGGATTTGAATAGCTTGAGGATACCTCTTGTGGCGCAACCATCGCCGGCGCCAAGTCCGACACCCAGTATTTCGCCGTGATCTACCGCTTTTGCTGTCAGAGCCTCCGCGCGGTGTAAATCGTCACGATGCCGTAACTCAACGGCTGAAACGTCGCGTGTTCAAAGCCGCTCGCTTCGATTAAATCGATCATTGCATGCCCACTGGGAAATTCTTCAATCGAGTCCCCGAGGTAGTCGTAGGCGCTTTTCTTTGCCGTTAAAAAAGAGCCCAGCAATGGGAGGCAGCGATGCAAATAGAAACGATAGATGGTGCGCACAATCGATCTTGTTGGCAGTGAAAACTCAAGCACTAGCAAATTGCCGTTTCTTTTAAGCACGCGTGACATCTCAACAAGCGCGTCTTTCCAATTCTCCATGTTACGCAAGCCGAAAGCTATGGTAACGCAATCAAACGAAGCGTCCGCGAATGGCAGCTTCATGGCATCTGCAAGGACTGTTTTACGCACACCTTTGCTCTGCGCCAGCTTCAGCATTTCAGGCTGGAAATCTACGCCTGTGACTTCCGCATCCGGCAGTTTCTTCTGCAACGCAAGCGCCAGATCTCCTGTGCCAGTTGCAAGATCTACAATTTTGCCGGACTGCCAGCTGGCGACTATGTTGGCAGCGCACTTCCGCCAATAAAAATCCGTCCCGCAGCTAAGCATGTGATTAGCCAGATCGTACCGTCTGGCAATGGCGCCAAACATTTGTCGGACTCGTGTGGGTTTTGTTGCGGTACCGGATTTTGTCATTTGAAGGGTAATAAAACGTCAGCTCACAGTTTTACGATAACTCACTTCTTGTTTACCACACGGATGTAACTCATGCGCGAAGCCACGGGTCAGAAAGTTAGGCATGAAGTTTGTTATAAAAAAGGATTGCGAATGCCACAAACCCCGGTTATGTCACAAGCATGGATATATCTGTTAAAGCTTTAGAAGAAGCCGTTTCAATACGCCGACAAATTGATAATCTGGAAAGACGTCTTTCCTCGATCTTGGGGGGTGCACCTGCCAGACCCGCAGCAGCAGCAGCGACAGCCCCCGCACGGGCGGCCGGGCGTTACTTTTCGCCTTCGACCCGAGCCAAGCTTTCGGCCGCGGCTAGAGCCCGGTGGGCGAGACTAAAAGGCGGGACGAAACCAGCCCCTGCCGGCAAAAAAGGAGCACTTACGGCTGCTGGTCGAAGAAGGCTATCCGAACTAATGAAGGCCCGCTGGGCAGCAAGACGAAAAGCTGGTGGAACAAAGAAAGCTCCTGCAGCGAAAAAAGGCGGACTCACCGCTGCCGGGCGAAGAAGGCTCTCGCAGTTGATGAAAGCTCGCTGGGCGGCGCGAAGGAAAGCTGCGCGAAAGTAACCGCAATCGGCGGCTTGCCGATGCCTTTCTCTTCTAGATAAGGTCGGTAGAGGGACGCTCAAACACTGCTCGCGAGAGGACTCGAACCTCCACGGGTTTCCCCATACGGTCCTGAGCCGTACGCGTCTGCCAATTCCGCCACGCGAGCAAACCAGTGGCCCCTACAATGCGCGCGTGCCAGCCACCTGCAAGGTCAAACCAGAGACAATACGAGGAAAGAAACCTCGAACGTCACGCTGAGCTTTTCTTCCGTGCGCGAACCTCCAATTGGTGCGCTTTGCGTACCTGGCCGAGCGATCGCAAAAGGTCAGCATAATTGGATACGACAATCTCGTAATCCTTCAAAGGTTTATCCTTCACCTGCTCCCAAATCTTGAGAGAAGCCTGATAAAGCTCTGCCGCTTTGGCGTAGTCGCCGCGTGAATGATAGACGACCGCCAGATTGCATTTTGACTGCGCAATGTCGGCAAGTGGAGGCGGGTTTAGATTCTCGCGAATGGCCAGCGCCCGAAGATGTATTTTCTCCGCCTCAGTAAAACGGCGTTCATTCGTGTAGAACACGGCGAGATTATTCAACACTGAGGCGACATCAGGATGGTCTGGTCCGAGTTGCTTCTCGTAAATCTGCAATGCCCGCAGGTAACAAGGTTCAGCCGATTTTTGTCGTCCTGACTTACGCAAAATCAGAGCAACATTGTTTAACATGGTGCCGAGATCCGAATAATGAATGTCTTCGATTTCGGTGCCCGCAGCGATTGCTTTCTGATAGAAATTAATGGCCTCTTCAGACTGGCCAAGGCTATCACACAGAAATGCAAGCCGTCTCGCGGAGCGGTAGATGGCCCGCTGATCTGGCGGGCTTATCTTTTCCAGAATCGCATGCGCCTTGAGCAAATATCCTTTGGCCGCCGCGCGATCTCCCTTTTGATCGAGAAGTTGCCCTAGCTTCTCAAAGCTGGTCGCCAGCGGAAGATCGGTGCCGCGGAAGGCGCGTTTGGCGATTTCAAGGGCTGTTTCGGCAACGCGTATCGCCTGGGGCAACTTGTTTGTGGCGCGCAGAGTATCGAGTTTGTCGTTGAGGATGGTCCAAAGCTTTTCTTCACCTTTCATTACTCATCACCAACCCTCACTTATTTGGGTAACTAATTGCTTGGCGAGATCTTCAGTCGCCAGGGGCAAAGCCTGCCGCTCGTCACTAGTCACGTCGCTGCTCACAAAGAAGGTGGTCGTTCCGAACACATCGGCCGGCGGTACCAGTTGTTTGCCATCCCGTCCAGCCAGCGAGTACTTTACTACTAGTGCCAGGCTAAATTCCGTCGTGGATAGCACGTTACCGCGCACCGAGCGCGCCGGTGCCCGGGTGATCCGGGATATTTCACCTGTTAGAGTAGCATCCGCTTTATCCCCATTCGTAATCTGGAAAGTACCATCTTGTTGTAACTGCTTGATCACAGTATCGGTAACCAATACTTCGATCCGAGGAACAAGGGTGCGATTTTGAAAAGTCGGCACGGCGATGCTGTGAACATCGCGCAGATAATATGGCTTTACTGGACCGATGTGATAGCCAAGGCAACCACCCAGGGCAAAGCAGAATAGGGTGGCAAATAAGGCTTTCAAGGCGCCGGTGAGGCGGACGCCCCGGGAGAGGCCGATGGATCAGAACTTGGCAAACCAGCGGAGCTTGTGCTTGCGCCCGGCGGAGCCAGTAAGGGGTCGGGCGCCGTGGTAGTATCGGGCGCAAGTGAAGCAGGCGGTGGCAGCGAACTATCGCTCTCCGACGCAGGCAACGGCGCTTCGTTGTTTGCCGGCCCCGGTTTCGCCGACCCGCTTTCGGCCGTTCGCGCGCCATGTGTGTCACCCTTTTTCTTGGCGACCTGTCCCATAGGAAGCGCAGGCTGAAGCGCTGCGTCTCCAAGCTTTGCGCGCAGTTGATCAATGCGCTTCTTCGCCTCGTTACTTTCCTGAGAGCCCGGCTGCTGGCGAATCACTTCGTTGTAGTAGATAACCGCGGCGCGATAATATTTCTGCTTGTCGTAAAATTTCGCGACCTTGTAAGAGTTGGCTATTTGCTTGTGTTCGAGAATTTCGAGATTAGCGCGCGCCTGGGCTGCTTTCTCACTCTTAGGATAATGGAAAAGAAAATCCTCAAACGCAGTCTTGGCGTTCGCTGCTGCGGCCGCGTCCTTTGTGCCTAATTGCGCTGCGGTAAACCAAATGTAGCCAATTTGGTATTGCGCGTCCACGGCGATGGGCTCGTTAGGAAACTTATCCACGACGGCCTGGTATGCTTGAATGGCCGCATCGTTGGCGCCTTGTTTCTCGCGCGCAAGACCAATATCAAACTGCGCCCGCGCGGTATATTTTCCGTAGGGGGCCGTCCGGACAACGTTGGCGAAAACAGTCACAGCGCGATCCAGTGCTGAGGCAATCGGCATGCCGAGGAACTTCAACTTTTTTCCGTTAAGATAAATTTCGCCGATCCGGAACTGCGCCTCAATTGCCTCCTCGAAATGCGGACTGCCGGCGTATTTTTCCACTAACTGAGAAAATGAATCCGCCGCCGCAAAGTAGAGATGCTCTTTTTCCTGTAAAAGGGCGGCACGATAAAGCGCTTCGGGCGCCACCTTGTCTCTAGGGTGGCGTTTGACCAGACTTTTATAAGCTCTGATCGCGCGCTTGTAATTGCCTTCGTTCTCGGCAGCCTGGCCAATCTGGAATAGGTCCACAGCATCACCGCTCAGTTCTTCTTCTATGCCATCCGCGCCCACGTACTGCGGCTTTTTACCCGGCTTGAAGACAACAGAGGCCTTGCCGGAATCGGGCAAAAGAAATGCGGTAACCGCGAAAACCAGAAGCACACGAATGGCGATTTGCATGGGTGTGGCAGGGTAGTTGACTTATGCGCCCAGTCAAGTTTCGGAGGGTTGCCAACGCACTGCTGGAATATTCACCACATTTCCGGAACTGAACCCTTTTCCAAGGACAAAAGACTGGCTAACGTTACAATCTGGTTTTGAATCTGACCGACCAGCAGAAGATACGTATCGGCTCATGCGCGTGGAGCTTTGATGACTGGCGTGGGGTTTTCTATCCGCCGGGTTTGCCAGAAACTCACTGGTTGGAATTTTATGCCAACCATTTCACGGCAGTTGAAGTGGATTCGACTTTTCATGCTGTTCCACCCGAAAATAGCGTTCGGCGTTGGGTCCAGATGACCCCCACTGGCTTCCGTTTCGCCTGTAAACTTCCCCGACAGATCACGCATGCTTCCAGGCTGCGCGATTGTAGTGCGGAGCTGAATTCGTTTCTCCGCGCTATCGAACCGCTGGGAGCAAAACTCGACGTTATCCTGATCCAGCTTCCGCCTTCCTTCGCGCCGAAGGATGGCAAACTCGCGTTGCGCAATTTTCTTGGTCAACTGCCGAGGGATTTCCGCTTCGCGATCGAATTTCGTCACGCCGGATGGCATCGGCCCCAGTTCATCCGGCTTTTGGAAAAAAATCATATCTGCTGGGTGTGGGCGGACACCACTCCACTTAACGAGCGAAACCTTGCACCTTTCGAATTCCTACCGCGCACTTCTGATTTTCTCTATCTGCGTCTGCTTGGCGATTACTCGACCAAATACGATGTCGATGGTGGGCACGTCCATCGTTACAAGAAATTGCTATGGAAACGCGAAGCTGCACTTGAAAGCTGGTCGCTTAAGATTGAGCGGCATCTTTCCGAAGTTCGCAATGTCTGGGCATTCGTTAGCAATCATTTCGAAGGGTTTGCTCCTGAAACCTGCCAGCGCATCGCCCAACGTTTGGGGCTTAAGGCAAGCCTGCCTTCGGAAACCGAACAAGCCAGCTCAGCACAGAAACGGTCGCAACTGGATCTCCAGCTATAACAGTGGTTCGGCACAAACAGCGCGCATGACGCGTTGATGGTTTTCGAAAATAGAAATCTGACGAACCCCAAAGGCCGCCATCTTTTGCGCGAGACTTGGGTAATTCTCGCCCAGTTGCACATGCGAGTGCGCATCGGAGGCGGTCGTAAAGGGAATTCCCCTCTCCATTGCTAGCTCAATAATCCGATCGCTTGGATAGACTTCGTTCACCGGCTTGCGCCATCCAGCAGTGGAAAGTTCGATTGCGAGATTCCGCGCTCGAATAAAATCGAGCGTTTCGTTGACAATGGCTCCGATTTCCACACCTGGCCGATGACCATGAATTTTGACAAGATCAAGATGAGCAAGGCAATCGATTAACCCGGTTGCCGCCATTTCGCGAACACGCCGAAAATAATCGGCGTAAATCGCATCGACGTCACGACCTTCAAATTGCGTCGCGCCATCTGGCACGGTATCGAACATTTGATCAGCGCGATCAAGGAAATGCACGGAGCCCAGCACAAAATCGAGTTTGTCCCAGTGCTTTTCAATCCATTTTCGGCCGGCCGCGGAGTGAACGGGATCGTTATCGAGCTCAATTCCAGCTCGGATTCTCAGATCGGGGTTCTTCTCCCGTAAATGATCGATTTCGTCGAAGTCGATTCCGGCGTGATAACGATCATGATCAGTAAAAGCGATGTCGGTTAAGCCGAACCTACGCGCCGAATCCACCCAAGGCTGAAGCAGTGCTGGCGTGTAATGCTGGACCCGATGTCCCTGTGGATGTGTATGGTAATCGGAAAAGAGCTGATAGTTCGAAGTTGATAGTTGATCGACGGACACGATTCGGCTCTATCGACCATCAGCTATCGACTATCAACCTTTTCACGGGACAGCCAGGAATTTTTGCCGGATACGCAACTCCGGGTACTGAGGGAAGAACACCTCGGCGATAAACACCTTGTTTGGCGTGAGATCGCGCGTTGCGATTGTTTCGTTATACTCGATCCGCTCCTGCGGGTTAATCAAAATCGTGACGGGTTTCTCTGCGATCGCGTGGTTGTCGGACCACTTTGTGAGGATATTGCCTTCGGAATTCATTAAATAAATTTCAATCCGCTGGTTTGTCGGAAAATCGAGCGTTACAGGGCGCTTGGATACGTTTGCCAGCGTCAATTTTATTCCAAGTTGCCGGACTTCAGACAGCTTGATGGTTTGCGGTGTGATTTGCAGATCGACCGTAAGCCCGCGAAGTCTGGCATCCTTGTATTGGGGGACTGCATCGGGAGAAAATGGATGGAGGAGACGGCCCAACCAACCGCGCCTGCGGGCGGGTGTGGATGTCGGTACGGCGTCCTGAGCAAACATGCTCCCGACAACGAAAAATATCAGAATGTGCAGAATTGCTCGTCGCTTCATGAGCGGGTTAAACAGACTCGAAAGCTTTCGAGGTTGCAAAAACCCTGTCAAACCCTTTATCCAATCGGCATGAAAACTCTCTGTGCATTCGCGTTTTGCCTCGCTTTCGCTGCGGCCGAAGGTGTGGCAAAACAACGACATTGCACGTTCCGAGTGCATGCACAAGCAAACCCTCGGGATACGGAAGTATTCGCCAGCTCTGTTCGGGCCCAGGTGTCCGGAAAAACTGTGGCAATCGAAAAGACTCCGTGGATTTCGGAGCGCGACATCATAGCATTTTCTCCCTATCCCGCCGCGAACGGAACTTATGGCGCACTATTTCAACTCGACGAGCACGGGCGCGTCGTGCTTGATACTCTAAGCGTTGAGCGTCGCGGCAGGTTGCTTTTCGTGTTCATCAATGGCCGACCAATCACCGAACTAGAAATCGACAAGCGCGTTTCCGACGGAAAAATCTACATCCCTTCCGGGCTAACTTCTGCAGATATTGAGTTGATGAAAAAAGACTGGCACATGATCGACCAACGGAAGCGGTAACACTCTACTTCGAGCCTACTAGCATCTCCTGTAACGAATGAAACATCTTTTAACAGTGACGCTTTTCACATTCGCTTTGATACCCACCACGGCGATGGCACAGAAGCAGACTGTCGATCTCGTCTTGCCCACCGATAATGACGCCCTGTTTTCGGGCGGCGGCAGCGCATTCTATCAGTATATCGAACGCAACTTTAACGGCGTGAAATCAACGCCGTGGGAAGGGGGCCAATACGGTTTTGTGCGTGATCCAACCGACACAGCAGGTGGCGTCGTTTACACCCGTTTTCACGAAGGGGTCGACATTAGACCCCTGCACCGCGACGCGCACGGTGAGCCGCTCGATGAAATACGCGCCATTGCCGATGGGAAAGTGGTGCACGTTAACCCCGTTCCCGGCTACTCGAATTATGGAAAATACATTATCATTGAGCATCGCTGGGGCGGCTCAAATTACTACAGCCTGTATGGACATCTGAGCTCGATCGCAGTCCAGCCAGGGGACACGGTGAAACGCAGCCAACGCATCGCCGTGATGGGCTACACCGGAACAGGACTAAACCGCGAACGCGCACATCTCCACTTGGAATTGGATCTCATGCTCAGTCGTGAATTCGAGTCGTGGTACAACGCATTCTTTAGGAACGACCCCAATCACAACGGTATTTACAATGGTATGAATCTCGCCGGCCTCGATATCGCACGGCTGTATCTTGCGCTGCACAAAAATCCCTCACTGAGTATCCCTGAATTCCTCGGTCGCGAGGAAACATTCTACAAAGTAACGGTCCCTAAATCGCGGCATTTCGATTTGCCAAAACTTTATTCGTGGATGTTCACGACAGGGAGTCGAAACGAAAAATCTTCGTGGGAAATCTCGTTTGCACAGTCCGGTGTGCCCCTGAGAATAGAATCGAGCGATAAGACCGTGACGCAGCCTGAGCTGAGTTACGTCAAAAAAAACTCCGTCGATTATTCCCATCTGACCCGGGACATAGTTTCCGGCCACGGCGCAAATGCGCATCTCACCGATTACGGCAGGCAATTGATGCGGCTGCTGATTTGGCCCGATTAGAATTCAATCGCGCTACCAGCGCGAAAACTTGACGGCTTTAAGCTGTCAAGTTAACCGCTCCTGATTAACACGAAGTGGGTACTCGCTGTGCGAGCGCGACTCCGTGTGGAATTGCTCCCTGCACGAATTCCAGACATTCCACGGCGCCACTCGGCTTTCCCGGAAGGGCGATCACCAGCGAAAGATCTACGACTGCTGCCAAGCTGCGCGACAAGATGGAATTGGCCGTGATCTTCATGGATTCAGCGCGCATCACTTCACCAAAACCGGGCAACTCGACGCGCATGATTGCACGAATCGCCTCCGGTGTGACGTCCCGCGGTCCGACCCCCGTGCCGCCAGTGGTCAGAATCAAGCCACAGCCTTGCTGTGAAAATGAACGAACCGCTTCCTGAATGCGTTCCGTCTGGTCGGGAATAATCGCTTCCGACAGGACTTGCCATCCTGCCTTTTGCGCCGCTTCTCTCAGCGCTGGCCCGCCAAGGTCCTCATAATCACCTGCGCTCGCACGATCCGAGATTGTGATGATGCCAACGGTTATATGATTGGAGTGTTGTTTCCGTTCCATTACTCCACTACTTCTTTGCTCCACTTTCCGTGGAGGGCACGGTTTGCTTCGTCTTACTGAGCAGCCGGACGTCAGAAATCTGCATCTCCTTATCCACCGCCTTGCACATGTCGTAAATCGTAAGCAATGCGATGGTGACGCCGACGAGCGATTCCATCTCAACGCCGGTCTGCGCAACCGTCTGCACAGCGCAGGTCACCTCTGCTCCTTCACTGGACGGCACAATGTCGATTTCGACATTCCCGAGAGGCAACGTGTGGCAGAGTGGAATCAGGTGCGCAGTCTGTTTCGCAGCTTGGATACCAGCGATCCGCGCAGTCGCAAAGACATTCCCCTTTGCCATCTGATCCTTCGCAATCAGTTCAAGCGTTGCAGGCTTGAGCTGAATTTTCCCAATGGCAACCGCTCTTCGCTTACTCATCGGCTTGGCCGACACGTCGACCATCTGCGCCCTGCCATCACCGCCAACGTGAGTGAGTTGCTGCATTCGTTAGCCGCCGATGGCGATCATCCTGCGGTTTGGCTGATAGTTGTTTCGAAAGTCGTGCTGCTCCGGCTTTCGATTGACCACATCCAGAAAGAATTGTTTTAACTCCGCGTCGCTAGCACCAGCTCGCAACGGTGTCATGATGTCAAACTCCAGGTAACTGCCAAGGCATGGACGCAATTTGCCGTCGCAAGTAAGACGAAGTTTATTGCAACTCTCGCAGAAATGGAGGTTGGTCATTGCTCCGATAAAACCAACTCGCTGCCGGCGTTCCGGGATCTGGTAATAAGTGGCCGGGCCGTTCGTTCTAAACTCAGTCTCAGGAATTAAAGGGCCATAACGCGATTCGATCATCCTCTTTGCCTCACGAATCGGCATGAAGTTGTTCTCATCGAGCACCTCTGTTGTGCTCACGGGCATCATCTCGATGAAACGGAGAATCAAACCGCGCTGGGCCGCGAACTCTGTCAGCGGAATTAGCTGATCTTCATTTCGGCCGCGCATCAGGACGGTGTTCAGTTTGATCTGCTCGAAGCCTGCGGCCCTACCTGCGTCGATTCCACGGAGAACCTGTTCATGGAAATCGCGCCCGGTAATTTGCGAATAGACTTCTCGATCCAATGTATCGAGTGAAATATTAACCGATGCCACACCGGCTGCCCGCAGTGCCCCGGCCATTGTTTTGCCAGGCGCGACTTCACGCGCGAGCAATGTTCCATTTGTGGAAAGACCGATGCTTGTGATGCCTGGGATTTCAGGGATTCGGCTGATGAAATCGATCACATCACGGCGCGTTAACGGCTCGCCACCGGTGATTCGCACTTTGGAAACACCCAACTCCGCTGCAATGCCAATGAGACGCAGCGTCTCTTCGAACGTGAGGATCTCCGCGCGCGGCAACCATTCTTGCAACTCCTGCGGCATACAGTACGTGCAACGTTCATTGCAACGATCCGTGATTGAGACGCGCAGATAGGAAATCCGGTGACCGTAGCGATCTTCCATGCATCGGAACGTTACCGGCAGGACGATGTTGAATCAAGAAACTGAGTAATTGACTCGGAAGGGGGGAGGCGCGTATGATCGCTCGCATGAAGCGTCAATCCTTCCCGGGGGCGCTCACGTTTGGCATTGCGGCAGGCGCTTTGGCGCTGGCGAGTTGTTCAACCATCGAGAGTCGCATTTCTGAACATCCCGAAATTTATCGAAACCTTTCTTCACGGGACCAGGCGCTGGTAAATCAGGGACAAATTCGTGCAGGTATGTCAGCAAACGCAGTATGGCTGGCTTGGGGTTCGCCAGATTCGAAGGTGATAGGCAACATACGTGGTCATTCGACTGAAACGTGGGTTTACGTGTATTACGCAACTTATCCTTACTACTATCCTTTCTATGGTCCTTACGGTCCCGGCTTTGGCTTTTTCGGCGATCCTTTCTACGATCCATTCTACTATTCGCTGATCCCGCCGAGCATTCCTTACCCCAATAAGACGGTTACTTTCTCCAATGGCAGGGTTGTGTCGTTTCAGTACTTGGTTGGGTCATGATTCCGATCAACAATTTCGGTCGCATTCTGCCATCAAACGAACCAAGTTAGCGACGCACCCATAACCAATGGCTTACCGGTGTTTTCGAAATTTCATCGAAGCTCGTGAACCAGCGGACGGAGTGCAACGCGTTGCGCTGACATCTGCGCTAGCATCAGCGTTGCTTTTCACCAGTTGTGGAACGCCTGGGACGCGCATCTCCCAACATCCGAGCATTTATCAGGGTCTCTCTTCGCGAGATCAGGCGCTGGTGAGTCAAGGTCAGATTCGGCTGGGTATGAGTATGGACGCGGTATGGCTGGCCTGGGGTACACCAGAGCAAAAGGTCCCGGGCTACGGGCGTGGTCGTCCCACCGAGACGTGGGTCTATCTGCGTTACGAAACCCCTCCTAGCTACGGCGGGCCCTACTATTACGGGCCGTTCGATTGGTCATACATCCCGCCCAAGTTCCCCTATCCGTCCAAAGGAGTCACTTTCGCCGATGGCAGAGTTGTTTTCTTCCGACATTTACCGTCGCCGCCACCAATAGGATACTAAACAATTTCGTTCGCATTCTGCAGCCAAAGGACTGAATTTAGCGGCACGTCTTTGCAATGGCTTACCGCTCATTCCGCAGTTTCCTCGATGCTCTTGAGAAAGCGGGCGAACTGAAACGCGTCGCAATTCCCGTCGATACCGATCTGCTCATCGCAGAATGGGCTGATCGTGAAATGAAATCGCCGAGCGGTGGGAAGGCTCTTCTGTTCGAACAGCCTGTCATCGATGGAAAAAAATCAGAATTCCCCGTTGCAATCAACACCATGGGATCGCGCCGCCGAATGGCGCTCGCGCTGCAGGTTCCAGACATCGAAGACGTGGCCCGGGAAATTCAACTCATTCTAAAAGCAAAACCGCCTACCGATCTCCGCGAGGGTTGGAACTTGCTCAAACAAGGAATTCATCTGTTGCACGCGCGGCCAAAATCCGTGCGCGATGCGCCATGTCAGGAAGTCGTGCATCGCATCGAAAATGGAAATGACTTTTCCCTTAGCAATCTGCCGATTCTCAAATGCTGGCCCAAAGACGGCGGCCGTTTCATAACGCTGGCAAATGTGCACACGCGCGATCCCGAGACCGGGGCCCGCAACGTCGGCATTTACCGGATGCAAGTTTACGATAGACACACGACCGGAATGCACTGGCAGCTTCACAAGGTCGGCGCACGACACGGCAAACGGTATTACGAGCGCGGGGAGCGCATGCCGGTCGCAGTTACACTGGGTGGCGATCCCGTTTATACCTTCGCTGCGACCGCACCGCTGCCGGATGGGTTGGACGAACTTCTGTTCGCCGGTTTTCTGCGAAGAAAATCAATCGAGCTTGTTCGCTGCACGACGATTGACCTAGCGGTACCTGCAGACGTTGACTTTGTCTTGGAAGGTTATGTCCAACCTGGCGAGCTGCGCCCGGAGGGACCGTTCGGCGATCACACCGGTTATTACACTGCCATCGAGGAGTACCCCGTGTTCCATTTAACGGCGATTACGCACCGACGTGACGCAGTATATCCAACAACGATCGTTGGTATCCCGCCAATGGAAGATTATTACATCGGGGATGCGAGCGTGCGTATCTTGCTGCCGGTTTTCAAAATGAATTTCCCGGAAATTGTGGACATGACGCTGCCACCGGAAGGTGTTTTTCACAATCTGGTCTTCGTCAGTATTCGGAAACAGTATCCTTACCAAGCTTTCAAGGTGATGCATGGTCTATGGGGTATGGGCCAGATGATGTTCAGCAAATACATCGTCGCCGTGGACGAAGATTGCGATGTGCACAATACAAGTGAGGTGCTCTTCCGATTGTGCGCCAACACCGATCCCGCACGCGACACGACCGTCATTAAGAATCCAAGCGATTCCCTCGATCACGCCCCGAGCGAACAAAACATCGGCTCACATATGGGGTTTGATGCGACCCGCAAATTGCCCGGCGAAAATTATCATCGCTCATGGCCGGAATTGTTGAAAATGACTGATGAAGCGCGAGCGCTGGTGGATGCACTCCAGGCGCAGGCGCGCTGACCCGGTCTTTGGCAGTCAATTACGGTTTGCGGAAAAGCCGGCCCGTATCGACGTCGCGCGTAAGCCCACCTGGGGGAACTCCTCGAAGGTCATAGACCCGTCCCGTATAAGGACTGTAATAAAAGCCGGGCGTTCCAGCCCAGCGCGCATACGGAAAGCCCCCCGGCGGCGGTGGACCATAACGCGCAGCTTGATTCTCCTGAACGATCGCGCCGGTCAAAGCGCCGGCTGCGGCGCCTGCGGCTGCCCCAATTGATGCGGCCCGAACATGACCAGTTGCCGCGCCGCCGATGATCGCCCCGCTGGCAGCGCCCCACGCCGCACCCTGACCAACAGGGGTGTCGCACGAAGTGAGGATACACAGAATAATGCCCGACGTAAGTACAAGAATTTCCCTTTTCACGACGCAAATCCGTCACGCAATTAAACTGCGTCAACCCCCCCGATGTTGCGGGGACAATCTAAGACCGCTTCGTCTCGCCGAACCCGCGCTAGGGATATACAAATACCCTCTTTGCACGTATGTCCACGACTAGCCCGCCATGGGAAACCTTTGAGCAGTCATACTGTTGATATGGCGGATATGGGCTCGATACAACTCCCGAAGGATCATGCGGGTTACGGGTCCCAAGCGGGTAATGGCCTCCCTTTGGTGCCGGGTATTTCTTCTGAGCATCTGCTTGAGTGATCGCTGTCGCCGTCATCACCGGGTGGCTCGTCCGGGAATCAACTGCATCCCTCCCACTCTGCGCGTACAAAGTCGTGCTCAGCACGAAGAGGCCAGTTACAACCGCTGACATAATTTTTAGAGAATTTGCATTCATATTCGTTAGTAAGGTTTCGTAATCGGGAAGTCAGACGGACGTTCGCAGCGGCGCATTCAAAAAGGATTTGAAAAGTTGCGCGGCGATTCGACCTGCCTTCTCGATTTTGGTTAAGTGGTAATCTTTTTCGAAGACACGAAACTTGTCCAGTTCAATTCGCCGCAGCAAACCGCTGTAAACCGACCCCATGATCTCCGCCGGCGTCATGGCTCTGCGGTCTTCAGCAGGCAGAGCCGCGGCAGCGTTAGCGAAGAACTCACGGGCGCGCCGTGCCTGGAATTCCATCAGCTGAACGAAGCGTTCGTTGTAATGCCGCTTTATCAGCTCGGTCTCAGAATAACGGAACCGCGCCAGATCTTCCTGCGGCAGATAGATCCGGCCATTTTGTACATCCCTCCCAACGTCACGAATGATGTTCGTCATCTGCAAGGCCAGCCCCAGCTCGATTGCGTATTGCTTGCAGCGCTGGTTCCGATAGCCAAAAATCTCGATGCTTACCAGGCCGACCACGCTGGCCACTCGATAGCAGTAAATCCGAAGCTCTTCGAAGGCGGGATATCGCAGCGTGCTCAGGTCCATTTCAACACCGGCAATGATTTCTTCCAGCATACCGGTTGGCAGCGAGTATTTGGCGATCAACTGTCTTACGTCGCGAGCAAGAAGCGGCTCCTCCGGGGCCGCGACGTGAAGCATTTGACGCCATTTCGCCAGACGCACTCGCTTTTCGACCACGCTTAGCTCTGAGGAATCAGCGATATCGTCGATCACTCGGCAGAACGCGTAGAAAATGGTGATATCGCGCTTCCGCTCGCGCCCTAATGAAACAAACGCTAGGGCGAGATTCGATTTGCTCTGACGCGTAATCGTCGCTGCATTCACGATTGCTCTTCTCAACACCTCTTTTCTAATACTGAATCCATTTCTCGCCGCTGATGCGACCGGTCTCGCACTGGCGAAATAAACAGACCCACGAAGCCAAGAGCCAACCAGTGATTACTCCTCGGAGAAAAGCGAAACTCAATTTCCAAAGGAACAGTGCGCCTAATCTATCAGCAATTGCGCTGCGTACTATGGCGTCGCAGACCATTATGACAAAAAAATGGATCCCGCAGATAATTAAAAACCACCCGAGGCGGCCGGCGTTTTTCCGGACAAACAGGAAGTGAGCGCGGATCCCGTCGATCACCGTTTCATTATGGAGCGCCAGTGAGATTTGGACCGAGCAAAACGCAATGATCATGATGCTCATCAGCACCCTTGCAATTGGCAGATAATCGAGGACGCCAGGAATGTTGGTGAAATAAGCAAGCAGAAGAGGCGACCGGACGATCAGCATGCTTACGGCAACGACAATCCCGGCCCATTCCAAGACATAACTGAAGCGGCGCATGGCGAAGCGAAAGAGTTCTCCTTCTTCGAAGCTCACCCCCTTTATCCAAGCCAGACAGACGGTGATGAGATACACCTGGATATAAACGCCCAGGAGATATTCGAAAATGAACGCGGTCGCATCGACTGTGGCCGAGATTCGCAGGAGCCCGGCAGCGGAGACCAACCCACTCCACTCTGGTAGTCGCCAGAACACAATTGGTTTCAAGAGCGACGCCAACGCGCTCAGCAACAGAATCACATAGGTTAGATGACCCCAGAACCGATAACGCTTCCACAATGCTCGAAGCAATGCGCCGTGCAATCCACGCCAGTTAGCCAGCATGAACAGAGCGGCCACGACAGAGAGCGGGTAAGTTGTCGTGGCGTTATCGAAAATGCCTGCGACTCCCTCCAGGGCGGGCAACGGAGTTTCGCGCCATATCTCCACGAATCGCGGCCAATACCAGCGCGGCAACAAGACGATCTGGTTCAGATCAAGATCGGCCCAGGTTCGAATCGGAGTAAAAGTGACAAACTGAAAAAGGAGATAGCCAAACCCGAGGAGCGCAAAAGTAATCCAGATGCGTTTATAGCGCCGAATGCAACGAAAACCGTCCCCCAGCGCATGCCGCACCGGACTGAAGATCATCACAATCGCGTAGCCACCGCAAAGTCCAAGTAGCGGATACAGGTGCGGCAAATGTCGCCACATGTTAGCAAGCAACTTTTTGGTAGGGCGCCACAGTTGGACGCGCCGAACACGAAGGGACGGCCCGGGGATCCGGCCCTGCCGGTTGTAAAATCATCTAGCGAATCAATCCCCAGTGTGGGTGGAACGGCCAGTAAACCATCAAGCCACGCCCCACAAGGTTTGCCTCTGGTACTACTCCCCAATAGCGGCTATCGTAGCTGTTGTAACTGTTATCACCCAAAGCAAAGTAGCCATCCTGCGGAACGGTGAACGTACGATCTGGTTGCGATAGATATTCGTGACCCAAGGCATACCCGCGATAAGGAGGTTTCGCTGACATAACCCGGGCAAAACCGTAACCCTCTGCTTTCTTTCCATTCACATAGAGAAACGGCGGGTCGATTCTTAAACGATCGCCCGGCAGACCCGCCAGGCGCTTGATATAAAATGGCGAGCCTGCCTCAGGATCCTCGCGAATACCTGGAATGTGGTTTGTCCGGAAAACAAACACATCGCCCCGATGTGGCTTAACAAAGTTGTAACTAAACTTATCGACGAATACCTGGTCGCCGGTATCGATTGCGCCTCTGGCAATGATGTCACCACGATGATAAATGCGGCCTGGGAAAACGTTGAAATCATGACTGAGCGTGTCGGGCGGCGCGTAGACGAGATATTTCTGTCGCTGGCAAATCAGCTGTGAAAACGTAAAGAAAAAAAACATTTTCCTCGACTGGATCTCAAGAAGCTGATCATCCTCGCGCGAAACAACGTTAATGTAGTTGCGACCCATGACGATGAACTCGCCAATCTGCCGCAGAATGTTCGGCGCAGGCGCAGTGCCCGGATAACCAATGATCCCGTTCAAGGTTGGCTGCATCGAGCCTGTGGGAATTTTGAATGGTTGTAAGAAGTAAGAACGAATGCCCACTGCCACAACGATGGCCACCAAAATCACCTCGCAATTCTCTCGCCAATGTGATTCCCATGTGACCGGTGTCAGTCTGTGAAGTGTTTTATCGAGCGCGTCGGCGGTGCTGTGTATTCTCTCACGATCTTTCTCACGCAGCGCTTCACGAAGGTCGTTCATGCCCGCAACGATTTGATCGCGGTCCGCGCTACTGAGCTGATCGTCCTTGTACCGCAAATACTTCCGGGCGTGCCGCAGCAGCAGGCGACTATGTTTCACTTGGCGGGATGTAAACATGAGTTAGAAAATGACGAAGCACGAATGACGGATGACGAAACAATGACAAAGCTCAAATAACGAAGACAAGAAGCTCGCGCCACATCCCGTGGTCGATTCATGATCATTCATTCGGATTTCCTTCCTCATTGGTCATTCGGATTTCGTCATTGCGCTTTCAGTACCTTTGATAAGCGATTCCCGCCGCCCGTTGTCATTCCGAGCGGAGCGAAGCGCAGTCGAGGAATCTCTAATTTTTTCTCGATCGGAAAGCTTCATAGATGTCTCGACTTCGCTCGACATGACAAGACTCATTGCGCTTTGAGCACTTCGATAAAGGCCTCCTGAGGAATGTTGATCTTCCCGATGCTCTTCATCCGTTTCTTTCCTTCCTTTTGTTTCTCCAGTAGCTTCCGCTTGCGCGTGATATCGCCGCCGTAGCATTTCGCGGTTACGTTTTTTCGCAATGCCGAAACGCTCTCACGCGCAATAATTTTTCCGCCAATAGCCGCCTGGATCGCCACCTGATAGAGCTGTCGCGGGATTACTTCCTTTAGTTTGGCCGCGAGCTGGCGCCCTCTCGCCTCCGCGCGATCTTTATGCACGATCGTCGAAAACGCATCGACCGGCTCGCCATTAACGAGCAGATCCAGCTTAACCAATTTCGCCGCGCGATAGCCGGCATGCTCGTAATCCATGGAACCATAGCCGCGTGTAATGCTTTTAATCTTGTCATTAAAATCGACAAGAATCTCGTTGAGCGGCAACTGGCAATGCAACATTACCCGCCGCGTATCGAGCGACTCGGTGCGCTCCATCTGGCCGCGTTTCTCCAGAATCAGTTGCAGGATGTCGCCGATATTTTCGTTCGGGCAGAGCACGTACGCCTTTACGATCGGCTCCCGAATTTCCTGGATCATACTCGGGTCAGGCAGGTGAGCGGGATTATCGATCGACAATTTTTCTCCGCGAGTGGTGATCACCTCATAAACGACGCTTGGACTCGTGGCGATGATGTCCATGTTGTACTCGCGCCTGAGCCGTTCCTGGATGATCTCCATGTGAAGTAGCCCGAGAAAGCCGCAGCGAAATCCAAACCCCAGCGCAACGGAGCTTTCAGGTTGATAGACAAACGCAGAGTCGTTGAGGCGCAGCTTTGCGATTGCCGTCTTCAAATGTTCGAAGTCTCCCGTGTTAATCGGATAGATCCCACTGAAGACCATGGGATGAATTTCCTGAAAACCTGGAAGCGGCTCGCGCGCGGGATGGCGCTGATCGGTGATGGTATCACCGATCTTCATGTCGGCGGTCGATTTGATGTTTGCGATGAAATAACCGACGTCACCAGGGTTTAGCTGTTCCTGCGGAAGCATCTTCGGCGTAAACACGCCCACTTCCTTGATCTCGTACCGCGTGTTATTGCTTATCAACATGATCGCGTGATTCGCTTCCATTGTTCCGGAATCGACACGCACATAGCCGACCACGCCGCGATAAACATCAAAAACGGAATCAAAAACTAGCGCGCGCAACGTCTCGTCTGCCGGCGGTCGAGGCGGCGGAATGCGCTTCACAATCGCCTCAAGAATTTCATCGATCCCGATCCCCATCTTCGCGCTCGCTTCGATCGCTTCCTCGGCTGGGATGGCAAGGATTTCTTCCAACTGACGATGCACCGAAGCCACATCGGCGTTCGGCAGATCGATCTTGTTAATGACCGGAACGATCGTCAACCCCTGCTTGTGCGCCAAATGAACGTTCGCCACGGTTTGCGCCTCGACTCCCTGGGCAGCATCGACAATTAACAGAGCGCCTTCACATGCAGCGAGGCTGCGCGAAACCTCGTAACTGAAATCGACGTGCCCGGGAGTGTCGAGCAGGTTCAATCGATAGTTTTGCCCGGATTTGCTCACGTACTGCATCGTCACAGGATGCGCCTTGATCGTGATCCCCCGCTCGCGCTCCAAGTCCATTGAGTCGAGTAACTGATCCTGCTTTTCGCGCTCGTGGATCGTGCCCGTCCGCTCGAGCAATCGATCCGACAACGTCGTTTTGCCGTGATCGATGTGCGCGATGATGCAGAAGTTGCGCGTAAACTCAATTGCCATGAAAGGGGCACTATGCGAGCGCGGCTGCTCATGGTCAATCGGAGGAGCAACGCCCAGCGCAAATCTAGAAAGTCAGCCTTGATTTGAGCGGGCCAAATGCGAATGGCAGACTGCCCTGAATGATCGACAGATTGCTTAGGGCCGACTGACCGCGCTTGGCTCGCCTCTCCCAAACCAGTGCGCCTTGCCCGAACGGATGTATCATAAACGGCCGTGAATTCTCGCTAATCTGCTGAGTAGGCGCGATCGGCGCCCTCCGGTCGTCGCTTCTCTTTTCGGTACATCTTCAGGAACTTTGCCCGGCGATTTCCGGAGAAGGATGATGAAAGCCAGCTAAAGTGAAGTGTGCAACAGTATTTGTGGTCGTTTCTTTTGCGTGCTTATCGCACACATTCGCGGTTCTACGGCCGCTGTTTCCAATCAAGCCAGAGCCGCCATTTGCAAACGCAGACCATAAGCGATGAACCGCCCAGTCCGTAAAACCGATGTCTGGATTTTGCCGCAGGGAACGCTTAGCCTCGTTAGGCCACTCACTCAGAGGGCGAGTGAATGGATTAGGCGACACGTCGAAGATGACTCGAAGTGGTTTGGTCCTGCGCTCGTCATCGAACAACACTATGTCGCAAAGCTACTCCCCGGGATGATCGAGGACGGGCTGCACGTAATACAATGATTCCAAAGACCTGTTGGAAGAGTGGCGGGAGGGCGTGATCGGGTTCGCACACCTATACCCATTCCCAGGCCCAGAGATATTACTGCACCGGGAATGACACAAGGGCCGCGTCCAAGTTACACGCAGGGGTTAGCCGAATGATGCTGAATCTGGCTCAGCGTAATCAGGGCACGCTGGCCAGAATCTTTTCCATCTCGGAGGGAGTGAAAGCACGCAACGTCTGTGTGCGAATGTTACCCAGGATGTCAGCCGCCAGTAACACGCCGGCGGCCGTCTCGTCGTCTGGTGCCTCGAATACGCACACTTGGTCATACTGACCCAGTGTCCAATACATCTGCTTAATGCTTACCCCCTTGGACTTCACCTTGGCAGCCCAGTCGGCTACCCGCTGGGTCGTGTCTTTTGCAGCCTGGATACCTTTATCGGTGAATTGAACTAAACTGATATATGTCGGCATGATCTTACTCCTTCAGGTATTCCTGGGTAGGTTTTCGGTTCGAACACCGTGACCGAAGGCTATGGCTTGCGACACAGAGCGTCAAATGCGCGGAATCAGGATACTCAAATTCGGAATCTCTCGACCAAATACTAAATCTTCAGCTAGACTATTGCCAGGATGCCAAAGCTCATCATCAGCGGGACGACATATGAGCTCGTGGACGACCTGGTCACAATCGGACGTGGGCCGGACAACGCCATAGTCATTAATAACCCTTCGGTCTCGGCGCGGCACGCGCAGTTGCAGTTGGCCGGCGAAACGTATCGGTTGAAAGACCTCGGCTCGACCAATGGCACACGTGTCAATGGTAAGCCGGTCACTGAAACGTTGCTAGGCTTTGATGATCGGATCCGATTTGGCGCGGCCGAAGCAAGTTACGAAGGGGACGCAAGCGGATCGCGGCCGCTCCCCCAGCTCGAAGAGATCAAAGCGAGACCGGCAGAATTAAGTGCGGCCCCCGCCGATTTTACTAACGTTTCTCCGTTCCGACGCCAAAGGCAACAGAGCGATCCCGTTCGCAACGGAATTTTTATCGGCTTGGCGATTGTTCTGCTTGTGTTTCTCGGAAGCATGATTGCAGTGTTGATGATGCACGCGCCAAGCCCCTAAAGAGACTGCTCTTCAGAGGCTAATGACGAAAATGCAAAAGCGGCTGCTTCTTTTCGATATCGACGGCACTTTGATCCACTCAGGCGGCGCGGGTGTGCATGCGCTTAGATCGGCGTTCAAAGAACGTTTCGGTAGTGATGACGATCTGCGCGATATTGAAATAGCCGGGATGACCGACTCGGGAATTGTCGTCAGCATTTTGAACAAGCATAACATCCCTGCGACCACTGAAAATGTGAGTGCGTTCCTCGATAGTTACGTGCATTTTCTTTCGCTGGAATTGCCCCGTCGCAAAGGCAAACTGCTTCCTGGCGTGCTTGAGTTGCTCGAAAGGCTCAAGTCGCGGCAACATCTCGTGCTGGCCCTGCTTACTGGCAATGTCTCCCGCGGCGCGCGATTAAAGCTCGAACACTACGGTGTATGGCATTTTTTTGAATTTGGCGCGTTTGCCGATGATCACCGAGATCGGAACCGGCTCGGACCGTTCGCTCGCGCACGGGCGAAGGAAAAGCATGGCCGCGAGTTCTCCGCATCGGAGATCGACGTGATTGGCGATACGCCGCGCGATATTGCCTGCGGCAAGGCCCTAGGCGCGCGCACGGTCGCCGTGGCAACCGGGACGTGGAGTCGCGATGAACTCGCAAAATACAAGCCGGATTTCTTGATCGATGATCTTTCAAATGTGGAAACCGTAATCGATACGCTCGGATGGTGATCGATTGACGATTGAAGGGTTGGATGAAAAAGAAGAACGCCTCCCCAACTGCTCCGAAGCCGCAACGAGAACGCCCCAACGTGTTGCCGCTCAAGGGCGAAATCGATCTGCACGTTTCTCCCGTAATCACGGCATCACTCACCGCAATGATCGAGAAGAAACCGGAACGCGTGGTGATCGATCTTTCGGACGTAAGTTACATCGATAGCGCAGGCTTGGCGGCCCTTATTCAGGCCATGCAAAAGGTCGAAGCCTACGGAGGAAAATTTCTCCTGGCCGGTTTGCAGGAAACGGTGCGTTCCATTTTCGAAATCTCGCGGCTCGATCAGGTGTTCCAGATTTTTCCGGACACCGACACCGCACTGGCCGCCACGTGAACCGTCCCTAGGCGTAGAACAAGCGGACGGAGCGCGCCTGTCCGGCTGCAGTACAATGGAGGTTCACGGATACTCGTCAGGCCTCGGCGTTATTTGTATCTGTTGGATAATCTTCGTAATAGTCTGGTTGCTGGGCGCCATCTCGACCAAGCGCACGATCTATCGCGAGAGCAGCGCGGAGAGAGCCCGATACTGGCTGGTGCTCGTGATTGGCTATTTTCTGGTAATCAAATCGAGCAGTTTGCCGTCCCCGTTCGATTGGCTCCTCGTTCCGCATACAACCTCAAGCGCCTGGATCGGCGCTGTTCTGTCCGTGAGCGGCCTTGTGTTTGCCATTTGGGCAAGAGTGATCCTTGGAAGAAACTGGAGCGGCGTGATCACGCTGAAAGAAGGACACGAACTCATTGAACGCGGGCCTTACCGCATTGTGCGTCATCCTATTTACACGGGAATCCTTGCCATGTTTGCCGGCACCGCCATCGCCATAGGGTATTTCGGTGGATTCGTGGGCTTGTTGCTCGTGTTCGTAAGTTTCTGGCTGAAACTCAAACGCGAAGAAGATTTGATGCTAAAACATTTTCCGGCCAAATACGCAGCGTATCAGGGCAGAGTAAAACGCATCATTCCGTTTCTGATTTAGCTACACCGAGCAGAATCGCCAGCGTCTCCCTGGTGTTTTTTGAAATGTCGAACTGCGCTCCGAGTTGGGTGTTTGTCGATCTGACCGCGGCACGGCGCAAAGGATCGGACCAGAGGAGAATAGCATCGCGTAAACCAAGAAGATCGCCTGCGTGATCGACAATCGATCCGTGGATTCCGTTCTCGATGATTTCGCTAAAACCGTTGGAACGGGTGGTGATCACGGGCAAACCACTGGCGAGCGCTTCCAGACAGGCATTTGAAAATGGGTCGTAAATCGTAGGCAAAATAAATATGTCCGCAGCGGCATAGACTTGCTGCATGTCCGCAACTTCACCGAGAAATTGCACCGGCTCTTCCCGCCAAAAGCGCAGGCGCTTGGTTTTGTAGAGCCTGGCATTTCCGCGACCGGCAACCAGCAACCGCAGTTTGTGGTTACCGCAAAGCTCTGCTGCCTCGATAGCAAAAAGCAGGCCCTTACGTTCCCATCCAGAGCCCGCAAACAAGAGCGCGATTTGATCTGGCTTTAAATTCAACTCCTCGCGCGACTTTTCGCGAAGGTTTGGATCGAAGCGGAATTTCTCAAATGGCACACCATTGCGAACAATGTCGATTTTGTCTGCCTGATACTGATAAAGATTGACGATTTCATCTTTGACCATCTGCGAGCCAGCGATTACTCGCCTGGTGTTACCATCGGAAAAATGGGATTGTTCCAGGCGTAACAGATGCTGATGCTTCCAACTGAGACTCCGGACAAATTGCTTCAGAGGCAGTTCGAACTTTCTTCGCCGCTCGAGCCAGGCGCGATGGACTCCGTCGCCGGCCCGATAAACGTCGCAGCTCCAAACACGCTCCAGACTGAACAGGACATCGCAGTGAAGTTCGGTACGCATTCGTTCCAGTTCAGTGGCAAATCCGATTGGCGATTTTTCCCGCAAGCGCGTGATCGATCCGAATGGCCATTCGACGTCCGGCCAGTCATTCGTCGTAACAAGCTGCACGTCATGCCCGGCTTCGATCACACCGCTCGCGAGGCGTTTCAAGTACGCCTCCGCGCCACCCGTCGGCGAATAGCCGCGTCGGACAAAGACGATGCTGAGTTTTTTCGAGTGGGTTGTCATTTCGACCGAAGCGAAGCGCAGTGGAGAAATCTCTTAATTCAAATAGCCGCTATCCTGCTGATTTAATAATAGAGATGTCTCGACTCCGCTCGACATGACATAATCGGTCACTTTACACGTCTCACGTTCGCCAGAATAGTTGTAAGCCGATGCCGGGTGAAACCCTAAACGCTCCTCCGTCGCTGCGCTCTACCCCGGCCACAGAGCGTACTTTGCCCAGGCAGTTGCTCTATTCCATTTTTGCCCGCATCGGAGGTTCCGGCCTGGACACGGATGCATTTGAGACCCTGCGTGCATCTTATCGCGGAGGATTTTTGGGCAAAGCGATCGCTTACGATAACAGGCAGAAGGAAATTCCTGGTTCGTTGATCCATTCTTTGCGCTGGCATCCGGTGCGCCTTATCTCATTTTTCGACAGGCCCTACTACTACGGCGCGAAAAAAAAGTACCTTGATTGGATCGCATCCCGGCACCTCGCTACCGGCCGTTACGATCTGTTTCATAGCTGGTCGGGGGACTGTTTGCGATCGCTGCAAGTAGCAAAACAACGCCGGATCCCTTCCATCGTGGAGATTCCGACCTGGCATCGCGACGGCGGCAAGAAAAAAGCAGATTGGTCAAAGACTCAATCAGCGAGCAAGGCTCAAGGGGTTCCAACATGGAAAGCCAGGTTGTTACTCCAGCGAAGGCGTTTCATAGAAGAATATCAACTGGCTGACCTGCTGCTTGTCTTATCAGAGAGAGCGGCCCACACCTTTCGCGTACGCGGTTTTCCGGAAGAAAAACTTTTTTATCTTCCCCGCGGTGTAGATGTGGAACGCTTCAAGCCGGGTGAGCAACCGGCAAAATTTCGAGCTGTTTTTTCCGGGGCATTGATTAAGCGCAAAGGTATCCAACATGTGCTCGAAGCATGGCATCGCCTCAATCTGTCCGACGCGGAGTTGTGGCTCGTGGGGCATGTTCATGATGAAGCGAAGCCCTTTCTCAAGCAATTCTGGCGCGATAACATACGAGTAGTGGGATTTGTGCGTGACCCGGAAAATTATCTTAACCAGGGAACGGTTCATGTTTTTCCATCGCAATGGGAGGGAAGCGCCAAGGTGACATACGAAGCCGCCGCATGCGCGCTGCCACAAATCACAACGCACGAGGCCGGCGATGTCGTGCGTGATGGTATCGAAGGAATTATCGTGAAACCGGGTGATGTCGACGCAGTCGCAACTGCACTGCAGCATCTGTATCGACATCCTGAAATTGTTCGGCAAATGGGTAACGCCGCGAGACGCCGCGTAGTTGAAAATTTCACGTGGGATCATTTTCGGACGCGACTGCTCGGCGCGTATGAAATGGCCATGCGAATGGCGCGATGATGGTTGTGTGATGGGCGACCTGCCTGTCGCATCGTAATGGGACCAAGGCGGATGAAAATTCTTCTTCTGCAACTCAAGCGAATCGGTGATCTGATCCTGACAACTCCCGCGCTGACTGCTTTGCGCGCGCAATTTCCAGAAGCAGAAGTGACGCTTGTTGCTTCCAGCGAATGTGCCGACCTGCTGCCGGCCATTGCAGGGGTCGATCGCATTTTGTTGGCGCGACGTAATCTGCGCGATCTTGCCGCCTTTCTCGCCGTTGCAGGCAGAAGGTTTGATTACTGCATCGATTTCACACGAAACGATCGCTCCGCGTTTCTGGCGCTTTTATCCGGAGCTCGAAAACGCATCGTGTCACACCGGGTGCGCGATCAGTCGAAAAGCCGCGCCCGGGTTTACACCGACTTTGTTGACGTCCGTATGCGCGACCTGCATACAATCGATTACAATCTGTCTTTGCTTGAACCGCTGGGTATCCGAGATGTTTCCTGCAGGCTGCATTTGCAGTTGCCCCAGTCGAACCACGAACAAGCCGATGCGCTTCGACGCACTTGGAACATCCGTAGACCCTACGTTGTTTTTCATCCCGGCTCAGCGCGCCGGGAAAAGCTTTGGGAATCAGGACGATGGGCGGAAGTGATCGAACGCTTCGGCCGCAACAACGACTTCGATCTTGTTCTGACGAGCGGATTATCGAAAGACGAGGAGGCGCACATCACTGCGATCAAGAGCACGATGCAGAGACAAATCATCGATCTTTCTGGAAAGACAGATTTGCTGACCCTGGCGGCCTTGATTCGCGGGGCACGCCTGCTGGTGACAGTCGATTCTGCTCCGACGCATCTCGCAGCCGCGACACATACACCACAAGTAATCCTGTTCGGGCCAACCAACCCGTTTCACTGGCGACCGAGAGAGAGTCAGGCTCTGATTCTGCATGGAGAATCACCTGAGCCAGTCACTGAATTTTCTCCGGTCCAGCCGCGCCTACCGATGAGTCAAATCTCGACGGAAGCGGTGATTAGTGCTATGGATTCACTGCTGTCGCGGCATGCGACGGCCCGAACGTCATGAGCGGCGCAAAAGCGGCTAAGAAAAAAAAGTCATTCTGGCAAACGTTACGTGCAGCCTCCGGTTCTTACCGGCGGCTCTATAGCTACGTGAAGCCATATAAGGGGCGGTTTATCCTGGGACTTGCGTTGGGTCTTGCCTACGGCGGCGTCAATTCGCTTTTCCCGTTAGCAATTTCCCGCGTGACAAGCACCATTTTCCACGGCGCAGCTCCCAATCCGATGGACGCGCGCCACAATCTTGGGGTACTGGACACAGGTCCAAAAATCAATTCGATCGTCTTTATCTGCCTCGCCATCCCGGCGATCATGACGGTGCGCAGCCTCTGTTCCTACGGAAGTACTTACTGCATGCAGTGGGTTAGTAACAAGGTGGTGAGTGATATCCGAATTCAGCTTTTCAACAAGATGCTCCGCAACTCGATGGATTTCTTTAACAAGGCGCGCTCGGGATTTTTAATGTCGGTTATCACGAACAATACCCGCGTGATGCAGATGGCTTTGAGCACCGTCGGCAGCGACGTTTTCAAGCAGCCGATCACCATCGTTGGAGCAATCAGTGTGCTACTGCTGATGGATTGGAAGTTTACCCTGGTCACACTTGTTCTTTTTCCGATGTGTTTGCTGCCGCTTCGCGTTTACGGGCAACGCGCTCGAAAGGCAGTTCAAAACGAGCAGGAGGGCATGGCCGAAATGGTCGTGACGATGCAGGAAACGTTCGCCGGCATTCGTGTGATCAAGTCTTTTGCGCGTGAGGCTTACCAGGAAAAGGAATTTAAGCGCAGCAATCAGATGCAGTTTTCGCAGATGATGCGCATCATCCGGTCGTTGGAAGCTGTGGGCCCGCTTGTCGAGACGATTGCTGCAGTAGGCGTGGGAATTGCATTGCTCTATGTTTACGCCGCAAACCTGAGCGTGGGGCGCTTTTTTGGATTGATCTCAGGAATTTTCATCCTCTACGACCCGATCAAGACGCTGAGCAGGATCCATCTCGTGATGCAGCGATCAATGGCCGCTACCACTTCAATTTTTTCGATTCTTGATTCGCCGTCGACTGTCGAGGACGCGCCAAATGCTATTGCCCTCAGTTCGTCACAGGGGCGGATTGACTTTGAAGGTGTGACGTTTCGTTACGCCAGCACGGTCACGGATGCGATCAGCAATCTGACTTTGCATATCGAACCCGGTAAGACCTACGCCCTGGTCGGCGCCAGTGGCGCGGGCAAGAGCACGATTCTCTCACTCATCCTGCGTCTCTACGATCCGACTTCGGGCTCTGTAAAAATCGACGGCCGCGATCTGCGTTCGGTGACGCAGAAATCGTTACGCGAAACGATCGGGCTTGTCACTCAGGAGACCTTCCTGTTTCACGATACCATTTTCAGCAACATCCAGTTCGGCCGGCTCAAGGCCACGCCGGAGGAAGTTCGGGAAGCAGCGCGAGCCGCCTATGCACACGATTTTATTATGGCTCAGCCGAAGGGGTACGAAACAGTAATTGGCGACAAGGGATGCCTTCTTTCCGGCGGTCAGCAACAACGTCTTGCCATCGCGCGCGCTGTTCTGAAGAATGCGCCAATTCTTTTACTGGATGAAGCCACTTCATCGCTCGATTCCGAATCGGAACTGCAAATTCAAAGGGCGCTGGCCGAGCTGGCGGCTGGCCGCACGGTAATCGCTATCGCTCATCGGCTATCCACCGTCTTGTCCGCCGATCAAATCATCGTGATGGATGGCGGTCGCATTAAAGAGATCGGCACGCACGCCGAGCTTCTCGAAAAATCAGGCTACTACCGGCGGTTGTACGACCATCAATTCAATCGTATTCCGGAGGAACAAGTCACCGAGCCGACCTTTGCTATTGAGGAGCTGGTCTAGCGACCACAGTTAAAAGTCAAAAAGTTACGATGTTAAAAAGGAAGACGGGAATAGCGTGTTGTGACGTTGCAGCAACCCAACTTTTTAACCATTTAACCTTTTTTGACTTCTTACTCTGCCCTTTAGGCCATGCCATTTAACATCGACCTGCATACACATTCTTTTTTTTCCGGTGACGGTGTCTCCAGTCCGGAAGACATGATTGCAGCCGCTCGCGCAAAAGGCTTGCATGGCTTCGCCATTACCGATCACAACACGTGCGATGCAGTCAATTACCTGCTCCAAAAAGGCTTGATGCGGCTGGACGGACTGCCGGTGGATGATTTTCTGATTCTTCCCGGAGTAGAAGTAACAACCGCCGATGGCCATCTTCTCTGTATCGGTGCGGAGCTTCCTTATCTGAAAGGAAAACCAGCACGCGAAGTCTGTGAAATAATCCACCAGCGCGGCGGGCTAGCCATTCCTCCGCACCCGTATGACTTGTTTCGCGCTGGGATCCGTTTTTCCATTCTGGAAACCCTACCCATCGATGCCATCGAGGTTTTCAACGCGGCGACCACGCTTCGCCGTTATAATAGGTATGCTTTCAAGTACGCTCAGATTCGTGGTTTGCCCATGACCGCAGCGAGCGATGCGCACCATGCCGCCGCTGTGGGAACGGCTTACACAATCGTTAATACCGACGACTTCTCCGTAAAAGGAATTCTCGCGCAGATCGTAAAGAGCAACGAATTGACTCAAAAATACCAGACCCCGCGCGACAGCATTCGCAAAACCTGGAACAACTGGCTGCGGCTACGTCGACGGAAAAAGATTCCCGAGTTAGCCGAGAAAGATAGAGCCCGCAACGGACGTTAGCTTGCACTGAGCTATCAACGATCGGAACCATGCCTGCCTACATCATCGTTGAGATCGACGTCGTCGATCCTGTTGGGTACGAAGAATACAAGAAGCTGGCAGGTGCGACTGTGGAGAAGTACGGCGGCAAATACATCGTCCGCGGCGGTAAAACAGAAGTGCTCGAGGGCGACTGGAAACCGAAGCGCATTGTGGTGCTTGAATTCGAATCAGCGGACCGCGCCAAGGAATGGCTCAACTGCGAAGAGTACCGCGAACCGCGCAAGATGCGCCATCGCACGGCCCGGACAAACATGATCCTGGTCGAAGGCCATGCTGCGTCATAGCCTTGAACAAAGGCGGCTCCTGTAGCCCGGAGCACTGATCCCGGGTCAGTATTCCTTCCCGCTGTGGAAATTTTCGATTGATCCTAGCCCTGGTTTTTTGCCAGTCTTTTAGTATGCGATTGCTAGTCGAGATACTTGTTATCAGCGCGTTGATTTATTTCGGATGGGACACGCCTTTCAAACAGTGGGGCGATCGTGCAACCGCCGTGCTACAAACGCACCTGCACTCCGAACGAAAGGCGCCTTCCCCGTAATCATCGCGCGCTGCCGGCGAGGACTACTCGATCACTTCTTCAAGCTGCGTCCCGAGCACGTCCACACTTCCATCGGGGTTAAGATCGCGACCGAGCGCAATGTGAAGCCAGTACCGTTTCTCTCCTTCGACGATGAATTTATTGGCCTGAGTAATACTAGTGGCGTCTGGGGCATAACGCCCGGTTTGCGCAATCACGTCAATAAAAAGGTTCCAAGTCCGCGTTTGTCCCATCTCCGCGAGAGCGCGCACGATGGATTGCTTTTGTTCTGTGGTCGAGCCACTCCAGCTGGGAGCCGCCGCACCAGCCGCGACAAGCCGGGCAGCAATGGCCCTTGTCATGTCAGTCTGCGTCACAGGTCCATAACCCGGATTGCCTGCAAGGACGTTCTGTGTCTCTTGAACGATTCGCGTGGCTGCGTCCATAGCTTGCGACGCAGTAACGACGGGCGTTGGAGCAGGATTAGCAGCTGCGGCGTCGGTTTTCAGCGTGCCCGCCAACATTGCGGCAAGCACAGGAGCGTTCCTCGTATATAGATTGACAATTCCCGCGCGCGGATAGGCGCTGCTGACAGGATTGTAACTAAAGAAATCGAGAATTGGAGCATCCGGAAAATTCGGAGAGCTAAAATTCAGTGTTGGCAGACCCCCGGTGGAGGTGTCGATCCCATAGGCAAGTTCCCCTACGTTGCTGAAAAAATGGTTAATTACCTGCGTATTTGCTGCCGGAGCAGGGGCGGTCGGTTCTCCAGGTGCGCAATTCCCACCCTGTCCTCCACACGGCAGATGTGGGTTATTCGAATTTCTGTTGGCGGCCTGGTCGCCGTTAACGTGGTCACCACTGGAGTCGTAATCAGGTTCCATCCCAAAGGCAAATGCAGCATTCCCACTGTTGTGCCCGTACTCTATAACTGTGGTATGAGTCGCGTACGCTTGCTTGCTCCAGTTATTGCCATTGCCGTTGGTGCCAACCACGTGGTAATCAAGATCACAGCCATCAGGCTGAAATGGGTGGTTGCCGTTGGAGAAACAACCATCGGCGGAATCGTATTGATCGATCAGTGATGCTCCAATCGCGAAAACCCTGGCAAGGGCTGCGTCCGCCGCGCAATTAGATCCATTCAACGCAAAATTGAGGATCTGAAAGAAATCGTTCTGCTGGTTAGGTCCTCTGAAGCATTCGATACCATGATGTGCATTGGGATTGCGATCGGGGTCCGGAGGTGGCACGACCTTGCCAATGTACTTCCAGTGACCGGGGGTCGTTAAGCTGGGGTTCAGTGTCGAGGCCTTTACCCAAAAAAGCCCAAATAAGCTGACAATCTCCGGTGTGGTCCCGCAAAGGTGGTTCTTGTTCTTGCCGGTCTGCCAACCTTTCTTTTTGCCATGCGCGATTACGCACTCAGATGGATTCGGTACGAGCAAGGCAAGATTGCTCAGATTAAACCGGCCTTCACTCAAGTTGTTTTGCAGATTCGGCCAATCAGGCGCCGGCCTGTTTCGCTCGCGAGAGAAAGTTCCCATGTACTGAAGCACGTTCTGGCTAAAACCGAGTGAGCTTCGAAGCTTCAGTAACTCCTGCCGAGTCACGAGTGACTGATCGGTCCGGTTGTTTGAAACGTAATTCGCCACGGACGTGAAGGGATAAGTTGAAGCAAGCAGCTTGTCCGATAGGCTGTCGATAATGAATGGCGGCTCGCCGAAATTGAGCAAGTAGCTGCCGTAGAAATCCTGTTTTGTACACTCTATCTCTCCTGTATAGTTAAAATTGCCGAAGTTGGAGCCTGTCCGCCCGGTCATGGTATAGTTTCGCCAGCCTACGATATTATCCACTTGGTTCTGAGGAAATGAGGTAGAGGGTGCCGTGGGCAATGCAGTCAGGTCGGCAAAAGCAACGGTTCCTTTGCGCCCAACATTTACCAGCCACGGGGTCGCGCTTGGATTTGGGCTACAGCTTGTGTTGGGCAGACCCGACCAGCTAGGATAACCTGCCAGATTCATATCGAGCAATCCGCCCTCGTCGTAAACCGCGAACGCATATCTTCCAATCACCGCATTTGGCGATGGTGCAGGAGTTGGCCCTTGAGCAGTTACGAGCACCCAGTCGGGTGCGATAAAGGCCGGCATTGGTGAAGCGTTAATGCTTGGGTCACTGGGATTCCCTCTCGGGATCAAGTAATGGCTGTTCCATCGAGTTGTGCTGATGGAACGTCCGTTTGCAGAAGGACTACTCGAGGGCACACTAGAGGTGCGGTTCGTAGGATCACCCGAAAAGCTGCGTCTGATCAAGTTTGGAATGCCGGCGTCGCCGTATCGCGTCGGCTGAATGTTAGCTCTAGTTACGGTTGGACTGTTAATTATCTCCTGCTTGAAATCGTTAACGACGATGTCAAGCGCGCTGCGGGCCAGCAGATCGGCAGAGGTATCGTTGTAGCTCGACTGGGCTAGTTGGCGGTCGGTGCCAGCACGTGAGAAATAAGCCAGCGTCAACCCTGTTAAAAGTACAACCAACGCAAGAACAATCATCAGAGCGGCGCCTTTGGATGCGCCATCACGAGAACGGAGGAAAGCTTTCATGGAGTTAGGAGGGTAGGTGGTGAGAGATAAAACCGGCGTTCGTACAGCCGAATACCGGAAAGCACCGGACTCGGCAAGCCAATCGCGTTCGCATCAACGGTCTTGCGCCATTGGGACTGCAACAGACCGGGAGTCGTCTGCCACTGAGTCTGTGTTGGGCAGCCAGGGCAACTCGTCGTTCCCCAGTCAATCAAACTACCGGCGAGAGTCGCGACCTGCGCGTCGGTAACCAGTACCTTGCTCTTTGAATCGATAACTGCGATAACCACCACGACGGCGGCGACGTCTTGCATGCCTTCCGGAGCAGTGTGACAGCATTGTGATGGCGGGGTTGGAGCCGGGGTTGGCGTTCCCGGCGTCGGGGTCACAGGTGGAGTTGGGTTTGGTGTTGGGCATGCACAAATCCGCGTATCCCACGCGGTGTCAGTTAGAATCGCAGGGTAATTGACGCCACCAGTTGGATCGATCCCGCCCTTTAGCAGGTAGTAATACTCAAACCGGAAAACCTGCGAGCCGATCACCTCGGAATCCGACCAACTGCCAGTGTTCGCCACCTCTGACCAAGCCGGAGTGGGTGCGGGCGTAGGCGTAGCGTCTGGTGGTGGCTGCTCCGCGATAGGAAGCGGCGACGCAAGAGGTATGGGCAGAAAAACGACAGGTGCCGGACTCGGGCCTGGAGTAGCTGCGTTCCATAGCAATCCTTTTCCCATTCGCTCCAGCTTGTTTTGAGAGTTTACACGATAGGCAATAAGCGAAATTGGGCTTTGATAGCTATCGGATGGATAATAGCCAGGTACCGTGCTGTAGAACGCTATCTTATCGTTTCCAGATTGAATCAGAGTGCGCACTCCGCTTGGACCAGGAGGCGACCCGGAAGCAAACCACGAACACTTCAAATAATAATCGACATCAGACCGTTTCACCATCTGGGCGAAATCGACAGCCATCCGATCAAACAACTGTCTCGTTTGTGAGTCCGCGTCCATTTGCTTGTGACCGAGAATAGTAATGGTTGCCGCGCTGTTGAGAAGCTGGCTGGCTAATAGAACTAGTAACACCAATACGCCGACGCTGATCAGAAGCTCTGCAAGGGTAAACGCAGCGAGG
>JBKPLX010000117.1:0-5457 GCA_046731855.1 Verrucomicrobiota bacterium | reverse complement strand
TGAAAAGTAGCTCGCCACGTTTAAGCACACGTCTTTTTCCCAAAGGCTCAAGCAAAGAAAGCTGGTGATCGTCCAGTTTCGGAAAAGCGACGCTTTCCGTATCCCGATAGAACTGTTCGTCCTGTTGTTCGTCAGTCATTTTACAGAGTTTACGCTGCGTGGCCGACAATCAAACCGGAACGAGACCCCCGATCGAGGGATTCGTGCCTCTCTCGTAAGGTTCTCGTGGCGGGTTGCCCGGGCCCGCAACCTCGCCACAGGACGAGTCCGCCGATCGGCGGACTTTCGGAGCGTCCGTTTTCTCAGCCCTCCCGGATCGGTTTTTGGGGCTGGGGACTAAAAAACTAAAAAAATCTAAAATTTTTTGAAATGTCCGCTCAAAAAATCTTTAGAAAAGGAGAACCCAATCGAGTCAACCAACCGAAACTGACATGAACCTCCTCGTAGAAGATCCCCTTAGTAAGACCGGTTACAGCGGTCCGTTTATTCTGTTTCCGAACTCTCCCGAGGTCGAAAACAGGGCAGATCAGCCCACGTCGCGGCTAACGCACGACCAGGCGGACGCATTTTTAAATGCGAAATCTGAGAACGCTCACAGCGGACACTTTTCTGTTGTTCCTGCGCAACCGCCTGGGCCAACCCCTGAGAAAGATCTGGCTCTCGGCGTGCTGAAACAGGCTGCTCGCGATTTGCGCCGGTTTCATTCGGCGACCAAGGGCGTCAAGCAGGAGCTCTACCTCGATGCGTACAGTTGGGTCACCGCAAACGATTTTTCCTGGCCGTATTCATTCGTCAATGTTTGTAAATTGCTGAACGTCTGCGCGGAAGTTGTCCGCGCTGAAATTTTCGCGGATGCCTCGTTGAGCTGGCTCAATTACTGGACAAAACGGGCCGGCAACGTTTCCCGGAGAGTGCGGGCCTCTTTCGCCCGCGCCTTCGCAGGCCGTAACCACCCGGAGGGCACCGAGGTCAAGCCAGTTGGCTTCATGAATTTGAACGAATATGAAAAAACAGTGCATCCGATTTGTTGAATGGCTACGCGACACAAGGCGGTCGCTTGGCAAGACTGGCCGCCGCAATCACGATCCATTGCTGGCACAAAGCATGGCTTCATTTAACTTCGACGGCGGATGGAGGGAACTCCGTCTGAAGATTTCTTCAAAACACATGCCCGAAGAATCAACCATCGGTCTTGTCAAGGAGCCAGTCGGCGTATGAAGTTATCCATCGAGGCCAAAGTAGCAGTGGCTGTAGCAATGGCGTTTGCGGCCTTGACCATAGGCGTCATCGCCCAAGAAGGAAGCGAACATGGAACCGCCGGGCTGAGCCAAACGAGCCTGCAAGGTTCCGAGATTTCCTCGTCCGTCCAGAACGGAAGCAGCGAGAACCACCTTCTCGCCCAGTACTAACAACTGTAGAGGCGGGCGTGTCGTCAGTATTTTCCAAGGCGTAGCTGCCGCGATTCCCATCGCAGCCGACATCCGCCTTAGGCTGACCACTACAACACACGTTCTCGCGATTTTTCTCGCAAAATCAGATTTAATCAGCGACCCTGCGTGAACGAAGGCAATCCCGGGAACGCTGCAGGAGGGCGGTGCTTCGTTTCAAACGACGCATTGGACGGTCGTTTTACGTGCGCGAAACGAGGAATCAGAGGTATCCGCTCACCAGGCGTTGTCCGGATTTTGTGAGGCGTACTGGCCGCCGCTTTACAGTTTTCTTCGCCACCGCGGTTTTTCGTCCGCTGATGCACAGGATCTGGTTCAGGGTTTTTTCGCTCATCTGCTCGAGCAAAACACGTTGACCCGCGCGGACCAGCAAAAGGGCCGGCTTCGCACGTTCCTTTTGGGGTCTTTGCAAAATTTCTTGTTCAACGAATACGATCGCGCCCGGGCGCTCAAGAGGGGTGGCGGCCGTCAGATTGTTTCGATCGAGGAGCACCTGCCGGAGGCTGAAGCAGCGATGATGGCAACCGCTCATCTGAGCGACGCCGGTTGTTATGACCTTGTCTGGGCGTCGACTATCGTTTCGCGGGCCTGGCAGAGTTTACAAACCGCATTTGTGGCGGAAGGCAAAGCTGAGTGGCTTGAAGAGCTAAGACCCTTCGTCGCGGGCGGAAGCGTCAGGCCGCTAAATCAGGAGGAAGCCGCAGCTCGGCTCGGAGTGCCTGTCGCCACTCTGCGCACATGGCTTTCGCGTCTGCGTCAGCGTTACCGCGAATCGTTGAGAACGGAAGTGGCCAGCACCGTCTCGGATCCCGTAGATGTCGATCAGGAGCTACGCCATCTCTATCAAATATTGATGGCGTGAGTTGAGTTTGGGCATGGACGACAAGGGCATTGGTCTCGGAACTGATCGGCCTCAAACGGCGGCGACCTGCGCCACATGTGGGCGACCGCTGACTCAAATCGGTCCGAACGGTGAATGCCTGCGTTGTCTGGTTGGCCTTGGCTTTCTCGCTGACGGCGAAGAACCGGAAAGAGCAGCGGCGCATGGTCGATTAACACCCGGACCACTGAAATATGCACACTTCGAGGTGGAAGCCGGCGCGGACGGTTTTCCGATCGAGCTCGGTGCAGGAGCTATGGCGATAACATACCGGGCTCGCGACACCGTGTTGAACTCAGAAGTGGCCCTCAAGGTCATCGACCGGAGCGTGGCGCAGAATCCCGGCGCGCGGTCGCGGTTTCTACGTGAAGCGCGTGCGGCTGCGAACATTCATCATCCAAACGTTGCCCGGGTTACCTATTATGGAGAACAAGACGGCGAGTGTTTCTACGCCATGGAACTAGTTAAGGGCGAAACACTGGAAGCTCGTGTTCGCCGTGATGGGCCAATGCCCTTGGCAATCGCGTTGGAAGTAATTGAGCAAGCCGCACGTGCGTTGGCTGCTGCGGAAGCATGCGGTGTAGTGCATCGGGACATCAAGCCATCCAACATCATGCTCGAATCCGACGCGAGCGGGGCGCTCACGGTAAAGCTGATTGATTATGGCGTGGCGAAAGTCATGGGGCCTCAGGCAGAACCTGGCATCGAGCAAACCCAGGCAGGCTTTATTGGCACACCGGCCTTTGCCAGTCCAGAGCAGTTCGCCTGCGTTCAGCAATTACCGATTGATACGCGTTCCGACATCTACTCGCTGGGTGTCACCCTTTGGTATCTGCTTACCGGTCGGACGCCTTTTGTTGGACGCACGATGGAAGAGATCCGCGCGAGACAAACCAGTGAGTTACCCTTGGAACAACTCAGGAGCTTCCAGCTACCAGCACAGGTTATGGCGCTGGTGAAATCGATGCTGGCGCCGGATCCAAAGGACAGGCCGCAAACGGCGCGCGAGTTACTTTCTGCTGTTCACAGTTGTTATGAGCGCTTCAACCCAAAAGCGCGTTCTCACCGCAAGCGAGTCGCACTTGCGGCCGCAGCAGGGATCTTTGCAATCGGAGCGATTGCCTTTGGCGCCTGGTGGTACCAGCGCACGCGCCCATTCACGCCGATTGAGCGATCGATCGCAGTGCTGCCCTTCGAAAACCTGAGCAGCGATAAGGAGAACGCTTATTTTGCCGAGGGAATACAGGACGAAATACTGACGCGCTTGTCCAAGATCGCCGACCTAAAGGTAATCTCGCGTACTTCGACGCAGCATTACAAGAGCGCCCCGCAAAATTTGCCCGAGATCGCAAGGCAACTCGGCGTTGCTCATGTCCTGGAAGGAAGCGTGCAAAAGAGCGGCGATGCGGTGCGCGTCAATGTGCAGCTGATCAAGGCGGCCACTGATTCGCACCTTTGGTCCGATACGTTTGATCGCAAGCTCACCGACATCTTTTCGGTAGAGAGCGAGGTGTCCAAAGCCATCGCTGACCAGTTACGAGCTAAGCTCACAGGACAGGAACAGGAAGTTCTCGCCGCCAAACCGACCGAAAATCCTCAAGCTTACGATGCCTACCTGCGCGGCTTGGCTTACACGCTAAAGACCGCATTCACACCGGAAAACTCTCTTGCGGCGCAGAAATATCTCAAGGAAGCAGTGCGGTTGGACCCTAACTTCGCCCTGGGTTGGGCGCTACTCTCTTACGTCGATGCGAGTGGCTATCTTACGCAGAGCCTTCAACCGACCGCTGCGCTCCGCGAAGAAGCGCGCGAGGCAGCCGACACGGCTCTTAGGCTACAGCCCAATCTTGGCGAGAGTTTATTGGCCAAGGGTTTCTATTACTACGCCTGCCTGAAAGATTACGATACTGCGGTGAAAAACCTTGAGCAGGCGGAGCGCGTCCTCCCCCATAGCAGCCGGGTTCTTCAAGGCCTGGCCTATGTCGAGCGTAGGCGAGGCAACTGGGACAAAAGCGAGGCGTACTTCAACGAAGCCGAGAAGCTCGACCCACGAAACGTTAATCTGCTATCTCAACACGCGCGTTCCTATGTCTGTCAACGTCGTTTCTCCGAAGCCCTGGCAAAGCTTGAACAGATTCTCAATATCACGCCCGACGACATAGATACTATTGTGTTAAAGGCGCGCATAGCACAGGCCCAGGGCGACCTCCCACGTGCTTCCGCGCTTCTGGCTCCGCTCCGGCCCGGTGTCGGCTACGTCAACGCGTTGGAAACACAAGTTTACCAGGCAATTCTGGAGTCGCGGCCTGCTGCGGTCATTGCACAGCTAAAGGAGATATTGGCAACACCGGATCAAGCACTGGGTTATTACAATGGCGAACTGCGTTTTTGGCTAGGCTGGGCACAGGATGTTGCCGGCGACCATACTGCTGCGCGCGAAAGTTGGACTCAAGCTCGCAGCGAACTGGAACCTTTCCTCAAAGAACAACCTGGAAACTTTGTTCTGATAGGAGATCTTGCACTTACAAATATCGGTCTCAGTGACAGCACTGCAGCACTCGCTCTGGCTGAGCGCGCGCTGGCGATGTTTCCAATCGACAAAGACGCACTGACCGGTCCCAGACCGCTTGAAATTCTGGCCCGGGTAGCGGCCCGAGCCGGTGACTCTGACCGCTCCATCTCTACCTTGGAAAAGCTGCTTTCGATCCCGTACGAGGCGCCGTTGGCCGCCAACCCACCGCTGACTCCGGCGTTGCTCCGACTGGATCCAATGTTTGAGCCGCTGCGCAAGGATCCGCGCTTCCAGAAACTGGTTGGCACTTCCGCATCAAAATAGGTTTCGCTATAGCTGTCTAGTCGGCTGCCGCTGAGCGGCGATAACACATCAGGACTAAGCGCACGCCGGCGGTCTCAACGCAAAAAGCGAAAGGACGAAATGCCGAGATGTAACCGAGATAAAGTTGCTTCGTCAGGCACCAAAGTCTACTCGTGAGAAGGTAGAATGCGCTGCGAGACTTTGCAGCGCACCCGCCTGTGGAGTCGATTGTGCGCGTCGCAACCGTCTTACAAGGGCCTGTCGAGTTTGATAATAATGAACTCCTCGTCGTCCGGTTACCCGCTGCCGACATG
>JBKPLX010000116.1:0-7362 GCA_046731855.1 Verrucomicrobiota bacterium | reverse complement strand
TCTCATTAGCGACACCACGCTCGCTCGGTCGGCTGGCTACACACCGGCTGTCGATCTCAGCGAAGGCATCGGTCGGTATATCACCTGGATCCGCGCACAATCAGACATTCGCGATTACTTCAGCGAAGCCAGCGAAATTTTGAAGAACAAAGGCATCGTTCATCGAGTAGGGAGATGAACATCGCTGCCGCCATCCCGGATTTTAATGCGCCGGTCGTCGACCATGCCCGCAGGGATTTTCCGTTACTCGATGCGGGCATGACAGTGGGTGAAGCCTTGGAGCGCATTCGGCGTGAAGGCGTAGGTGAACGCGTCATCTACTTCTATGCGATCGATGAAGAGGAGCGGCTGGTTGGTGTGGTTCCTACTCGCCGTTTGCTGACGGCGCCGCTGGAAATGCCGTTGCGCGAGATCATGGTGCCGCGCGTGGTGGCTATTCCCGCGACCGCAACGATTCTCGATGCCTGCGAATTTTTTGTGCTCTACAAATTTCTGGCGTTCCCCATCGTGGACGAGCAACGTCGTGTGGTAGGCATCATCGACGCCAATCTCTTCGCCGAAGAAATTTTGGAGGCAGGCGACAGTGAATCCCGGCAAGTTGGGAGTCCTGTTGGGCAGGTGGGCCCGGAATTCTTTGAGGCGCTGGGCTTTCACATCGAACAAATCCGCGGCGCGTCGCCCTGGCGTATTTTCCGATTCCGTTTTCCGTGGCTACTGGTCACGGTCGGTGGTGGCACGCTTTCGGCGATTCTGGCCGGCTTTTTTGAAACCACACTCGCGCACAGTTTAGTGCTCGCGTTTTTTCTCACGATGGTACTGGGACTAAATGAAAGCGTCAGCATGCAATCGATGAGCGTGACGATTCACGCGTTACGATCTGCTCAAGTCACGTGGGGCTGGCTGGCTACAGCGTTTTGTCGCGAGTTGGTCACCGCGCTCCTCCTCGGTGCCGCGTGCGGGGTGGTCGTCGGCTTAATTGTTTGGATGTGGCGAAACGATGCCGCTGCCGCATTCGTCATCGGCGGGAGCATTGCGCTTTCGCTCGTCACGGCGTGTGGGTTTGGGCTGGGCGTGGCGTCGCTTCTTCACCGGTTCGAGCTGGACCCTAAAATTGCGGCAGGACCAATCACGCTGGCTCTGGCGGATTTTTTTGCGCTGGTGATTTACTTCACCGGCGCGTGGCTGGTTTTGCGATGAGCAGCATCTCAGTCATTATCCCCGCACTCGATGAGGAGGAACCGATCGCCGGCGTAGTGCGTGAATGTCTCGCAACTGGTTTGCCTAACGAGGTGATCGTCGTTGATAACGGCAGCACCGATCGAACTGCTGAGCGCGCACATGAAGCAGGCGCGCGGGTGGTGACCGCGCCGCGTGGATACGGACGCGCTTGCGCCGCCGGGGTTCATGCGCTTTCGCCCGAGTGTGACATTGTGGTTTTTCTCGATGGCGACGGCAGCGACGTGCCTGCGTTCATGAATCAGCTTGTTGATCCCGTAGCGCACGGCACGCACGATTTCGTGATCGGTTCCCGCACGCGCGGACAACGGGAACCCGGCAGCATGAATCTCCAGCAAATCTTTGCCGGACGACTCGCCGGACTGATTTTGCGATTTCTCTACGGGGTTCGTTACACGGATATGTCCCCATTTCGCGCCATTCGGCGTGATGCACTCGAACGACTCGACATGCGCGAGCAGACCTATGGCTGGAATCTGGAGATGCAGATGAAAGCCGCGCGCGATGGGCTGCATGTTCTAGAAGTCCCTGTAAACCATCGCCGTCGTGCCGGTGGCGAATCCAAGGTGTCAGGCACGTTCCGCGGGACATTTGTAGCCGGTTCTCGTATCGTTGCGACATTGGTGCGCGTCGCCGTCGGGTAGTCGATTCCATCTAGAAGTTCCCGAGTTTTCGTGTAGCGTCGCCCAATGCTTTCGATGCTTGATCTTGAGAGATTTCGCACCACGCCGCTCACCCGTGAACCGTTTGAGTTTCTAGTCGTTCCAGAGTTTGTAAGGACTGAGGCGCGCGCTGTAATCGATAAGGATTACCCCGAGGTTGGCCGGGCGGGTAGCTTTCCGCTTCGAGAGGTGACTTATGGTCCGGGATTTGCCAAGCTGATCGAGGAGATGCGCAGCGAAGAGTTTCGCAAGGCGTTCGAAGAAAAGTTTGACATCGATCTGACCAATCGTCCGGACATGATCACCGTGCGCGGGCGTTGTAGCGACAAAGATGGCAAGATCCATACCGATTCCGAGACCAAGATCATCACTATCCTTGTTTACATGAATTCGGCTTGGGAGTCGTCCGGTGGCCAGCTTCGATTGTTGCGATCCGGGACGAATCTGGAAGACATCATTCTCGAAGTGCCGCCGACCGAAGGCACGCTGCTAGCGTTTCGGCGCAGCAATAACTCGTGGCATGGTCACAAGCCATTCTCTGGCTCGCGCCGCGTCATTCAGTTCAACTGGGTCACCAGTGAGGCGGTGGTGCGGCGCGAGCAAAATCGGCATCGGTTTTCCGCGTGGATGAAAAAACTCCGCGGCGCGCTGTCAGGCGAAAAACAAGCCGCCTAATCTGACCCGAGCGCTGAAGCCATCTGAATTTGACGTTGGGCGTTGAACGTTGAGCGTTAAAAACCCCTTTGTGAACGGTCAGATTGAATCCCCAAAGAATTCTGACGCATTGGCGCTGCGATCAGCGGAATTCTCGAGGATTTTGCTGATTAAACCTTCAGCGCTGGGCGATGTGGTGCATACACTTCCGGTGCTCGTGAAACTGCGGGCGCGGTATCCGCGGGCGCGGATCGACTGGCTGATCACGCCGGAAAACGCGGAAGTCGTACGCTATCATCCTGCGCTCTCCAATGTCGTTCTTTTTGCCCGCCGCGATTTCTCGAAGCGCGGCCGACGATGGCGTGCGTTTCTGTCGTTTGTCGATCTGCTGAAACAAATTCGCCGTGCGAAGTACGAATTGGTCATCGACATGCATGGCCAGGTGCGTTCGGCTTTTTTTACTCTCGTTAGCGGCGCGCATGTGCGCATTGGATTTGATCGGCCCATCAAGCGCGGTGTGACAATCTCCGCTGAACACGATCTCAAGAACGTCCCTAACCATGGCTGGCGCGGCGCGCGCGAAGGTTCGTGGATCGCTTACACGCACCGCATTCCCATTCCGACGCTCGATGTTCATGCGATCGATCGGTACCTGTGGGTCGCGCCCTTACTTGGCCTCGATGATAATCCTCCCGATCTGACTATGCACCTCTCGCCGCAGGCTTCCGACAGGGTGAATCGATTGCTGGAGGAGCACGGCGTGCCGGCGTCTAAACCGCTTGTCGTCCTTGTTCCTGGCACAATTTGGGAGACCAAGCATTGGACAATTGAAGGATTCGCTGGTGTTGCGCGGCAATTTCTTCAGGACGGATTTGCTGTCGCGTTGGCAGGCACCGTGCGCGATCAGCAGCGATGCCGAGAAATCGCCGCTGCGGCCCCAGGGGCATGCGATCTTTCGGGAAAAACAACGCCCGCAGATTTGGCAGCGCTGATTCGACGTGCCGAGGTCGCTGTCACTAACGATTCCGGCTCGATGCATGTTGCTGCGTCGCTTGGCAAACCGATGGTCAGTGTCTTCGGGCCGACCAATCCAGTTCACATCGGGCCTTACGAGAGACCGGAATCGGTCGTGCGCGTGGATTTACCGTGTTCGCCATGCAATTACCGTCGCTTGAGCCAATGCCCGTTTGATCACGCCTGCATGAAGCAGGTTACTTCCGCGATGGTAGTAGAGCGCGTGCGGAAGATTCTTTCTGCTGCAAAAAACCATCCTCCCGACGGTGTAGCGGCCTTTGTGTCAAACGCTGAGTGAAGAACCAGGCGCTTGGCACACGCGCCTCTACAACTCATATTCTCCGTGAGTGAGTGCAACGAAGGTAATTTTCGCTGGGCTACTTGCGGGATTACTCGCCGGAATCGTGATGACAACGGCAATGTTATTGCTCGCTGTGCTTGGCGTGGCTACGCCGCTCGTGATCATCGGAGATCGTCTTTCGGTTTTCATCCCGCCCGGGCCGTTTCTTTCCCTTATGGGCAAGGTGGGTGGTTACAATCATCTCAAGCAGCTCGGCGTTGGATCGACGATAGTTGGTCAGCTCGTCGTTGGTGCAATTGGCGGAGCAATCCTTGGATTGTTCTCGCGGCGCAATCCTGCGCGAGCTTCAGCGCTTTGGACCATGTCGATCTTCGTTTTGTTGCCGATAGTTGTGTTTGCAATCGCGCTTTGGCCGGTTTTGGGCACCAGTTACATTGGCCTGCCCATCGGCGCGGCGCGCCTGGTCACGCTGGTCGGTTTCGCGCTTTGCGTTTTTGTGTTCGAGCGCACGTTAGTCGTTGGTTTTCGATTTCTTGCACAAGGAAGAATCGGAAACCGGGACTACGAATTCAGTCCTGTGATCGGCCGGCGTGCCTTTGTGCTGGGCGCGATCGGAGCTGCAGTTACGGGCGGCGGGATTGCGTTGGCTCGCAAGCTTTATCGTACTGCGACGTTTAGCTATGACGGCACGCAGTACAAAGGTCGTATCGTTCAGCCGATCACGCCTAACGAATTGTTTTATTGTGTGACTAAGAATGTGGTCGACCCGCGGGTGGACGTCGATCTTTGGCACCTTGAAGTAGGTGGTCTCGTGAAGAACGCCGCCACGTGGCGATTCGACGATCTATTGGGATTCGAAACGAAGGAGCAGGAAACAACCCTGATGTGCATTAGCAACGGTTTGGATGCGGGACTGATCAGCAACGCTGTCTGGAAGGGTTTTCCGTTGCGGGACGTTCTGGATCGCGCGGTGTCGCTGTCCGGTGCCGCGCGCGTGCGCTTTCATGGAGTTGATAATTACACTGATACGATTCCGCTCGAGAAGGCCTTGGAACCGACCACCCTGCTTGCTTATGAAATGAACGGCGCGGAGTTGCCAGATCGGCACGGTTACCCGTTGCGTCTCATCGTCCCGGGTTACTTCGGCGAAAAACATGTGAAATGGCTCACCCGAATCGAAGTGACCGACGCGAGCGCGAAAGGATTCTACGAAGCACAAGGCTGGGGACCCGATTTCATCACGCCGACAAGATCGAGAATTGACGTGCCTGACGCCTGGTCGTCGTTTTCGTTAGGCAAATTGAACGGGCCGATTGAAGTGAAGGGGATTGCCTACGGTGGTAACCGTGGTATCTCGCGCGTGGAATTTAGCAGCGACGGTGGCAAATCCTGGCGTGACGCCGAGATCCATTATTCCGGAGGCAATCTGGCGTGGTCGCTCTGGAAAACCGAATGGATGCCAGATGCGGCAGGCTATTACACGCTAGTCGTCCGGGCCACCGACGGAAAAGGCGATGTGCAAAACTGGGAAGAAGATAGAGGCCCGTTTTCCGGTGTAGCAGGCTTGCATGAAATTGGCGTGAACGTGACGTCGTAGTGCCCATGTCTTCACGCATCTGGCGTGTCATGTGGCTTCGGCCGCAATAGCTTACCGAGGCATTAATGACAACGCCCTCCCTGCGGCAACAACTTGCGGTGTGTGCTAAGTTTTATTGATGGAAAGACTGATCATTATTGGAAGCGGCTGCGCCGGATTGACCGCAGCGATTTATGCCGCGCGTGCGAACCTGAGCCCGTTAGTGCTGGAAGGTCGCCATCCGGGCGGACAACTCTCTACCACTACGCTCGTTGAAAATTATCCCGGTTTTCCGGAGGGAATCGATGGGCCTCAGCTCGTCCTGAACATGCACAAACAGGCCGAGAAATTTGGTGCCCGGTTTTCATACGCCGAAGCGACCGATTTCGATGCCAGCAATCGGCATATTCGGATTAAAGCCGACGATGAATGGTTGGAAACCGAAGCGCTGATCATCGCGAGTGGAGCTTCGGCGCGATATCTGGGACTCGAGAACGAACAGAAACTAATCGGTCACGGACTGACTTCATGCGCCACCTGTGACGGCGCATTTTACAAGAACGTGCCGGTTTGCGTCGTCGGTGGGGGCGATTCCGCGGCGGAAGAATCATTGTTCCTCACCCGCTTCGCTTCAAAGGTCTATTTGATTCATCGACGCGACAAGATGCGGGCTTCCAAAATCATGCAGGACCGCGTCTTTGCGAACAAAAAGATTGAACCGATCTGGGACACTGTCGTTACCGAATACATTCCGGACGAAAAAGGCGAAATGCGCGCCGTGCGCTTGCGCAACGTGAAGACGAACGAAGAACGGGAACTAGCCGTGGCCTGTGTGTTTGTGGCAATCGGTCACGATCCCAACACCAAGGCATTTCGACGTAAGCTTGACATGGATTCGGACGGTTACTTGATTACGAAGAACCTGGCGGAGAGCAGACACCCTGGCGTGTTCGTGGCGGGCGACGTGGCCGATCGCGTTTACAAGCAGGCGGTGACGGCGGCCGGCTCGGGCTGCGCGGCGGCCATGGACGCCGAGAAATACCTGAGCGAACTGGGATCCGATGCTTGATTGCTCGTCGCGCAATCGTCGCCTTTTCTTGTCATTCCGAAAGGAGTCGAGGAATCTCTAACTTTTTGGTCCAACGGACAGCTACCCATCAGAGATGCTTCGACTTTGCAGGGTGACAAAAACGTGAAAATCTGCGACCTGACCCAGTTCTACTCTCCTCTAAGCGGAGGAGTAAAACGGTATGTGCACGAGAAAATCGCGTACATCAGCAATTGTTCGCCTGACGATGCGCACGTGCTCATTGTTCCCGGGCCGAAAACTCAGGTGACAACAAATGCACGGTCGCGAGTTTATTCGATTCGCTCCCCATTGGTGTCGAGGAGCTCGCGATATCGGGCACTGCTAAATCTACGCGCCATCGAAGAAATCCTGGAGCGCGAACGTCCAGACCTGATCGAATCAAGCGATCCGTATCAGATCGGATGGAAAGCAATTGCCGCCGGTCGCGCGCTGAGCGTGCCGGTCGTTGGTTTTTATCACTCCCATTTCCCGGAAGCGTATTTGCGTGGAGGCACGAAATTTCTTGGCAAACGGGGTACGCAGCGAGCTATGAAATTGACGCGTGCTTATGTGCGCAAACTATACAATCGCTTTCAAGCCACGCTGGTGCCGTCAGAAACGCTCAGCGACCTGCTTTCCGAATGGGGCGTGCGCAATGTGCGACCCGTGCGGCTCGGGGTGAACACCGAGATTTTCAAACCTGTGCCCCATGACGGGGTTGCGACTCGTCGATCGTTAGGCGTCGGCCGCGAACAGACACTGCTTCTCTACGCGGGGCGATTGGCCAGAGAAAAAAACACAGAAACATTGTTCAGAGCATTCGAGCTGCTGCAGCAACGGGGCCAGAACG
>JBKPLX010000115.1:0-11558 GCA_046731855.1 Verrucomicrobiota bacterium | reverse complement strand
GCCGCCATCGGGCGTGGTCAACGCGTTCAAAAAGAGCGCCCGTGAAGCAAGATCGATAACAGGCGCGCCGGTGATCCCCGCGGAACCAACCTCAGTGCAGTGGATTTGGTCTGCCGGCACTGGAGGACCCACGTTTCGCTGCCAGATAATGGTGCCGTTCACAGCGTCGAGCGCATATACATTATTCGATGCCGTCGTTACAATGACCATCGCCCTGCCGCCTGGACCGCCCTCGATGTAAAGCGGTTGCGTCAAAACATTGCCTACGATCGTACCGTTGAAGTTTAAGTCGCGCGTCAGGTTCGCGGCGGCCGATTGCGTGAAAGCCGAATCGACATAAAGGCCATCACGTGAACTATGGTTGTGATACTGGGTAACGTTGACCTGCGCATTGGCGGCAAAGACCGCACCGCACAGACCGGCAAGGATAAGTGAGAAAGTGGACGTTACATGTCTCATAAGGTCGGTAATGGCAATTACGCGACCTGTTACCCAACGCGTTGAATGCATATCGTTTGTCATTGCAAAAAAGGTTGCACCAAAGATAAAAGTGAGGCGATGTCTCAACGGAAACTGTTAAGGTTTCCGACAGCGAACGCGTACACCTAGGTAAAGGCAGTCGAGTGTTGATGATTCCGCAAGCGCGTTTTCGATGTCTCCCCTATTGACATCATGCTGGTGAAAGGGAACATCGTCAAGCAAAAGCACATGTCAAGGTGGGAAGTATAACACGTCTTAGGGTCAATGAGATAGAGCCACTGGATCCCGTCCTAGACCGGCGGATGTTATCGCGGCAATAGGGAATCGGCTTGCCAAAGCCTATAACTTAGACTTTAAATGGATAACAGGTGAACCGCGGTTGATAGGCGCCTTTTAGCTTTTAAGCCCCTTAGCTCACAAGGCGTTACTTGTTAAGTTATGAAAGGTCTATTCCGTGCCTGTATGATTCAACCCAAACAAAGAATAGCTGAATTAAAGTTTTGATCTGATCGTTGTAGAGTGCGGAGCTAGGAGTTACAAACAATCCTCCCTTTTTTCCGTACAAATCTTACTGATAACCATGACGCCGTCCTTTACGTCGGAATTCCTGACAAAGTCGAATATCTTACACAGTCTCTCTGCGAAATGACCGCAGAAGTCGCTACCCACGGCCCTTATGGCAGGAGTTCACCGGTTGCGGTTTCCCGAAGCCAGCCACCGTGAAGCTCGGCGTTAGTCATCGGTATTCGGAGCCGTAGGTTGCGTGTTCGAGCCGCGTCGGGCGCATTCCCAGTAACATCGAATTTTCCACCACTGGGAATTTACAAAACGCCGTTTCGTTACGCGTTTTTACTGTGAAAACTACAACGAGTTATTTGCGGATCTGACGGAAAGTGCCTAGTCATTCGCCAGTCGTCGCTCCGCTCTGTAAGGGAACACCTCTGGAATTTCACCCGCCTGGATTTGCCGCTGAATGCCGCGCCAAAAATCGGCCTCAAAAATCTCGCGGTGATGTTCAAGAAGCGCAGCCAGGGCAGGCTTTGGCAAAGCCAGGAATTGCAAAAATTCCTCGGGAAAAATGTCATGCTCACGCACAGAGAACCACGGTTCGGCGGCGATTTCATCCTCCGGAGTCTGCGCTTCCGGCATTTTGCGAAAATGGCAATCGGTCAGAAAACAAAGCTCATCGTAATCGTAAAAGACGACGCGGCCATGCCGGGTCACGCCAAAATTTTTCGTGAGCAGGTCCCCCGGAAAAATATTGGAGGCGGCAAGATCTTTAATCGATTGCCCGTAGTCGCGTCCGGCAGCCGCGATTGCCTCCGCCTTGTTTTCCCCGAAAAAAAGATTGAGCGGTCGAAGACGACGCTCGACATAGGCGTGCGCGATGATGACGTCGCCGCCATCCATCTTCACAATCGAAGCCGCATCTCGCAAAAGCTCGGCCAGCAACTCCGGGTCGAACCGGTCCGCTGGGATGCGCAAATGCTCGAATTCGTGCGCTTCGACCAATCGTCCCGCGCGATCGTGTTCGAAAACCAGTCGGTAACGCCGCCGCACATCCTCGCGGGTGCTATCTTTCGGCAAATCAAATCGATCTTTGATCAGTTTAAAAACGACATCGTAGCTTGGCAGCGTGAAAACACTCATCACCATTCCGCGAGCTCCCTCGGCCACGACGAAACGATCGGTCGACTTGCGCAGGTGCGCGATGAAATCGCGGTAAAATTCAGTTTTACCGTGCCGATGAAAACCGATGGCGTTGTAAAGATCGATTAGACGCTTGCGAGGCATCAATTGCTGGAGATAACGCACAAGCCGATAAGGACATTCAGCCGCCACTCGAAAGTAGGAGCGGGTAAACGAAAACAAAATCGCAAGATCGACATCTCCGTGTAGCAACGCATCGAGGATGATGCCGCGCTCATTTTCGTGACGAAGGCAAAGCGCGATGGGTAAGGGCAACTCTCCTTCGCGCAGGACGCGTCCCACCAAATAGGCGCCGCGTCCGCGATAAAAAACACTCGACACAATCTCCAGTTCGGGTTGCGAGTTTTTCGCCGCGCGCGCCGGTTCAATCCTCGCTGCAGCCAGTTTCGCTGTCTTCCCCAGGTCGTTCCAGCAGATTTCCTCAAAGGCATCCGTTAACGCCGAACACAGCAGTTCGGGCAGGCTTTGGCCCCGATAAATTTTCGCGACAGTGATCGGGGCACTCGACGGGGGTGCGTCGAAATCGGTGTCGACAAATTCGATGGCCTGGTCGACGCCATCAGTGGCAAAAACGCGGCGCGTTAACGAATTGAAAAATGTCTCGGCGATTTCCCACGCCGGCGAGCGCGCGATAAGCGATGAGTAAACGGCTTTGGTCCCTGTCCAGATACTGCGTTCCGGCAAACGCACTCCCATCAATTTGCGGATGCGATTTGTTAGGCCGTCGAGAACATCATTGTAAAAATGCAGGCGCTCGGCCGCGTCATCAAAACTGCGGGCCCAATCGCGCGCCAAAAAACGTTCTCGCGCACGCCGGGTGATGACGTTGAAACGCGTTTGGTAGTCGAAAAAAGCTTGCTGGGCGATTTCGGCGCAACGCGCGGCAAGACGACTGTCGGTTAGAGTGCAAGAACCTTGCGCGACCTGTTCGCCGGCGATTGTCGATCTTGCATTCAACGGAACTGCTCCGCTTCGGTCGATCCGTCCAACGCTGTGGTCGAGCTGTCGCCGCCGGAAATAATTTGCGCCACCAGATCGAAGTAACCGGTGCCGACTTCGCGTTGATGTTTCGTCGCCGAGTAACCATCGCTTTCGGCGGCGAATTCCGCCTCCTGCAATACTGCATACGCCGCCATGCCGTGGTCGCGATAATCGCGCGCCAGATTAAACATACTGGCGTTGAGCGCGTGAAATCCAGCGAGCGTAACAAATTGAAACTTGTAACCCATCGCGCTCAGCTCGCGTTGAAATTTTGCAATGCTGGCGCCGTCAAGTTTCTTCTTCCAGTTAAACGACGGCGAACAATTGTAAGCTAAAAGCTTGTCAGGAAATTTTGCGTGCACGGTCTCGGCGAATCGCTTTGCTTCCGCCAAACTCGGTTCGCTCGTTTCGCACCAGATCAGATCGGCAAACGGCGCATAGCTTTGCGCGCGCGAGATCGCCTGATCCAGCCCCGCGCGCACGCGAAAGAAGCCTTCCGGCGTTCGTTCGCCGGTGAGAAATTCGCGATCGCACTCGTCCACGTCGCTCGTCAGGAGGGCGGCTCCGTTCGCATCAGTGCGCGCGATCAGGATCGTCGGCACGTCGCAAACATCGGCCGCTAAACGCGCGGCGACGAGATGCTTGATGGCGGTGTACGTCGGCACCAACACCTTGCCTCCCATGTGTCCACATTTTTTCTCGCTCGCGAGTTGATCTTCGAAATGTACGCCGGCCGCGCCGGCTTCGATCATTGCCTTCGTCAACTCGAAAACATTCAGCGGTCCACCGAAACCGGCCTCGCCGTCGGCTACGATGGGTGCGAACCAGTCGATCTCGGCGCTACCTTCGGCGTGGTAAATTTGATCGGCTCGCTGCAAGGCTTGATTGATTCGCCTAACGAGCTCCGGCACGCTGTTCGCCGGATACAAACTTTGATCAGGATACATTTGGCCAGCTAGATTTGCGTCTGCGGCCACCTGCCAGCCGCTCACGTAAATTGCTTTCAGGCCCGCTTTAACCTGTTGCATCGCTTGATTACCGGTTAGCGCACCCAGGGCCGCGACGTAATCTTCGTTCTGCAACAGTTGCCAAAGTTTTTCTGCGCCACGTCGAGCGAGCGTATGCTCGATGCGCAGGCTGCCGCGCACGCGCTCCACGTCTGCCAACGAATAGGGTCGTGTTATTCCGCGCCAGCGCGCGTCCGCTTCAGTTGAGTTTCTCATAACCTGGTAACGTTAGAAATTCCGGGAACTCGTCGTCGGTGGTCATCGTGTCGAACAAATCGCGTGCGATTTCGAATTTCCCTTTGGCGAAGCGATCGACACCGATCGCTTCCTTAATTTTCGTCAGTTCTTCTGTCAGCACTTCGCGAAAAAGTTTCTTCGTCACTTTGCGGCCGTCGCTCAGTTTTCCGTCGGGATGTCGAATCCATTGCCAGACTTGCGCGCGAGAGATTTCCGCCGTGGCGGCGTCCTCCATCAAATTGAAAATCGGGACGGCGCCGCTTCCGCGCAGCCACGCCTCGAGATATTGCACGCCCACGCTCACGTTCGTGCGCAGACCCTGTTCGGTGATCGGGCCGCGCGGTGCGAAATCGAGCAGGTCTTTCGCAGAAACATCGACATCTTCACGTTGGCGCGAGATTTGGTTCGGCTGCGGCATCAGGCGATCAAATGCTTCGGTCGCGAGCTGGACCATTCCCGGGTGCGCCACCCAGGTCCCGTCGTGGCCGTCGCCGGCTTCGCGTTCCTTGTCCCCCCGCACCTTGGCAAAGGCTTCTTCGTTCGCGCGCGGATCATTCTTGACCGGAATCTGTGCTGCCATTCCGCCCATCGCGAAAGTTTTCCGGCGATGACAAGTCTTGATGCAGAGCAAGGAATATGAATGCATGAAATGTGTCGTCATCGTAATCACTGCGCGATCGGCCAGCAGGAAATCCGGTTTGCGCCGAAATTTTTTGATGCAGGAAAAAATGTAATCCCAGCGACCGCAGTTGAGCCCGGCAGAATGATCGCGCAGCTCATAAAGAATCTCGTCCATTTCGAACGCGGCCGGAATGGTCTCAATTAGGACCGTCGCACGGACGGTGCCGTGTTGAATGCCAAGCTCATCCTGCGCCAGCTTGAAAGCGTCGTTCCAAATGCGCGCCTCGAGGTGGCTCTCCATTTTGGGCAGGTAGAAATAGGGGCCATTCCCACGCTCGATCAGTTCTCTGGCATTGTGAAAAAAGAAGAGACCGAAATCGAAGAACGCGCCGGCCACTGGCTCGCCATCGACGAGGAGATGTTTTTCGTCCAGATGCCAGCCACGCGGCCTAACGAATAGGACGGCGGTGCGATCGTTGAGCCGATATTCTTTTCCTTCCGGATTGGTGAATGTGATCGTGCGCCGAATCGCGTCCCGCAAATTGATCTGGCCTTCCACCATGTTCGCCCAGGTCGGCGCATTGGCGTCTTCGAAATCAGCCATAAAAACTTTCGCGCCGGAATTGAGGGCGTTGATCACCATTTTACGGTCGGTCGGCCCGGTGATTTCCACTCTGCGGTCCTGCAAATCGCTTGGAACGGGCGCGCAGCTCCAATCGCCCTCGCGAATGTGTTTGGTTTCCGTTAGGAAATCGAGCGACTCACCACGGTCGAATGCCTCCTGTCGAGCTTGCCGACGTCTGAGACTTTCACGGCGGCGCGCCTCAAACGCACGATGCAATTTCGCCACGAACGACAACGCTTTGGGCGTGAGAATTTCCTCGTAACCCGTTGCGATCGCGCCCGTGATTTCCACTCCGTGAGGAAGACCGCTGACTGATGACTGCGCCATAATCAAAAGTTGGAAGTTGTTTAGAGAAGTGTAACAGGGCTTGATCTCGGCTTGAAATTCAAAACTTGGGTAATCCGACCTGAAATCCGTAGCACAACGGCAACGAAAATAAGTCTACATGGCATACCATTCGGCCTTCGGAGCCGCAGATTGCGCGTTTGAGGCGCGCAGGGCGCATTTTTTTGGTAGGGTCGGCGCGCTACGCGTACCCGGACGCTGTGGCGCCGTGTCCCTACCACTTTTTGCGAAACAAAAATTCTTCTATTCCAGCCCCTCGATTTGGTTCGACAGGAACTTTGGATCAAGCTGCCGTAAGACCTGCGCGGATTACAGCGGATATAAGGATTGTCGCAAGCGCGGTCTCATCGCGACGGTTTCGGATTTGCTTCTGCGTGTTTTTGAAGGCGTAGCGCGTTAAGGCAACTGCTTCCCGAGGATCATCGGTCAATCGAGAAGCGAAGCTGTAAACGGCCGGATAATAACGAGCGACCAGGTTATCAAAACGTGATGTTTTCGCTTTCATCGATGGCTTTCTTTTTTTTATGAGTCTTAGTCCCATTGGTTTCCAGTTCACCTCATTCTACGGGAATGACCGAGCGAAGTTCCCAGAATATGAATCAGGGCCGGCATAAACGGTTGTCGTAGCGACGAGTTTGATGCTCCCCACAACCAGCGTAGACCGCGGCCGCGAATTGCCTTTTGGAGGAATCGCCATGTACAAACAATTCGCTACTTTTCTTATTGCGGCGCTCACGTGCGGAATTCTAAGCGCGCAGGAGCTCTCGCCAACGCGTCTTCATCAACCCACACTGACTCTGCAAAACAGCGGCACCACCAACGGTCTGATCGCGGTGTGGCCAGTAAATCCGCGAGTGGTCTGGGCGTGCGGCCGCGCCGGTACGTTCACCGTCACCACTGACGGCGGTCAAACGTGGCGAGCCGATGTCGTGCCGGGCGCGGAAGCGCTGCAATTTCGCGATGTGCAAGCTTTCAGCGCCGATGTTGCCTATTTGATGTCAATAGGAACGTCTGGGGATCCAACAGAGTTCCGCATCTATAAGACAGAAGACGGCGGCGCGACCTGGACAATTCAGTTTGAAAATCAGAATCCGAGTGCCTTTTACGACGGTTTCGCGTTCTGGACGCCGCACCGGGGCATTGCACACAGCGATTCGGTGAATGGGGTGTTCCCGGACGTGCGCACTACCGACGGTACAACGTGGCAGGATATCAGTAACAATATGCCGCCGGCGTTGCCGGGCGAAGCCTCCTTCGCGTCGAGTGGTACTTGCGTTACAACACAAGGCGGGAGAAACGCGTGGATTTGTACAGGTGGATCGGACGTTGCCAGGGTGCTGGCCACTAGAGACGGAGGCGACACTTGGAACGCGTATGTCACGCCTCTGATAAGTTCGCCCACCGCAGGCGCGTTTACCGTTGATTTTCGTGATCCGTTTCGTGGGATTGTCGGCGGTGGCGATTTGGATCCCGGTGATCCCAATAATGCGCGTACTGCTACTTCGAGCGATGGCGGCCAGACCTGGACCCTTACCAATCCTCCGCCGGTAACCGGAGCCATCTTCGGGCTGAGCTACGTGGGCCGAACCGGTAACGCCCCCGGGGACAACCTTGGCCGAGCGGTAGTCATTACCGCCAATGATGGAGGCGCGGCGTGGACTCCCGACGAGGGAACCACGTGGTTCGCGTTGCCCGGGGTGAGCGGCTTTTGGGCGGTAGCTTTTGCCACTCCCAAAGCCGGATGGCTCGTAGGCACGGACGGACGCATCTTAAAGATCAGCTTCTAGCGGCCACCTCACGCACGGCAGCCGTCGCCAAGCGCCGGCTGGCTATTGCCAATAGTCCCTTGGAAATTTTCGAAAAATTCCCTCAGGCGAGGGCTTCGATTCGATTCAACAAGTCTTTCTTGCTTGTGACTCCGGTGACTTGATCACGCAGTTGGCCGTTCTTGAAAAAGAGCAACGCCGGAATCGCGCGAATATTGTACTTGATCGAAAGGCTCTGGTTCTCGTCCACGTTAACCTTTGCGACCTTTACTGCGTCGGCTTTTTCGTGCGCAATCTCATCCAGCAACGGTGCGATCATTTTGCAGGGACCACACCATTCCGCCCAAAAATCGACGATCACAGGCTTGTCGCCCTGTGTCACTTCACGATCAAAATTGGATTCATCGAGCTTAATAACAGAGGAATTATCCATAGCTTTAAGAAAGATAAGTCCAAATCTGAATAATCAAAATCGCGGCAGAAACACCAAGCAACACCCACCACAGCCGCATTGGATTTTTATCCTCCGTCGCCACAGCGATTGAAGGACTCTGGGGTGCCACCTCGGGCATGGCGACAAGCGGTTGAGTCTTTCTCATCTGAACCGTGGGAAGGGGGATGCGAACTGTCTCTTTTATCGGCCCCGACGGCGGCAGATCTGGTGCGGGCGTGACCGCAGCGCTTAACGGCACCGGTGGAGGTTGTGGCGGCTGGAAGAATGGCGCGGACCCTTCCTGAACAGCAGGTTGCGGTTCAGTCAAAACGTGAACCGGCGGCTCACGAACCGGCAACTGGATTCGCACTGTGTCACGCGATTTCGCATTTGCCTCCGGCGGTTTTTCCGCAACGTCAGGAGCTACGGAAATGCGGGTCGTTAATTTTTTCGGTTAGTTTGGTTCGGTCATTAGCGAAATAAGTACCAAGAAGTTTGCTCAGGAAAAAGACTGCTGTCACGTGTTAAGTACGCGAAAAAATCCCTTTGGTCAGCAGTTGACTCAGGCCAGCAGATCGTAGCCGCGGCTTCCCATGATCGTTCGCCGAACGAACTCTCCGACGGGAGCTTCTTTCGACAAAATGACGCGCGCATCAACATCCGGAGCATCGGCTTCGCTCCGCGCAACATGCGGTTGGTCCACCAATAATTTCAATTCCCTGCCAGTTTTTTCCCGAGCAGTTTCATGCGCGATTTCTCCCTGAATCGACATCGCCATCCGGTAGCGCGCGTTCTTAATTTTTACAGGAATCTGGCCTGGCATTTTCGCAGCGCGCGATCCTTTCTCCTGTGAATATTTGAATATTCCGAGTCGCTCGAATCGGATGCGCCGGATGAAGTCGAGAAGACTGGCGAATTCCTCGTCGGTTTCGCCGGGAAATCCGACGATAAAAGTCGTGCGCAACGAGACGCCCGCAATTCCGCCGCGCAGTCTTTGAATTAAGTCTTCGATATGCTGACGCGAAGTTTCCCGTCGCATGCGTCCCAACATCGAGTCGTCGATATGTTGCAGAGGAATATCGATGTAGCGCGCGACCTTGTCGCATTGCGCAATGGTTTCAATGAGTTCATCGCTCCAATGCGCCGGGTGCGTATATAGCAGGCGCACCCAGAAGTCGCCCTCGATTTCTTGGATTTCGCGAAGAAGGCCGGCAAGCGTTGGGCCGCATGTCGAGTCCACTGGTTGACGGGGCCCGGCCTTCGTCGTCCAAAGATCCATTCCGTAGTAGGTCGTGTCCTGGCTGATCAAATTGATTTCCCGAACGCCTTCGCTGACGAGTCCACGAATTTCGGTTAGCACCGATTGTGGCGTGCGGCTGCGGTGTTTGCCACGCATCTGTGGAATCACGCAAAAACTGCACGGATGATTGCAGCCCTCGGCAATCTTTACGTAGGCGGAATGCGTCGGTGTAAGCCTGAAGCGCGGCGTGTCGTAATCGGGAACGTAGGTTGGGCGCTTGTCAGCAAAAGCGAGACAGGCATCACTGTTATCCAAATCAACGTCCAACGCCCAACGTCCAGCGCCCAACATCGAGCCATCAGCGTTGGGCATTGAAGGTTGGGTGTTAAGCCTTGGGCGTTTTCTTGAAATCTTCTCCACAATCTCACCAAGCTGCGCCACCTGATCCAATCCGATGAACTCATCGACTTCGGGCAATTCTTCTCGCAGTTCGCGCGCGAACCGTTGCGACATGCAGCCGCTGACGATGAGTTTTTGACCGGATCGCTTGTTCAAGCCGCGCTGTTGGTGCGCCTCCAGAATCGCTTCGATGGATTCCTCCTTGGCTGAATCAATGAACGCACAAGTATTAATGACCAGGACGTCGGCATCCTCTGCGCGCGAAGTGATTTCCATGCCTCGCTGCAACACGCTGCCAAGCATGATCTCCGCGTCGACAAGGTTCTTCGCGCAGCCAAGACTGATCATGCCGACCTTCGTTTTGCGGGCAAAGTCCGTCGCGTTGGTACTTCTCTTCATTTCTGAGCCAGAAAAAATATCAAATGTGGAACGCCCAACGTACAATTCCCAGCTCTCTGGTTCAGCGTTGAATGTTGGGCGTTGAGCGTCGGGCGTTTCTAAATTCTGCCGCCGTTATTAATTGACCGTCACGTCCTGATCGCCGTCCTCCAACGCCTTTCCATTCTTTGTGATCTGGACAGCGTCAGGATCGAGGACGCGAATCGAGACATGTTTCCCGCGAAATTCCACGGGGCCATCTGCCGGAGATACCCACCGTTCGAAGGCGGGACTTCCGTCATTCTCGCCAACAGTCACCTTTACATAGGTTCTTTTCAGCGGTCGAATGGCAACCCGATTTTGTTCGCTTGATTCCGCGGGGGATGAATTTGTCTGCGGCGGCGCTTGCGCCAGGTCTTCAGGGCGCACAGGCTTGGCCTTACGCACTTCTGGTTCACTCGGGCCTGGCGAACCTGCTGCAACAGCTTTTCGCACAACTGTCGGAGCAACCGACGCCGGTGGTGCGACTGTCGGGGCGGATGCAACAGCTCCTGGTGACGCTTCGGTCGCCCCCGGTTGCCCGGCCTTGGGACTTGGAAGCGGCGATGCACTCGGCGACACCTGTGCAGTGGAGTCCGCTTGTCCAGGCGCGAGCCGCCGCACGTTGAGAATCAACTTCATTACGGAGAAGCCGACTACCAACACGAGCACACCGAAAATGAGCGGCATCGGTGAAATGCGCTCGTGGCTGGTTGTTGTGGGCCGGCGGCGCCGAATAACCGGTGCACTGACTGGCTTCTCAGGGCGATTTTCCTGGAGATACGAGTAGCCATCGACCGTCATTCGCTCAGAATCTTCAAACGCGTCCAGATACGGCGTGACGTCGACATCTAAAAATTTGCCGTAGATGAGAAGAAAACCTTTTGCGTATGCAAGACTTGGAAATTGGGAAAAATCATCCGCCTCAATCTCTGCCAGCCGCGCGGGACGAATCTTTGTCATTCGGGCTGCTTCGTCGAGCGTAAGGTTCCTCGCGAGCCTCGCTTCCTGAAATTTTTTACCAAGCCCTTCTATCGTCATTGCGCAGAAAATAGCGGCTAAACGGCAGCATCGAGATCGACCAGAATTTCGCGTGGTTTGGCGCCTTCGCCGGGACCTAAAATACCGCGCTGCTCCAGAATATCAACGATTCGCGCAGCGCGCGTATAGCCGAGTCGAAGGCGGCGCTGAAGCAACGAAGTGGAGGCGCGTTTTTCCTGGCGAATGATCTCCAGGCATTTTTCGACCAACTCTTCGTCTTCATCTGTGACATCTTCCTCCGTCGTTGCGGCGGATT